>CAMVOF010000009.1:0-28337 GCA_947169055.1 uncultured Clostridia bacterium
GAATGGATGATCGACGACACGGCCATTTTGATATCGGCGGAGCTGTCGATGACTGCCGGGGTATTTCCCGCGCCGACGCCCAGGGCAGGCTTTCCGCTTGAATAAGCGCTCTTCACCATTCCGGGGCCGCCTGTTGCCAGGATGATATCCGACTCCTTCATGACCAAGTTCGTCATTTCGAGAGAGGGCACGTCTATCCAGCCGATTATCCCCTTGGGAGCTCCTGCCTCCACGGCTGCTTCAAGGACGATCTTAGCTGCGGCTATGGTGCTCTTTTTTGCTCTCGGGTGGGGAGAGATTATGATGCCGTTGCGTGTTTTCAGGCAGAGCATCGTTTTGAATATAGCGGTGGATGTGGGGTTCGTGGTAGGGATGACTGCTGCGACCACGCCTATGGGCTCCAGGACTTTCTTTGTGCCGAAGGCCGGATCCTCGTCTATAAAGCCGCAGGTCTGTGTATTCTTATACTTATTATATATATACTCGGCGGCGTAGTTATTTTTGATGACCTTATCCTCCACCACGCCCATGCCCGTTTCCTCGACGGCCATTTTAGCGAGCTCTATCCTTTTACTGTTTGCAGCTATAGCGGCGGCTCTGAATATCTTATCCACCTGCTCCTGCGTATATTCGGCAAAAAGCTGCTGTGCAGCTCTGACCTCTGCTATCTTTGCTTCGAGGGCTTCGACAGAATCAACAACACCATACAAATTATCTTCCATCTTCCTCTTCCTCCTTTTTTATTACGATTCAATCATAGATGTACCATCTGCTTTCAAGGGCTCCGTGCCGTCGAAGACGCCACGGACGCTCAAGGTAAGATAGTGCCTCTTTTTTATTGCCGCTCTATCATAGATGTGCCATCTGCTTTCAAGGGCTCCGTGCCGTCGAAGACGCCACGGACGCTCAAGATAAGATAGTGCCTCTTTTTTATTGCCGCTCTATCATAGAGGTGCCATCTGCTTTCAAGGGCTCCGTGCCGTCGAAGACGTCACGGACGCTCAAGGTAAGATCCTGCCTCCTCAGACACGGATGCAGCTTGGCATTTTGCACTTTAGCAGCTTTGCATCCTGGCGGTTTGCATTTGCACGTCGTTTGACAGGCTTTTATGATCTTTTACTGATAATCGAAAACGTCTATCCAGCTCATGAGGAAATCGTGTTCGCTTTCGATATTCTTCTCGAGCTGTGCTGCTGCGACTATCGGCAGCCAGGCCTGGACATACTGTTTCGAGGTACCGCTCTTTTCGCAGTAGAGATCGAGGTAGGGGTCGGCCAGCTCTTCGTTATGGAGCTTCAAGAGCAGGTATGTTCTTGCGGCATCTGCCGAGGCATTTCCCTGTCTTGCGTGTCCCCAGTTGAGGACATAGACTCCCTCTTCGTTGACGACGACGTTCTTGGGCTCGAAGCTGTTATGGCAGAGCTTTATATGCTTTGGCATTGAATCCAGCCTTGTGAGCAGTTCGTATTTCTTGATCTCGTCCAGCTTCAGCGACTTGATCTGTCTTGCCATTTTATCCTTCAGCTTTGAGAGCAGCGGCATATACTGGTCGTGTATCTCGCACTGTACCTCGACGAACATTTTGAGGAAATAGTCGGTCTTGTCGGGATTCTCGGCTATGAGCATCTCTATGCTCTTGCCCTGTATCCAATCCATTACATTACACCACTTGCCGTCGATGACCTTCACCTCGTGCAGAGTGGACATTTTGAGCGATGAATAATTCAAAAGCGTTGTCTCGACTCTTGCGTGGGTAAGGGCTGCATAGAGGCATTTTTCCTTATACTCCGGCTTCCTGTAGAGGTTGTAGGCGATATCTCCCGATCTGAACACGTCGTAGTAATCATTTTCGGTCATAAGCTTTCCAAGTTCCATATCATACGCTCCTTTTGATCTGAATTTAAGCAGTTCTTCTGCTCGGTTTTCCTATAGTTTTATTGTATCATAAACAGTAAAAAAGTCAAGAGGATTTTACCGATCTTCCGGGGAGATTTTTGCCCTTGCGCGCATATCCGCGTCCTGCTGTCCGGGAGCCTGAAATATTTGTCAACAAAATACAATAAGATATATCAAAACGGCGGAAGAATATTTAAAATTACTATTGAAAAATCAGGCGGATTATGTTATAATGAACTGTAAACCATGCGCCGGGACAGAGGAAACTTCAGGTCTTTGCGGCGCAAAAAGGAAATGATCTTGATGACAGGACCCAAAAAGGTCGCAGCGATACACGACATCTCGGGGATAGGCAGATGCTCGCTGAGCGTTATAATCCCCGTACTTTCTGCAATGGGCATACAGGTATGCCCGGTACCCACGGCGGTGCTTTCGGCACACACGGGCTACGGCGAATTCGTGATGAGAGACTTAACGGACTATATCGCTCCGGCTCTCGACCACTACAAGAGACTTGGCACGGAATTCAGCTGCATATACAGCGGATTTCTTGCTTCCAGCGAGCAGATAGACCACTGTAAAGAGTTTTTCACGAGCTTCCCCAAGGCGCTGAAAGTCGTTGACCCTGTTATGGGAGACAACGGCCAGAGCTACCAGACCTACACTCCCGAGCTTTGCTCGAGGATGAGCGAGCTGGTGGAAGTGGCGGATATAATCACCCCGAACCTGACCGAAGCAGCTATACTGCTGGGCGAAAAGTTCCCGGAAGGGACGCTGGACTCCACGGTGATAAAGTCGTGGCTGGTAAGGCTCTCGCAGCTGGGACCCGATATGGTGGTCATCACCAGCGTGCCGACCTCCGCCAACGGTATCTGCACCGTGGGCTACGACAAGCGGCGGTCAAGCTTCTGGAAAGTCGTGAACGACTATGTTCCCATCAGCTATTCCGGCAGCGGAGATATGTTCGCAAGCATCCTTATAGGCGGCATTTTGCAGGGAGACAGCCTGCCCATCGCTATGGACAGAGCCTCCGGCTTCACACAGGCTGCCATAAAAAAGACCTACAGCTACGGCACCGACTGGACAGACGGGATCATGTTCGAGCCGCAGCTTTACAGGCTCAAGAGCCTGAACGAGCTTTCAAATTACTCTGCGCTTTAAAGGAGGAGCTCTCTTGCACAGACTGAACATTGTCCTCGTCGAGCCGCAGATACCCCAGAATACCGGAAATATCTCGCGCACCTGCGCTGTCACGGGCGCTGCTCTGCATCTTGTGAAGCCCTACGGATTCACCATAACCGACAGGCAGCTGAAACGCGCAGGGCTCGACTACTGGGACAAGCTCGAAATGTATGAGTACGGTAATTTGGACAGTTTCTTTGAGAAGAACTCCGGCAGCTTCTATTTCTTCACAACGAAAGGGACAAACGTCCACAGCGATGCAAAGTACCCCGGGGATAAGCCGGTCTATCTTGTGTTCGGAAGAGAGGACAAGGGCCTCGACGAAGAGCTGCTCTCAAAACACAAGAGCGAGTGCGTACGGATACCGATGAGGGAAACGCTGAGAAGCCTGAATCTTTCAAACTCCGTTGCCGTTGCCTGCTATGAGGTGCTGCGGCAGTGGGATTATCCCGGGCTGACCCTTGAGGGACACCTCACAAGGGCCGAATGGGAAGAATAGATAAAGCAAATATCCGAAAGGAGATAATAAAATGGCAAAAATAAAGCTTATGACCGACGCAGCCTCCGATATACCCGAGGAGTACGAAAAGGAACTCGGGATAGCCGTTGTGCCTTTCAAGGTCGCAATGGGCGATAAGAGCTACGTCAGCCGTGTAGATTTTGATAACGAGAAGTTCTACAGTATGCTGGACGAGTATGACGGCGTGCCTGCAACTTCCCAGATAACCGCCTTTGAGTACGAGGAACTGTTTGCAGGGGTATATGCCGAAGGCTATACCGACCTTATCAACGTCACCATAAACAGCAAGGGCAGCTCCACCTATAACAACGCCTGCATGGCAGCCGAGAGCTTTTTCGAGAACAACCCCGAAGCAAAGGGCAGGTTCAACATCTACAACATCGACGGCGAAGGCTATACCGGCGGCTACGGCTTCCCGTTGATCCAGGCCTGCGGCAAGATAAAGAAGGGCTGCTCGGCACAGGAGATAGTGACCTTCATCGAGGACTGGATACACAGCTGCGTTATCTATTTTGCTATGTACACCCTGAAATACGCCCGTAAGTCGGGACGTATCCCCTCGGCAGCTGCCTTTGTGGGAGAGGTTATGGGACTCCGTCCGATAATGAGGATCCACGACCACGAGATAAAGACCCACACCAAAGTCCGGGGAGACAAGGCAGTCATCCCGAAGATAATCGAGCTGACTGCAAGCGAGATAATCCCTAAGACACCGTACTGTGTGGTTTACGGCAGCGACACCAATGCAAGGGACGAGCTTGCAAAGGCGATAACGAAGCGTCTCGGCTATCCGCCCACCGAGTTTTTCCAGATCGGAGCGGCTATCGCGATAAATGCAGGCCCTGCGGTAGCGGGAGTGATCTTCAAGTCGCAGAAGGGCAAAGCGGAATAATAAAGGCAACACCGCACGACCCGCGGCTAACGCCTCTGCACATCATCTGCTTGCCAGCTCTCCGTCATATTACCCAAATTCTCCTTGACTTGCGTCAGCAAGCCTGCGTCGAATTTAGGCAATCTGACGAAAATCTGGACGGCGCATCTGATGCACAGGGGTCGTGCGGTGTTGCCTAAAAGCAAAACGGTATTGCGCAAGGCAGTACCGTTTTTTCATATCGTTCTGAAATTGAGCAGCGTTAAAGTCACACGGCAGGAGCAAGCCCCTGCCCTACGGGTGTTCCCTCTTTGAAAGCCGGTGGGTTTATTAAAAAGAATCTGTCCTGCCGAGCTTCTTGAAGTAGATAAGATATGTCACGGCTGCGGCGAAGACTATGTCCGGGATGACGACGCTGCGGAAGGCTATAATGGTTATCAGCAGGGGGACGGAGATTATCGCCGGGCGGAGAACTATGGTCAGCAGGTTGTGGGTCTTCGTCATATATACACACATGGCCCCGACGGGGGCGAAAGCTCCGAAGACTATCCAGCAGATCAGCCTCAGCACTGTCGGCGGAGCATATTCGGAGATCGAGGACAGGAAATACCACAGCGCAAAATTCGTTACGATCATAGCGCCTGCAAAACAGGCAACAAAGATCACAGCCTGCTTCCTTGTCTCGCAGATCAGGGTGACGAATACGCATATCAGCACCCACAGCATAAGCCGGGATGTGAAGTCCTCGGCGAAGGAATCCTTGTATTCGGCAAAGCGTGAAGCTGCACCGCAGAAAAATCCCGTCACCACAGCCGAGCCGGGACTCAGCAGGAGCCTCTTAACGGCGTTCATTGTCTTTTCCGTCTTTATCATAGTCCCTCAGAGGGCTTATTTCCACGGGCGTGCTTTTCCCGTCCAGCCCTTTTCCTTCCAGTAGTTTACGTCACGTTCGTTGAAGCCGTTCCTCTGCATCAGGTGCATTATGAAGAACAGTCCCCTTGTTTTCAGCCCGGGCTTGACCCTGCCCTGCTTTCTGCGTATCTTTGCCGCCACGGAGCTTGTCATCTTATCCAGCTTCGCCTTCTTCTTTTCGGGCATCCCCTCCCAGGAAGCCGCTGCGACTCCCAGGCCTATGCTGTATATCTTTGCGATGCCCCAGAAGAACAGGCTGTCCTTCATGTCCTTATTCGTCGATCTCATCCCGGCACCTGCTGCCGTGCTTATGCAGACGCCCTGCTTCTTGAACATCGAGCCCTCGGGGCTGTGTACCATCCAGCGGTAGCCGTAGTGGTCGAGGAAGGCCTTCATCGCTCCCGTTGCGTGGTAAACATATACGGGGCTCGCAAGGATTATCACGTCAGCCTCGTCGAGAGCTTTTGTTATGGGTGCCAGCTTTTCGTAGTGGGGACACTTGGTCTCGGACTCGTTCATGCACTGAAAACAGCCCGCGCAGAATTCCCCGAAGTCTCTCGGCAGGAAGAACTCCGTAAGCTCTCCGCCTATCTTTTCCGCAAGGAGCCTCGCCGTGTGGCAGGTGGAGCCTGTGTGGCTCTGGCCGTGGATAATGACTGTTTTCATTTCTTGCCTCCTTTGGGCTTTATCTCCGAATAGTTGCCGAGGAATTTGAAGTAGGACAGCTCGTATCTCAGCTCGTCGATGAGCTTCACCACCTGGGGAGAGCATATCGAGCCCTCAAAATCCAGATAGAACACAGCATCGAAATCCGTGTCTGCTATGGGTCGGGAGCTTATCATCGTCAGGTTCAGTCCGGCTGCCGAGAACTTTGTCAGCAGGCGGTAGAGAGAAGCCTTCTGATGAGGCAGAGCAAGAGACACGCTTATTATGTCTGCGCCCTCGGGGCAGAGAGTCTCCTTGGAAACGAGGATGAACCGGGTGTAGTTGTGCCTGGCGTCTGCGATGTCCCGCTTAATCACGGTCAAGCCCTGCTCGGCTGCACATTTCTCCGAGCATATGGCTGCACAGGGCTCGTCTGTCTTTGCAACGTATTCCGCAGCAAGAGAAGTGCTTGCGGAACGCATAGTCTTGTATCTGCCGTCGTGGAGATACCGCGAGCACTGCATAAGAGCCTGCTCGTGGGAGTAAACGCTCTCAATGTCCTCTTCCTTCATGCCGGGTCTTACCGCAAGGCAGTGGGAGATAGTGAGCTTTGTCGTAGCGCAGATGCGCAGGTCATATTCTTTGAGGAGCTCGAAGGTCTGTACAACAGAGCCTGCCGTGGAATTCTCGATAGGCAGCACGCCGAACTCGCACTCGCCGTTTTCCACGGCCTTGAAGACCTTGCGGAAGCTGCTGCAAAAAACAGGCGTCAGGTTCCCGGAAAACTGTTCGCAGGCGATGTGGGCGTAGGCTCCGCTTATGCCGGGAACAGCCGCCTTTGCAGGCTTGGTGAGGTCAAGGGGCTTGAAGCTCATCTCGTCCCTTTCCGAGAACACGCGCTGGTACTGCAAAAGCTTCGATATGTCCATAAGCGTGGAGAAAAGCACCTGAGAGCCTCCTCCAAGCCAGTCGGGCATATCGTTCTTCACTCTCTCCAGTATCTCATCCTCGCGGCTGCTCTGGAAGATCTGGAGCTTGTTCTGCTTCTTGAATTCCGCAACGTGAACGCAGAGCTCCATCCTCTCTTTGAAAAGCTGCTCTATCTGCTTGTCTATGTCGTTTATCCCTTGTCTGAGTTCGCTGAGATCGGGCATTGCCTTCTCTCCTTTCCTGTTCTTTTATGTCTTATCGAAGATGATGTCTATGGCTTTGTCAAGGCTCTCGCACACCGCATAGGTCAGCGGCAGGATATCCCTTGAGGGCTGTGTGAGGTCGGGTATCATTATAACGTTCAGGTGTGCCACAGCCGCCGAGATAACGCCGTTGGGCGAATCTTCAAGGGCAACGCACTCCCGGGGATCAAGCCCCAGAACTTCGCAGGCCCGGATGTATATGTCCGGTGCAGGCTTGCCGTTTTTCACCATGTTGCCGCAGATGAAGCTGTCGAATTTCTCATACACGCCGATGCTTTTGAGATACCATTCCGTCCGGGGATAGTCCGTAGCCGTGCAGACAGCCGCCTTCATGGGAGAAGCAGCTATCCTGTCCAGCAGCTCATCCAGGCCGGGCTTCTTCTCGATGCCGTGCTCGCGGATATAGGCGTTCATTATCTCCTGCCTGCGTGCTCTCACCCGGGGGTAGTCGAAATCCGGGCAGACCAGCCGCTTCAGATGCCCCTCGGCATAAGCCGCCGACATGGAGCGGATATCCAGCACGTGCTCCGGCTTCATGGGAAAGCCAAGCTCATTCGCCGCCTCCACCCAAAACCGCTGCAAAAGCCTCTCGGTATCCACCATCAGCCCGTCCATATCGAAAATAACCGCCTTGAACAACCGCAGCACCCCCACAGTTCAAAAAACATACATATCCAATTTATATTATACAACATCCGCAACAATATTTCAAGCTTTTTTTTAGTACACCCGCCAATGTCTCAATCGTGCGCTTGGCAAGGCTTATTTTGGCCTCCCTCTAAGGGAGGTGGGCGCCTTTGTGAATGAGGCTGCGGTGCAGCCGTTGGGAGAGGCTTTTTTTAGTACACCCGCCAGCTTTCAATAGGAGGATGAGGCAACCTCCTATTGAAAGCTGGTGGGGGAATTTAAAACATTGACAATTCGACATTTATGTATTATAATATAGTAGCTGCCATTTGGGCAGATGAACCAGTTACCAATTTCGGAGGTATGATCCTGATGAATGACGAAACACGCCGCACTCCTTCCGTGCCTGAGGGCGAGGAAAGGAACGATGCGGTAAAAGATAAATACCAGCTCGCTTTTGAGGAGCAGCTGAGACAGTTCAACGAGATGGCAGGCGACGGTGATGACTATTCGCCCTTCGACGACCCGGACCTGCAGTCCCAGGAAGTGCCCGACGGATATAAGCCGCCGGTTAAGAGAAGCGCTTCCGCCAAGAAAAACTCATCCCAAAAAAGGAAGGCGCGCAGAATGAAACGCCAGAAGCAGGAGCACATAAACAGGAGCGAGCCGCTTAAATTCGGCTCCGGCAATACAGACGCCGTCAAGGAAAAGAAAAAGCACCCCGTCAGGACGTTTTTCATCGTTCTGCTGATAATAATTCTGGTGCTTTTCCTGATCCTGCAAATCATCATCCTTCGCTATCTCGGCAAGGTGACTTATCTCAAGGACGGCGAGAGGAACTTCACATCCGCTTCGATGAAGTCCGACGACGTGCTGAACATCCTGCTAATCGGCTCGGACACAAGAGACACCGAAGCCCGGGGCAGGACAGACTCCATGATCCTGCTCTCCATCGACAAGAGCAAGAAGCGCACCACCATGACCTCCTTCATGAGGGACAGCTACGTCACGCTGCCGGAATACGACCTGGACGGCGACGGCGAATACTACGGCGAGGGCGACTGCTGCAAGCTCAACGCAGCCTATGTTTACGGCGGTGCGGAGCTTCTCATGGACACTATCGAGTACAACTTCGACATCGAAGTGGACAAGTATGTCTATATTGATTTCTTCTCCTTCATAGACATCGTTGATTCCGTAGGCGGCATCGAGCTGGACATCACAGACGAGGAAGCCGAGGGCATGAGCGATCCCATGCGCGAGCAGAACAGGTATCTCGAGAACGAGTACGGCACCGACTACCTCACAGAAGGCGGCAAGGGGCTCAAAGTCAACGGAAACCAGGCTCTGGCTTACGCAAGGCTGAGATATGTGGGCAACGCTGATTTCGAGCGTACCGAGAGACAGCGCACCGTCGTGAAGAAGATACTGGAGAAGGCAGGAGACCTTTCTATATTCGACCTGGATAAATTCATCGTCACCTGCTGCGAGAACATACAGACCAACATGACCAAGGGTGAGCTCTACGGGCTGACCTACAAAGCCCTGTTCATTATGAAGTACGATACCGAGCAGCTCCGTATCCCCGGCGACGAGCAGTACACCTACGGCACCGGCTGGGACGGCTCAAGCGTTCTGGGCATAGACTTCGACAGCTGCCGCAGGACATTGCAGCGAGAGATATACGACTGATCTTTTAAAACCCCCGATCTCGTCATGTGCCGCCCGAAATAACAGTTTATCTTGTATTCTGCGTGGGCTGTTGGGGGAGACCCTTTTGAAAAAGGGTCATCCCCCAAACCCCCTCACTAAAACTTTTAATGTTTTTTGGCGAGGGTGCCATCGACCCACAAAGAACGCAGAAACTTATAATCTTTATGTATCCCCGAAAACAGATGACACCCTCGCCAAAAAATCGCTAAAAGTCTTTGGAAAGGAGTCTGAGGGATAACCTTTCTTCAGAAAGGTTTCCCTCAGTAAATCACGCAGAGGGCAGGTAAGCTGTTATTTCAGGCAGTGCATGACGAAATGGGGAGATTTTTAAAAAAACACTTGCAATTTCCGTTTGCCTGTGTTATAATTGTAAATACCGGAATAAAGTATCTGAAAGATCGCAGCTATTTCGATCCGAGATACAGGTGTGCGGGTCCTGTGCAATGAAACGCTGTGAACCATGTCAGGCGGGGAACCGAGCAGCATTAAACGGACTGTTTCGTGTGACACAGTTTCGCCTGCACACTTGTATGTCGGATCGAAATTTTTTCTGAAAAGAGAGATAGTTTATGTTTTGCAGATTTTGCGGAAAGAATATAGCGGACGACTCTGTGTTCTGCAACGGCTGCGGAAGAAAGCTCTCCATAGAGCCTCAGCCGCAGGTGCAGCAAGTACAGCAGGTGCAGCAGGTGCAGCAGATAAGACCCCGGCAAAATGCACAGCAGCCCTAGCCTGCCCGGAAGAAGTCAAGCAAGCTGCCCATAATCATAGCTGTTGCAGCCCTGCTTCTTATCGCAGGGATAGTGACGGCGGTGCTGCTGCTGAAAGACAGCGGCTCAGACAAGGACAGCGGCAGGAGCAGGAAGTCTTCCTCGGCAGAAGAGTCGGAAACAGACGATATCGAGATCCTGGACGGCTCGGACAACGCAGAGGAAAGCTCCGGCGAAGATAAGGACAGGAACGAAGACCCGTTCCCTGCCGAGCCGGATGACGACAAGGACGACAGCAAGGAAGACGTTACGCCCATAGAGCCCGACGAGGTCTTCAAGAGCGATAACGACAAGGCTCACGAAGCCTTTGCGCCGGTCGTCAGGGAAAAGGAAGCCGAGTACGGCGAGATGTGGCTGAACTCCTACGACAACGGGAACGGCACCACAGCCATAGGGCTTATGTACCTGGAGATCATCGACATGGACGGCGACGGAGTTGACGAGATGATACTTGCCACCACTCCCGACCCCAACGACGAGACCAAGGGCTACGACAGGTATATCGAGCTCTGGGCTTATATCGACGGCAAAGCCGAATGCGTCTCCAAGACCGATCTTATGGTGATGTGCTACGGCGTGGATTCCGCAATGATCACCATATACAAGGACGAGGATGACGGCAGCTACGGATTCCTTGCCAATGTTGACGAGGGAGAGCTCAGCGAGGACGAATTGTACAGCTACGCCAAAATGATAGGATTCAAGGACGGAGAAGTCACAAAGAAATATGTATATACCACCGATTTCTTCAGCGACTCATCAAGCGGAAGATTCGCCGCAAGCGGATATACATTCACGATGACGGACGAGCAGTACGTCTATTCATACTGCTGCGGAGATGAATTCGTACAGGAGTGGACGTCCTCTCTTATGGAGCGAATAAGGAAAAACAAGGAAATTCTCGGATTATAAAGGATCATAAAAAAGCGGGGGTGAGGAGTTGTATCAGGCGCTTTACAGAAAATGGAGACCTATGTCCTTTGACGACGTTGTCTCGCAGCCCCATATAACCACCACTCTGCGCAACCAGATACAGTCGGGCAAGACAGCCCACGCCTATCTTTTCACGGGCTCGAGAGGCACCGGAAAGACCACCTGCGCAAGGATATTCGCAAAGGCCGTGAACTGCCCCAACGCCTCTGACGGCGAGCCCTGCCTTGAATGTGATATCTGCAAAAACGCAGACGCAGGCACGCTGTCGGATATCATCGAGATAGACGCAGCCTCCAATTCAAAGGTGGATGATATAAGAGAGCTCCGCGAAGGCGTGAACTACACCCCGGAGCTTTGCAAGTATAAGGTCTATATAATCGACGAGGTGCATATGCTCTCGCCGGGAGCTTTCAATGCTCTGCTGAAAACAATGGAGGAACCGCCTCCCCACGTCAAGTTCATCCTTGCCACCACGGAAGTCCATAAAGTCCCGGAGACTATCGTTTCCAGATGCCAGCACTTCGACTTCCACAGGATAATGACGGATGACATCGTTTCAAGGCTCAAATATATAGCCGGGCAGGAAAAGCTGGAGCTCCATGACGATGCGGCACAGCTTATCGCAAGGCTCTCCGACGGCGGTATGAGAGACGCTCTCTCGCTGCTGGACCAGTGCGTCGCCTATTCGGACAAGATAACCCTTGAGACCGTCTCTGATGCGGCAGGCATCGCCGGCAGGGATTATCTTTTCGAGATACTCAAAGCAGTTACCGAGCACGAGACCGCAAAGGCTATCCACTATGTGGACGACCTCTACAACAGGAGCAAGGACCTTACCGTGCTCTGCTCGGAGCTTATAACACAGATGCGAAACGTCATGATACTCCGGGCAGGAAAGGGAGCAAGAGAGCTCATCGTCTGCCTGCCGGAAGAAATGACAAAGCTGGAGGAAATTGCCGCAAATATCGACCACGAGGCTGTCTTTGCCTATATCGGCATTTTGCAGCAGTGCTCCGAAAGATTTGCAAGAACGCAGAACAAGTGCATCGAGCTTGAGATGTGTATGGTCAAGCTCTGTTCATGGAAGCCCGGCACCCCCGAGACCAGCGAGCCCACAAAGCCGGCCGCTGTACAGGCGGTGAACCTCACTCCCCTGATAGAGCGTATAACCAACCTCGAAAAAGCCCTCGCTTCCGGAAAAGTTTTGGCTGCCGATGAAACGGAAAAGCCCGAACCCGTGAAGCCGAAGCCGAAGCCTGCGGTGAGATTCGACCCCAGAAACTTCACCCCCATAGAAGAATGGGGACAGATACTTGCCCTGATAAACGAGCAGATACCCTCTATCGGAGCGTTCCTTAAAAACAGCTCTGCCTGTATCGAGGGGGATATGTTCTACGTCATCGCGGCAGGAGAGTTCGTCAAGAAGCTGGTGGAACGGGGCGACGACGCTTCAAAGCTCAAGCAGATAATCAATAATTATTACGGAAAGAACTTCGGGTTCAAGCTGTATCCGGCAAAGGATGTGAGCATCGAGGAGAAAAAAGACCCCCTCGGCGAGCTTGCACGCAAAGCCCGTTCGGCAGACATCGAAGTGGATATAAAAAATCAATAATAAGGAGTTTTTAAACATGAAAGCAAGATTACCACAGGGTATGGGCAAGGGCCCGGGCAATATGAACCAGATGCTCAAGCAGGCTCAGAAAATGCAGGACGAGATCACAACTCTGCAGGAAGACCTGGAGCAGAGAGAGTTCTCGGCTTCTGTAGGCGGCGGAGCTGTTGACATCACCATCAACGGCAAGAGACAGGTACTCAAGCTCAACATCAAGCCCGAGGTCGTTGATCCCGAGGACGTTGAGATGCTCCAGGACCTTATCATGAGCGCATTCAACGAGGCTGTAAAGACCCTCGACGAGACCTCCGACGCAGAGATGAGCAAGCTCACCGGCGGAGTTTCCTTCCCGGGACTGTTCTGATATGGCAAAGACCGACGCACTGCCCCTCGTTGAGCTTTCCGAGCAGTTTGCAAGACTGCCGGGCATCGGCATGAAAAGCGCTCAACGGCTGGCTTACCACGTTATGGATATGCCCGAGGGGGATGTCAAAGCATTTGCACAGGCTTTGCTGAACGCAAAGAAGAGCATCCGCTGCTGCAAGGTGTGTATGAACTTTACAGAGCACGAGCTTTGCCGCTTCTGTGCCGACGGCCGCAGAGACCACGCAACGGTCTGCGTTGTCGAGACACCGAAGGATATCGCAGCCTTTGAGCGGACGAAGGAATACAGGGGCGTTTACCACGTTCTGCACGGGCTGATCTCGCCGATAGACGGCATCAGGCCGGACGACCTGAAGATCAAGGAGCTGCTCGGCAGGGTGTCCGAAGGCGGAGTTGAAGAAGTCATCATGGCGACGAACCCGACAGTTGAGGGAGAAGCCACGGCGATGTACGTCTCGAAGCTTTTGAAGCCTTTCGGGGTGAAGGTAACAAGACTGGCATTCGGCCTGCCCATAGGCGGAATGCTGGAATACGCAGACGAGGTAACGCTGTACAAGGCGCTTGAAAACCGCAGCGAAATATAGGTCGCAGCGGCGACGGCGGTCGGTGCCCCGACAGCGCTTGACACGTGACGCAAGCTTCGCATGCTTACGTTGAGCGAAAGGAAACGGCTCCCACGCGAGCTAAGCTTCATCAACCGCGTAGCGCATTCGCCGGTTCCGAATTTAATTCCCTCACACGCTCCGATCAAATCGGGCAGCGCTCGACAAAATAAAACAGCACAATCAAAACGGCATCGCAAGGCTTGGATGAAAGCACAATGCGATGCCGTTTTAAAGTTGGGAGTAAGAACTCTCAGGAAAAAGCGTAAGCGATTTACGTTCCGTGAGGAACCCCTCTGCCCTTCGGGCATCTCCCGAAGAACCACTTCAGTGTTCTTTTTCAGGGGAGACAATTACTCCCACCGTCTCGATCGACGCCAATCCACCTCCCTCTAAGATGGAAGCTAAAACGGCTCCCTCTTAGAGGGAGCTGTCACCGAAGGTGACTGAGGGAGTACACATGGCATGAAAACGCAGGTACGCCCCTGCTGTTTTCTCCCTCAGGGCACACGGCAGGGGGAAGCCCCTGCCCAAAACGTTAAGAGAACCTACACCTTCACAAAAACCCCCAGGACCGGCACTGCGGCGGAGAGGGCTGCGCAGATGAGCCATTCGGTGAAGGTCAGGGGGACAAGGCTGAATGCCGCTGAGAGGACGGGTACCGCAAAGCAGAGTATAAGCGTTGCGAGGGAGAGGATAACTGCCCCGATGAGCAGCGGATTGTCCGCTAAATCCAGCCTGTACAGGGGCTTCGTCTCGCTCTTGCACTCGAAGACATGGATGAGCTGTGAGAGGATCAGAGTCACCGTTGCCCCGGTCCTTGCCGCAGCAAGCCCGGAGCCCAAAAGCAGGGTGAACGCCGCAAGGGTCATCAGGCCGATGAGCACGCCTCTCAGCGCCATTCTGTAGAACAGTCCGCCGCTGAAAAAGCTGTCGCTCTCCTTTCGGGGAGGTTCGGTCATGATCTCCCTTTCTTGGGACTCGCAGCCCAGAGCTGCTGCCGGAAGTCCGTCGGTGACGAGATTTACAAGCAGGAGCTGCGAGGGTACGAGAGCCATAGGCAGCCCCATAAGTATAGCTCCAAGCATGGTCAGCACCTCGCCGATGTTGCAGGAGATGAGATAGCGGACGAACTTGCGGATGTTGCGGTAGATAGTCCTGCCTTCGCTTACAGCGCTGACGAGAGTGGAGAAATCGTCGTCCAGGAGGATGCAGTCTGCTGCCTGCTTTGCAACGTCGGTGCCGCATTTTCCCATCGCCACGCCGATCGAGGCTTCTTTCAGTGCCGGCGCATCGTTCACACCGTCACCTGTCATTGCACAGACGTGTCCGCAGCTTTTGAAGGCCTTGACGATACGCAGTTTGTGCTCCGGGGTCACTCTTGCGAAGACCTCGGCGTTGCGGCAGGCTTCAGCAAGCTGCTGGTCACTCATGACTTCTATCTCTTTTCCGGTATAGACACCTCCGCTGCGGAGGATGCCTGTCTTCCTGGCTACGGCACAGGCTGTCTGCCTGTGATCTCCGGTTATCATCACCGTCCTGATGCCGGCACGCCTGCACTCCCGGACAGACTGCTCTGCACCCGGTCTCGGAGGATCGCTCATAGCCATTACCCCGAGAAAGACCTCCCTGCCCTCTCTCTGCTCGGAGAAAGCAAGCACCCTCATCCCCTCGGCAGCGCGTTCGCTCACATAGCGGTCTATCTTCTTTTTGCGGTCGGCGGTGAGGGGGAAGATCTCTTCCTCAGACAGCACCCATGAGCAGGCAGGCAGGATAACGTCAGGAGCCCCCTTGCGGTAAACCACCTGCCTGTTTTCATCGAAGCCCACGGTGACGGACATACGCCTTGTGAGGCTGTCGAAGGGCTCTTCGGAGATACGCCTGCTCCTCACCGAGGCGATATCCGCACCGCATCTAACCGCAGCAAGGAGGACAGCGGTCTCCGTGGGGTCTCCTTCTATCCGGGCCGAGCCTCTGTTGCGGCTGTTTTTCGGCACCTCGCGGACGGTCTCAGCATCGTTGCAGGCAGCTCCGCAGAGCATCATCTCGGCAAAGGGCAAAGCCTCGCCGACAGGCTGCTCAGCGCCTTTTTCGGTGACGGTATATTCCGTATCTTCAAGGCCGCAGACCAGCATTTTCTCCACGGTCATGCGGTTCTGGGTGAGGGTGCCTGTCTTGTCGGTGCAGATGACTGTGGCACAGCCGAGAGTTTCCACGGAATGGAGCTTGTTGACAAGGGCTTTGCGTTTGAGCATACGCCTTACCGCAAGGGCAAGGGCTATTGTAACTGCGGCCGGAAGGCCTTCGGGTATGGCTGCGACAGCTATGGAGATACCTGTCATAAGCATATCGAAAACAGGCTCTCCCCTTAATATCCCCGCAAGAGAAACGGCTGCACAGACCGCAAGACAGATAGCCGCAAGGACACGCCCAAGCTCCCGGAGCTTTATTTGCAGGGGCGTTAGCTCCTCCTTGGAGCTGCCGATGAGCTCGGAAACTCTGCCGAGCTGGGTCTTCTTCCCCGTAGCGCAGACCTCTGCCCTGCAGCTGCCTTTGGTGCAGACCGTGCCCATATAGAGCATATAGGGCAGGCCGAGCTCCGACTGCTCTTCCTCGCCGCGGTGGGGACATTTCTCTGCTCCTGCGGATTCCCCTGTGAGGGCGCTCTCGTCGCAGAGCATGGAGCTTGCGGACATGAGCAGGCAGTCGGCAGGGATGCTGTCGCCGGCTGTGATCTCCACCACATCCCCGGGGACAAGCTGTGAAGCAGGCAGACGTTCCAGCCTGCCGTCGCGATAGACACGGGTAACGGGAGCTGTGAGCTCGCTTAGGTGTTCAAGGGTCTTCTCGCAGCGGTATTCCTGGACAAAGCCAAGGACTGCATTCATCACGAGAATTGCAAGGATAGGTATTGCGTCGGCTGCCTGTCCCATAAGCGCCGAGACCGCAGCCGCAGCCATAAGTATCAGCGACATTATATCCTTTAGCTGCCCTGCAAAGACAGCTAAAGCCCTGCGCTTTTTCCCGGTGTCGAGGGTGTTTTCTCCGCCGGTGTTCAAAAGCCTTCGTGCCTCCTCGCCCGTAAGACCCAGAGGCTCGGCAAAAGCCGCCCGGGGCATCATTTCCTTCTGCATAGCGTTCTTCCTTTCATCTGTCCTGCGGCGGGGAAAAGTCTTGTCCCTGCCGCTGTTTTATCATTATTCCGAAAAGGGGGCTTCTATGCTTCGGGGCTTTGTTGATTTTTCTGAATATTATGTAAACTTTTGGTGAAATTCTTGTAATTTGATGCCAAATGGAATAAAATATATAATAGGTATCTATGTATTCATTCAGAACAGCAAACAAGCAGAACAGCAGAATTATTCTGCAATAACAAAGAACATAAGGAAAGTTGGAGAATTATGGAGACGCTATCCGGAAAGCCTGTCTTCGGCGGCATGGCAAAAGGAAAGATATATTACCACAGACAGCACGAGACCACCGTATCCAAGCGGACCGTCACCGACACGGACAGCGAGCTTGAAAAATACGAGGCTGCAAGCAAACGTGCTGTTTCGGAGCTGGACGAGCTCTATCAGCAGGCTATCGACAAGGTCGGCGAGAATGAAGCGAGCATCTTTCTTATCCACAAGATGCTCCTTGCGGACGACTCCTTCTGCAGGACGATACGCAGGCGCATAACCATGGACACATACAGCGCAGACTACGCTGTTGCCCTTACCGCAAGGGATTTCTCCATGACCTTCACCAAGATGACCTCGGAGTATTTCAAGGGCCGTGCAACTGATATAAAAGACGTCAGCGACAGGCTGATAAGGCATATTCAGGACAAGTCCATGAGGACCATCGTGCTCAACGAGAAAGTGATCCTCTGCGCGGACGATCTTTATCCCTCGGAGACCATGCAGCTCGATCTCTCGAACGTTCTGGGCATCGTCACCTGCTACGGTTCATCCAATTCCCACACGGCTATACTCGCCCGGACGATGAACATTCCTGCCATAATCGGCGTGGGTGCCGGGAACCTCAGCCTCATGCACGGAAAGCAGGCCATGCTCGACGGCTACAACGGCAAGCTCTATGTTGAGCCGGACGAGGAAACGGCCAAGGCTATCGAGGCTCTTGAAGAAGAGGAAGCCAAGAAGCGCGATTTTCTCAAACGCTTCAAGGGAAGGAAGAACGTGACCCTCGACGGCACGGAGATAGAGGTCTTTGCCAACATCGGCGGAATAAACGATATAGACAAAGTGCTTGAAAACGACGGCGGCGGAGTAGGGCTTTTCAGAAGCGAATTCCTGTTCCTCGGACGAAGCAGTATGCCCGACGAGGAGGAGCAGTTCTACAACTACCGTCAGGTGCTGGAGAGGATGAACGGCAAGACTGTCATCATCCGCACCATGGACGCAGGAGCAGACAAGAATATATCCTATTTCGGGCTTTCAAAGGAAGCAAATCCCGCCCTCGGTATGCGCTCGATAAGGCTCTGTCTTATGAGGCCGGAGATGTTCAAGATGCAGCTGAGAGCTTTGCTGCGTGCTTCGGTCTACGGCAAGCTGGCGATAATGCTGCCGCTTATCGTTGACGTTGAGGAGCTGCACAGAGCAAAGGCTCTCATCGAGGAAGCAAAGATGCAGCTGCGTGCAAAGAACCAGCCTTTCAGAGACGACATCGAGATAGGCATAATGATCGAGACTCCGGCTGCTGCCATAATGAGCGACGAGCTGGCTAAGGAAGTGGATTTCTTCAGCATCGGCACCAACGACCTCGAACAGTATGTTATGGCCATAGACAGGCAGAACATCCTGCTGGAGAATTATCTTGAAGACCGCTCTCACAGGGCTTTGCTGCGGTTCATGGCTCTCACCTGCGACAACGCACACCGCTGCGGAGTGAAAGTCGGTATCTGCGGAGAGCTGGGAGCAGATCTTTCCCTGACGGAGGATCTTCTGAAAATAGGCATCGACGAGATATCCGTTACGCCTTCTCAGATCCTTCCCCTGCGGCAGAAGATACGCTCGGTGAAGCTTGAAGAGCGCAGACAGCTTGACGGAGTGAACCGCTTCTGAGCAAAAATTTGCAATTCAAAGATCAAAGGACAGATATATGAACTACTACATTTACGGATACACCGACAAGGGAAAGTACCGTTCTCACAACGAGGACTCCCTGCTGGTGAACCGGGTCTGTGTGACAAAGGGCGGATATTCAACGGTCTGCATCGCACCGTTCCTGGCTGCTGTCTGTGACGGCGTAGGCGGTGAAAAGGCAGGCGAGCTTGCCTCGGAGATATGCGTGAGCAGTCTCTCGTGCCTCGATTACGATTCATCCGTTGACCTCGACCACACCCTTATGTCGATACACAACAAGATAGTGCGCACCGGCGTTTCAAAGCAGGATACCATAAATATGCAGACGACGCTGTGCCTGCTTGCGGTGGATGAAAACGGCACTGCCATGTGCTACAACGCAGGAGACAGCCGTATGTACCGCTACACAGAAGGCGAGATAAGGCAGCTTTCCGTCGATCAGACCTACGGCAGATTCCTGTACGAAAAGGGCGAGATCGAGACTGCGGAGGAGCTTTCTCCCGAGCTTAAGAACGCCATAGTTTCGTCCCTCGGAAGCGTGCTGCAAAGGCCGAATATCGAGCACATCGAGTTCTCGGTGCCATTCGGCAGAGACGCTGACGACACGGTGATAATCTGCTCGGACGGCATCTCGGACTTTGTTTCTCAGGACGAGATAGAGATAGCATTAGAGCTGGAGGGCAAGACTTTCAGCGAGAAGATAGAAGCTCTGTGTGAGCTGGCTGTCCGCAACGGCAGCATGGACAACATCTCCATAATCGGCATCAAGCCCTGGGAGACTGTGGAGCAGTATCAGGCGCTGACGAAGAATCCCCTGCCGCCTGACACCTTCGAGCAGATAAACAAGACGACGAACCAGAGCCTTGAAGAGCAAGCCGGCAAGAGCCTTGAAGCTCTCTTCGCCGACCTTGAAAAGTTCAAGTTGGAATAAATGAAACAAAGAACACTTGCTTTTGCTGCGAGTGTTCTTTTTAAATGTGTGACCGAAGGGGTTTGGGGGCGCTCGGACAAGCCTCTCCTTATGCTAATATTATAAAAGCAAAAAGCCCTGCACATTTGGTGTGCAAGGGCTTTGTCGTTTTATTTGCGCTTTTTCAGGTAGATCTTGCGCTCGTACATTTTCTTGTCGGCTCGCTCAAAGACGGGCTTGAAGCCGTCGTCTTTGGCAGGGTCGTAGATGTCAAGGCCTGTGGAAACTACTGCGGAACGTGTTCCCCGGTTCTCTTCCACTTCCCTGTCGAATTCACCCAGGAGGGTATCTCTGCGGGCGTAGTCCGAGCCTTCGAGCAGGACGACGAATTCGTCTCCGCCTATCCTGAAAACAGGGCTGTGGCAGAACTTGCCGCAGATGTGAGCACAGCCTTCCTTGATATAATTGTCGCCCTCTTCGTGGCCGAGGGTATCGTTTATTTTCTTTAATCCGTTGATGTCGAAGACTATAACTCCGAACTCTGTTATCGAACCCTCCTCAACGCCTTTGTTTATGCGCTCTACGGCTTCGAGATAGGCGTGCTTGTTCTTTACTCCCGTCAGCGGATCGGTGTAGGCCAGATGCCTTGCCGAGCCAAGCTCCTGCTCCTGCTCATGCTCTCTCTGGAGAGTTTCCTCCAGCTGTTCCTTGTATCTTCCTTCGATCTTTGTCGTGCGCATTATCAGTGTGAACACGATAGCTATGGTCATGGCGACCATTGTTATGATTATAACAGCGGCTATGTGGAGGCTTATGGCATCGTCGAACCAATTTGCGTTGAAATCGACTCCGACTATACCGGCAACATTTCCGTCCGAATCGAACACCGGGCAATAGGCGGAATAGAATCTGCCCCACTCGTCGGTATGTGCTTCCTTGTCGATATCCGCCGTTCCGTTGGCTGCGTTTTTAAGAGCTTCCGTGGTCTCCACCTTTTCGCCGAACTCACCCGGGGAATCGGGATCGGGGTCAATGGTAAAGGAAAATGTGCCGTCGCCGTTGTCTTTTAAGCCGTAGATGTAGTCAAGCTGGATATTCACCTGGAAAGATCTCAGGGTGGTAAGGGCTTTCTGATAGGGTTCGGTGTTGACATCGGCGGCTGTCAGGTTTTTGAGCTCGTCGCCGTCAAGCTGGAAGGCTGCGGTCTTTGCGATATCCAGCATACGCTCCTCGATCTGATTGCGCAGCTTGTTCTTCGAGAGTATCACAAGAGTTACGCCCATGAGGATGTGGGTCAGCAGCAAAAGCACCAGCGCGATCATAAAAGCGCGCTTGCTAATACCATTCTTAGTATCTTTCTCGCTCATACCCCACCTCTTTTCATCAGCCGGAACGTTTCAGGCCTTAAAAAGCCTATATATATTTATACTATATCATATTTTTTTCCAAAATGGAATACCCTGACAACAGTTTTTTAATGATTTTTTAATAGAAAATATTTCTCTGAATTTGTTGAAACTGACAGAAAAAGCCCCGAAAGCTGTGATGTGCTTTCGGGGATCGGGTCAATTCACCTTTGCTATATCCAATGCTAACATCGCAAAAGAATAGAGGAAATAGAGTGCCATGGGGATGTTCGTGAAGACTGTGGAACAGCGCTGTCCGAAGGTCATGGCATATTTTTTATCCTTTATCGCCAGCTTCCAGCTGAATCCCATTGCAAGGAACACTCCGATGAAGATTATGAATATCTCTACCGCAAGGAGTATCTCCGTGGAATAGCTCCAGTTCATAACGTCGGCGAAATCCGGGTAGCTCGCCACAACGTTATTGAGGATGTGGATAACGATAGTGGGTACTATGGAATCGCAGCTGACAGCCACCAGTCCGTAGATAAGGGCTGTGGTGAAGGCAGAAGCCATTTGGGGGATATTGCCGTGCATAAGGCCGAAGATGAAGGCCGAGAAGAACACAGCCAGTCCCTTGCCGAAAGGCTTCAAGAGGGTCAGGATTATCCCTCGGTAGAGCAGCTCCTCCACCAGAGGGCCCACCACTATAACGTAGCAGAACTGCATAATGAGAGCTGCTCTGCTTGGGGTCGAGATGGAGAAATCTGCATCCGGGATAGTCACGCCCATGGTGCGAAGGTACTCGGAGAATATCGCCACGATGACCGACACCGTGATATTCAGCGCCATGCACATCGGGAACCATTTTACTCCCTCGGTGATGTTTTTCCTGTTCGGCCGCAGCATTTCCTTAAAGCTTATCTTCATTGGGAAGATCGCCACCAGCATGACCACGATCAGCGAAAGTATCACCACCGCTATATTTCCGCCCATTGAGAAAGTAGTGGTATCCACGATCTCTCTGTGGGCACGGAGGTAGTCTATCGCTGCCCAGGGCGAGAGATAGAGCTGATTATCGGCGACAGAGGCCACTATCATATAATAAAAATAGATGAAAACGTATTCCAGGATGTTATAGAGGATCAGCAGCAGACCCAGCTTTGTGCAGTTTTTGAGCAGGGAGTTTTTCTCCAGCCTGCGGGCCTCCACGAGCTGTGCATACTGGGGATTATAGCCCCGCTGGTCGTAGTTGAAATTATTCCAGCCGTTGAAGCCGTTATTGTAGCCGTTGTTATAGCCGCCAAAGCCTCGCTGTCCGCCGAAGTTATTCTGGCCGTAGCTGTTCCAGCCGTTATAGGGGTTGAAGCTGCTGCCGTTGTTGTAGTTGTTATTGTAGGGATTATTGTAATTGTTATTATAATTATTATTGTAGTTACTGTTGTACGGATCGTTGTAATTATTGCCGTTGTTATATGGGTTATAGGGGTTGCCGGTATTGTAGGGGTTATAGCCGTTTTGGTTATAGCCGTTATCGGCATTGGCGTTATTATAGCTGCTCTGATCGTATCCGTTCTGCTGATTGAAGCTGCTTTCCGGTCGGCTGTTCATTTCGCTGTCTTCGTTTATATTATTGAAGCCGTCGTTGTAGTCCACGCTGTTCTGCCGCCTCCTTTCTGATTTTTGAATATATATTTTATCTCATAGAATCTATCGCTGCAAAGATGCGCTTTGCAATATGGGGCTTATTCATGGTGTAGAGATGTATGCCGTCAACGTCGTTGGCGATGAGGTCGATTATCTGGTCTATGGCGTAGGCTATGCAGGCATCTTCAAGGGCACGCTCGTCGTGCTCGAAGCGGTTGAGGAGCCTTGCCAGCTTTGCGGGGACAGATGCTCCGCACATGGAGACCATACGCATAATGGCGTTCTTTGAGGTAACGGGCATGATGCCTGCTTCTATGGGGACGCTTATGCCTGCAAGAGAGCAGCGTTCGCGGAAACGGTAGAAATCCTCGTTATTGAAGAACAGCTGGCTCATCAGGTGTCCGGCACCGGCTTCCACCTTGCGCTTTAAGTTCAGCACATCGGTTACGAGGTCCGGTGAATTGGGATGTCCCTCGGGATAGCAGGCTGCCGAGATGAAGAAGCCCGGCTCTTTGCTTTTTATGTATTCCACCAGCTCGTTGGCATAGCGGAAGTCGTTCTTCGGCGGTTCGCCGGGTTTGAGGTCGCCGCGGAGGGCAAGGATATTATCGACCCCTGCGTTTTTCAGCTGTCTTAAAACTTCGTCTATATCTTCCTTGGTATTGTTCACGCAGGTGAGGTGAGCTATGGGTGTCACCGAATACTTGCTTTTGATTATGGAGCAGATATCGACTGTGGATGTATCGGCACGGTTGCCGCCTGCTCCGTAGGTGCAGCTGATGAATGCCGGACGAAGCTCTGTAAGCTCGTCGAGGGTCTCGTATATTGTTTCAACTCCGCCGGCGTGGCTCTTGGGCGGAAATATCTCCAGCGAGAACTGCGGTTTTTTATCGAAAAGATTTGTAAGGTCCATATTAACCCCCTATGGAAAAACTGTATGAGAAAAAACGATCATATATATTATAACACAGCGGAAGCGGAAATGCAAACTGTGTTTACGGACAAATATTTCCTATTTGTAAACAAAATTGAGCTATTGTGTTACGCCTATTGATTTTTGCAGGCGAACTGGTATAATAAGAATTGCAGTTAGCACTCAAAGGCTGCGAGTGCTAAAAACTATATCCGGCCTTCTGAAAGCACCGGATCGAAAGAAAGGACGTTATATATGCAGACAAAGGAATTCAAGGCAGAGAGCAAACACCTGCTCGACATGATGATAAACTCTATCTACACTCACAAGGAGATATTCCTGCGCGAGCTTATCTCCAACGCTTCGGACGCCATAGACAAGCTCTATTTCAAGTCCCTCACCGACACCTCAATGGGACTTAACAAGGACGATTTCTCCATTGAGCTGACTGTGGACAAGGAGACCCGTACCCTGACGGTCAGCGACAACGGCATAGGCATGAACGAAGAGGAGCTTGAGAACAATCTCGGCACCATCGCAAACTCCGGCTCGCTGAAATTCAAAAACGACAACGACCTTGGCGAGGACGTTGACATAATCGGACAGTTCGGCGTGGGCTTCTATTCTGCATTCATGGTGGCTAAGGAAGTTACGGTCATCTCCAAGCCCTACGGCTCGGACAAGGCATGGAAATGGCAGTCCAACGGCACCGACGGCTACACTATCGAAGAATGCGAGAAAGACGGCTTCGGCACGGAGATAATCCTCAAGATAAAGGACAACACCGAGGACGAGAAGTACGACGAGTTCCTGGAGCAGTACAGGATTCAGGCGCTGGTGAAGAAATACTCCGACTACATCCGTTTCCCTATCAGAATGGACATCGAGCACACACATTATTCCGAGGACAGCGACGAGCCCACTAAGTCGATCGAGCACGATACCCTCAACTCCATGACTCCTATCTGGAAGAAGAACAAGAACGAGCTCACCGACGAAGACTACAACAATTTCTACACAGAGAAGTTCATGGACTACAATCCTCCCGTGGCTCACATCCACAGCCGCAGCGAGGGTCTTGCCACATACAACGCTCTGCTGTACATCCCCGAGAAGGCACCCTTCGACTACTACTCCAAGGACTTCGAGAAGGGCTTGCAGCTCTATTCCAGCGGTGTGCTCATCATGGAAAAGTGTGCAGACCTGCTGCCCGACCATTTCAGCTTTGTCCGCGGAGTCGTTGACTCGGAAGACCTTTCGCTGAACATCTCCCGTGAGCTTCTGCAGCACGACAGACAGCTGAAGATAATCGCCAAGAACGTTGAGAAGTCCATAAAGAACGAGCTGACAAAGCTGCTGAAGAACGACCGTGAGAAGTACGAGAAATTCTACGAGGCTTTCGGGCTTCAGTTCAAGTTCGGCATCTACCAGTCCTACGCTTCATGCAGGGATACCCTTGAAGACCTGCTGCTCTTCCCCTCTTCCTTCGAGGGCAAGAACGTAACTCTTGCCGAGTATGTTTCGAGGATGAAGGAAGACCAGAAAGAGATATATTTAAAAAATATGGAAGTGCGAAAAAATTAATTTTTATTTATATAGTTTATAACCTTATCTTTTTTAGCAATTGCATCCTCACATGCCTTTTGCACTTTTTCTTGCATTATTTCAAAGTCTTCAGGTGTTGTATCACCGACTAACTTTTTAATTTTTGTGTATGCAGCTTCTCTGAATAAAGGAACAAGTTTTTCAGTTGAAGAGTCTTCCTTAATCAAGATTGGTTCTCCACTGTCAGTGACCTGACCTATTTCAGAAATGTCTACACCCGCTGCAGAAACTGTCTTTTTAACATCATCAGCAACATTTTCAGGTACTACAAGCATCAATGAATCAGTTGAAACACCTAAAGGATCAATATTCAATGTTTCAAGCATGTTCAACACATTTGGTGCGACCATATTTCTGATGTCTTTTTCATAGAACTCTAATCCAACGCCTGTTGTGTTTGAAATTTCATGGGCATCTCCCCTTAGTCCACCATTAGTTACATCAGTCATTGCATGAATATCCTTTACTAAATCAGCTTCAAAAAGAGATTGTGAAGCCTGAACGAAATTAACATTCATTGTATCCCAAACAACATCAAAAAATCCATTATATAATGCTGTTGTTGTAATTGTTCCTCCACCTGAACCTTCAGTCAATAAGATTACATCACCCTTTGTTGCGCCCTTACGTGCAGTTGGAGGATAGTCTGAAACGCCTACACTTCCCACAGCGGAAACAAACCTATCGCCCAGTACCATGTCACCGCCTACTCTTAATGTACTGCCGGCAACAATAGGCACATTTACAAGCTCTGAAACTGCAGCAACACCTGCTGTAAAATCAAATATCTTACCAACATCGCCATCATCAGCAAGGTGAACATCACTTAAAATAGCTATTGGATCTGCTCCCATTACACAAACATCCCTTAAAGTTGCTCTTGTAACGTGAAAACCACCTAAAAACGGATATTCACTTAATCTTGAATGTATTCCATCTACGGCAGTAGTTATATAAACATCATCATTTTTTGCCCTTGAACGCACTACTCCACCATCATCCTGTTCGGTTGGGTTTACAAGAGATGCAGTGTTAGTTGATGCTACAATATCAGCAATTCTTCTGTGAACAAAGAAATCGCCTGCTCCGCGAGATCCAACACCCATTTCACCCATTCCAACACCAGACTTAGTGATTTCAGCAATTTCCTTAAGGAATTCATCATCACTTTCTTTTAATTTTAAAGTTGTTGAAACTTCATCAATGACTGCTTCAGCCATTTTTACAGAATTTTCATCAGAAATATCTTTGTATTCCCTTATTCTTTCTGCTAAAAGAATTGATAAATCTTCATATGAATAATCATCAATTCTTGCACGAACAAATCCTTCAATATCCATATTAACTACTCCTCAATATTAACAAAATTCTTTAAAATTTTAAGTCCGGCTTTTCCACTTTTTTCTGGGTGGAATTGTGTTGAAAATAAGTTGTTTTGACTTAATGATGCTACCACATCTATTCCATAATCGCATGTGCCTGCAATAATATCATCATCGTCGGGAATTACATGATATGAATGGACAAAATAAAAATATTCTTTATCTACTCCCTCCAAAATAGGAGATTTTTTAACTACATCTAATCTGTTCCAGCCCATATGGGGAATCTTTACTCCCTCAGGCAGGAATTCACAATGGCCTTTAAACAAATTTAGACCTTCAGCATTGGGACTTTCTTCACTTTTACCCATCAGTACTTGCTGGCCTAAACAAACTCCCAAAAACGGTTTGTCATCATTGACATGCTCATTAATAACATCCCTGAAAGGTTCTAAATTATTCATAGCTGACCCAAAGGCACCAACACCCGGCAAAACCAAATATTTAGCATTAGAAATAACTTCAACATCATCTGTTATTTGAAATTCCTCACCAATCTTTTTAAATCCGTTTGAAATGCTTTTTAAATTACCACTCTTATAGTCAATAATTGTTATCATATTATTCCATCCACCCAATAGCTGATCTAATCATTCCACCAAAGTCTGAAAATACAATTTCATCCGTTCCTAAAGTTTTTGAATGTGCATCAAGCTCAGCAACAACATGAGTATAACCCAAGTCCTTCAATGGTTCTACAAGACGTGGGCCATCCGTTACTGCAACTGATTCAACATCAAATTCTTCAATTGGAAATGCATGAGGAACACCAAATACTACAATCAAATCCAAATCTTTATCTTTTAAGAAATCTGCAGCAACATTAGCCGTTATGGGATATTCATCAAGACCCCCAGTAATGAAATCAGGTTCAATATCCAATTGATTTTTAATATTGACCGCATGCTGTCTGATTCTAGGCAATCCAATATTTTCATCCAAATTGGCTACAAAAATAGGTTTATTATCCGGATTAATCTCATTATAATCAAAATTGATGATATCGGCAAATAAATAAGATGTCTCTTTTTTAACATTTAAAACAAAAGCAACACTTTTTCCATCATTTAAAGCTTTTACAACGATTTTAGCTACTTTTTCTTTAGAATCTCCGAAGTTGGGTTTAATATATTTTCCCTGAGCCATTCCACGAGTTTTTTCAACTTCAGTTGCTTTTTCAAGCATTTTAATTTGCCTGTCCGCTTCTTCTTGTGGAATTACACCACACTCAACTGCAGCGTCTAAAACCATTATGGCCCCAACAGTATTGTCACCTTCACCGGAACCCCCATGAGATTCAACTGGAATCACAGTACATGGTAAATCTGCAGTTGAAATGGCTTCCTTTAAATCCTCACCAATTATCATACTGGCACAGGTACCTGCAATTCCCATTAATTTTGGCTTGAATGTATCATAAGCTTCAGTTAATGTTTCAACTAACTTTTCACCAGCACCTAATATAAAGTCATTTTCTGACATTCCCGTAGTAACAACACGAACCCCATCACTTTCCAAAAGTCTTGCTGTTCTAAAGCAGCAACCTGTAGGTCCATGCATTACAATAACATCAACATTCATATCTCT
>CAMVOF010000010.1:0-26521 GCA_947169055.1 uncultured Clostridia bacterium
AAGTCTTTGGAAAGGGGTCTGGGGAATAACCTTTCTTCAGAAAGGTTTTCCCCAGCTGCACCAAGGCAGCATCAAAGCACAAAGCCCGAACAGCAGGAGCTGTGGGGAGGGCTGAGCGTGGGGCAATGAAAAAGACCGGAAATTTGTTTTTCCAGCCTTTCATTAAAAGTATTGAATACATTATAACAGATAAAACTGCGATTTTCAAGGGGATACGGGCGACAAACATTAACAAAGTTTAAATAATTGCTTAAATTTTTATTGCTCGGACGATATAGGAGGGAGTTTGTTGCGGTTTTTGCGGATACCCTCGGCGAAATCAATGGGGAGGGTAAAGATAACTCCGGTGTTGGGAAGGGAGAGATCGCCGACGGTGCTGTAGATAACTTTTCTTGCTATGTCGAGCTGATCGTCGCGGATGACGGACAGGATAGTGCGGTTGTCCTCGTTGCCGTCGGAGCTGAAAAGAGCCTTTAGAGAAGCGCTGACGAAGGAGCTGTCGAGCTTTGAGAGGGTCATAGCCATTCCCGAGGATTCGATAATGGTGGCACCGCCGATACCGGCAGCGGAAAGCCCCTCAAGAAGATACTCGAGCGCATCGAGCTTGTTAAGGATAATAACCATCAGCTTCAATTTGACCAAACCTCCAATGTGTTATGCTGCGACTTTTAAGAAGGGACCTTACCCTCGTAGGTCTCCATCAGCTCGTTGACGAAGGTGCTGTCAACGTAGAATCCGCCGTCGTCAGCCCATGAGCCCTCGGGGATAAGAAGCTCTGCGGGCTTGATGTTGTGGTCGAGCATTTCGTTTATGTAGCTCTTGTGCAGGCGGTAGTCGTTCTTGGTGTAGTTGCTCTCACCGCCGGCAACAAACAGGGTGTAGATGTTGTCGAGACTGTTCTTTGTAAGATTTATCTGCTGGAAAGCGTTGTTCACCATCTGGGCAAGAGCATCTCCGAAGAACTTGATCGCATCGGTCTTTCCGTCGGGGAAGACCTCCGGGGTGTCAGCAAGCAGCCTTATCTGCCTGCCCGTCATGGTGGTGGCAACACCTGCCTGATACGAGATATCCTCGGTGTCCTTCTCGGAGAGCCTGTAAAGCAGAACTGTCGGCGTGTAAACTATTCCTCCGAGAACGTCGCACACGCTCTCGAAATTCTCCTGGGAGGTGGTAACGTAGAAATCAACGTTGATAGAGAAGGTGTCCTCAACTGCCTTTTCAAGCTTTCTTATGCCGCCTTCTTCATAAACAGCCCTCATGTTCGAGCCGGACTGCTGATAGATCGTCTCACCCGGAACAGGAGTAATGATTATCTTATCGCTGCCCGGACGGAAGCGGATAAGCCCCATATCAACAAGAGTGCTGGTGTCCGACGTCCTTGCGAACATTATGGTAAAGTCGGCCGATGAATCCACCGGCGCCAGCGAATCGTCGCCGTTAAGAGAATCGACCTTCTGCATGAGCCGATAAGCTATAAAGCCGAACACTCCCATAAATACGAGAAGCGTTGTGAAATATACCAGCGCAACAGGCGCCTGTGATCTCTTCTTATTTTTTGTTTTGCTCATATCCCTGTTTCCTCCGGATCTGTCTATTTCATTCTTTTACTTTCTTTATCAGGGCATCTCTAAAAACCCATTTGGTCAAGGAAAAACAGATAGGTGCGTCAGCTGCAAGGAAAGACCTCGCAGGCGTACTTCCGTACTCCAAGAGGGCTTGACGCAGCAGATGACGTGCATAGCTGTTTTTCCTCAAAAGGGGTTTTTAGAGGTGCCCTTCAGGCAAGCGTCAGCCTGTCAATATAAAACAGCGGGTTGTCGTCAAGCTCGAGGATGTGCATATCGAGCCCCGCTTTTTCAGCCATTTTGATAGTCTGCAAAGTGCCCGTCGAGCCCACCTTGCGCTTTACCGCACCTATCAGCCGCGACGAATGACCTATCATAAACTCGTTTCGCCGTTTGTAGCAGCCTTTCCGGTACTTCTCCGACAGCTCAACAACGCTGCAGTGAGCAGTGATCAGGCTGTGCAGGTATTTGTCCCTCGGCAGGGAAAGGTCTCTTTCGCGCTGGCCCGCAAAGGGGATAGCGCAGACCAGCCGGACATTCTCGCCCCGCATCATTTTTGAAAAGACTATCTCGGCGCAGATGAGGTCGATGCCCTCAGCCATGCCGGAGAGAAAAGTGTCGAAGCCCTCGCGGACAGCCTCCTCTATCTCGAGGTGGAGGGAGCTGACGAGATTTTTCATCCCGATAGTTGAGCGGTCGCCGGCGAAGGGGAGATCGCGGTCCCTATGGCCTGCGAAGCAGCAGGTACGGGCTGCATCCAAAGTATTATCAAACACGGGTCTGCCCCCTTAAAACGGCATTCGGGCTAAGCCTTTTCACAAATACCCATAATATTATATCACAGATATATCAATAATGCAAGCATTTTTTCTCACGAACGAAAGCACCCCCTCGCGCAGCGCATTAAAGTTTGGGGTCAGGCCCCTCCCAGCGGCATCACCGCGTCCTCATCGGGTAAGATAAACTGCCGGGGGAATCAAAAAGAAAAAAAGTGTTGACAAAGCAGGGAAAGTGTGTTATACTGATACTTGCAATTATGTACTCGATTTAAAGCGCTAAAGTTTTGAGCCGTGCGATCGCGCATTTCCGCACGGAACAGGAAAGGAAATGAGTAAAATGAAAGAAGTATCAAAGCTTATCGACTTCAGACCCGATATCAAAGTGGTCGATGCGACCCTCAGAGACGGCGGACTTGTGAATGACTTCCGCTTCACAGAGAGCTTTATCAAAGACCTGTACACCGCGAACCTGCGTTCGGGAGTTGACTATATGGAGTTCGGCTACAAGGCCGATAAGGAAATGTTCGACGTGGACAAGTTCGGCCCCTGCAAGTTCTGCGACGAGGACTTTATCCACTCCATAGTCGGCGATAACAACACCGACCTCAAGATCGCTGTTATGGCGGACGTGGGCAGATGCAACTACAAGCAGGATATTATCGACCGCAGCAACAGCGCTATCGACCTTATCCGCGTTGCCACCTACCTGACTACTATCCCCACGGCTGTGGACATGATCGAGGACGCTCACAAGAAGGGCTACGAGACCAGCTGCAATATCATGGCCATCTCCAACGGACGCGAAAGCGATATAACCGCTGCCCTTGATATCATCGGACGTTCCCCTGTGGATGTTATCTACATCGTTGACAGCTACGGTGCACTCTACCCCGAGCAGATACAGCGCATGGCCGCCTTCTTCGGCGAGTTTGCGGCGAAGTACAACAAAAAGCTGGGCATCCACGCCCACAACAACCTCCAGCTTGCTTTCGCTAACACCATCGAGGCTGTGGGCGACGGCGTTGACTGGCTGGACGCTACCTATATGTCTATGGGCAGAGGTGCAGGCAACTGCGCTATGGAGCTGCTCCTCAGCTTTTTGAAGAACCCGAAATACAACGTTTACCCCGTTATCCGCTTCATCGAGAAGCAGATGACCAAGCTCCGCGAGCAGGGTATCGTCTGGGGCTACGACCTCCAGTACCTGATGACGGGCATCCTCAACCAGCATCCCCGTTCAGCCATCTCCTTCACCAAGGAACAGCGCGACGACTACGCCGAGTTCTACAAGGAGATAATCGCTCAGGACTAAGGACAGAAGCGCGAAAATACGCGATTTGCGGCACTTCCGGCCAGGCATCGGCCGGAAGTGCCCTTTTGTTTTTGCAGGCTTCGCTTTCAAATGCTGCCTGATTTTTGGAAATTTTACAGCCGGTTTTTTCCTCTGTTCAGATATTCGGACAGTTGATATATCTCATATAATTGTTGAAAACTCTGTTGAAAGTGTTAAAAACTCGCCTATAAAGTGCTTTGTAAGACTGCCGGATACCGACTTTTCAACAATAATACAAAAAATCTCCCTTAAAAGCTCACTTACAGAATTTTCCATTTTTCTGTCTGTACATTTTACCTCCCTCCAAGCAGGCCCGCAAAAAACGAACAGCACCAAAGGAGTACACCGACTGTTCACAGATCGGGCTGTAAAAGTCTTCCAAAGGGATCGGAAATCGTTTTCGATACCACCTGCAGGGCATCGGTTTTATGCAGATTTACAGCCGGGAGCTTCGTGTCCGGAGCTTGCAAATAATGCGTAAACACGAACTTTTATGCCCTTATGCCTTGTATGTAATTATCCAAATCATAAATGGCAGATATGGATTATTGTACAATATGACGAAAATGTGAAATGTGCTTGACTTTAGGCGGTAAATGTGGTTTAATATAATGTAGTATCGTATATTGGGGTAAAAGCCGCCGGCGAATTATGTGCATTTTGTAAATGTCAGAGAGTGAAGAGACATCGGCAGTCCGGCGAGTGATCCGGTACGCATTTTCTTTTGGAAAGGGTCCTCGGAAAAAGTATGAATGAGAACAAGGAACAAGAAATAGATCTTCTTGAATTGATCGGCGTGCTGTGGAAGCATTTCTTCCCCATCGTGCTGACAACGATCTTCGCTGCAGTTGCAGTGCTGCTCTACACGCTGTTCTTCGTAACACCGAAATATCAGTCCAGCGCAATGCTCTTCGTAAACACCTCGTCTCTGGACGTCGGAAGCACAAAGATCAGTCTTCAAGACCTCACGGCTTCAAAAAGCCTTGCAAACACCTATTCGGTGATCCTTAAATCGAGGACGACCCTCGAGGAAGTAATAAAAGAAGCAGACCTTAAATATACATATACGCAGCTCGGAAAAATGATCTCCACAGAAACTGTGGAAAACACCGAGATCTTCCGCGTCGTTGTGACGAGTGAGGATCCGAACGAGGCCGAGCTTATAGCCAACACGATAGTTAAGGTGCTGCCCGAGAGGATCAAGACCATCATGGACGGAAGCGCCGTTCAGGTGGTGGATACCGCAATAGTTCCCAAATCCTACGTTTCACCAAGCTATAAACGAAACGCAGCTATCGGAGCTTTGATAGGCTTCGTCATCGCCTGCGCTGTAGTTATCATAAGATTCATGCTTGACACCACGATACACTCCGAGAACTTCCTGCTCAGCGAATACGAGGATATACCGCTTCTTTCGGTCGTCCCCGTCGTAACAGAGCATTCGGGCGAATGATCCCGGAAAGTTTTTGAGAGTGAACAGAGGTGAAAGCAATGGCTGATAAGAAAAAAGTCAATACAAAACCCAAGACAGGCAAAAAAAGCAGCGAGCTCAATGAAAAATTCAAAAAGGGCTCCAACATTATAAAAAGGATACTCAGGCAGGAGACCGAGTATGACTTCCATACAAAGGAAGCCTTCAACCTGACAAGAACCAACCTGATGCTTTCCTTCGCAGGAACGAATTCATCCAAGGTGGTCGGGATAACAAGCTCTATCAAGGGCGAAGGAAAATCCTTCGTGGCCTGCTCGCTGGGACACGCATTAGCAGAAACGGACAAGACCGCGATCCTTATCGACTGCGACCTCCGTCTGCCCACAGTTGCAAGCAAGCTCGATGTGTCGAAAAGACCCGGGCTCTCCAATATACTCACAGGATCGGTGAATGATATCACAGAGGCTATCGTCTATGAAGCCTTCGGCGGACTGGATATTATCCCCGCAGGAGATATCCCCCCGAACCCCTCCGAGCTTCTCGGTTCTCCGAGGTTTGAGCAGATGCTCAAGCTCCTCGGCGAGAAATACGATTACGTCCTCCTGGACCTGCCGCCTGTTACGGCTGTTACGGACGCGATAATCGTTTCAAAAGTCATCGACGGCATCATCCTTGTGGTGCGCCATGAATATACCGATAAGAACGCCGTTAAGGAAGCTATCAGACAGCTGAATATCGCAGATGCAAAGATACTCGGCTTTGTCTATAACGGAAAGTATGTCGGGAATTCCAAGTACGGAAGATACGGCAAGTACGGTAAATACGGTAAGTACGGAAAGTATAAGGGTTATTACGGTTACGGCTACGGCTATGAACAGCAGAAGACCACGACCGATAACAAATAACAAAGCACCATGAAAAGAAAGCTTATGCTTGCTGCCGCTTTTGCGCTGTTTGCGCTGGCCGGGTTCTTTATGTACCAGGTGATCTCACGGCAGTATCAGATAAGAAAGGCCGAGTCGGACAATTCCCGGCTGAGAGAAGAAGTTATGAGTGAGAACGACGGCTTCAGCGACCTCAGACCCGACGGCGATAATTCCGATCCTGACGGAGACGACAGCCTTAACGGGAATATCTACTATCGCCACAGCGTCGATTTCGATAAGCTGTGGGAACGGAATCCGGACGCCTGTGCATGGATCGAGATCCCCCATACGGATATGAGCTTCCCGATAGTCCAGCACCCGGATGACGACAACTATTACCTGCAAAGAAATTTCAGCGGCGAACGAAGCATTTACGGAGCTGCATATATCGAGCTCTATAACAACAGGGACTTCAACGATAACGTCACCGTTGTTTACGGACACGATATAAGCCACGGACAATGGTTTGGCCAGCTTGAAACCATATTCACAGATTCGGAGGCTTTTGAAGAGAGCAAGGATATAATCCTTTATCTCCCCTCCGGAACGCGAACCTACCGCGTGTTCGCAGCTATCCCCTACGGGGACGAGCACCTGCTTGCAAACCACGACTTCTCCAAGCAGGAGGAGTTCGAGAGCTTTGTATCCAATGTGCTCTCAACGCGGACCATCAACAGCATAATCCGTCCGGAGGATGCTCCGAAGTTCGGAGACAAGCTGCTGGTGCTTGAAACTTGTTTAAAAGGCGACTATTCAAATCGCTTTTTAGTGTTAGCGCGTAAGTGCTGACAATATCTTGTGAAAGGAGTAATGTTATTATGAAGAGGAAGCTTGCGTGCCTTCTCACATCCTGTGTTGTGGCTGTAGCTGCTGCTATGCCCGCATTCGCAGCTGAGGAAGACACTGCTGTTCCCAGCGTTGCACCGGAGTCTTCGCCTCGTATAATTGCAGCAAACGTAACTATCGACGGAGAAGACTATGATCTCGAGGGCCTTGAGGAACTTGGATTAGAAATGGTCGTTACGCCTCTTTCCGAGAAAGATAATGCAGTTAATGACACCATCAAGGCTATGCTTGAAGAGGCTGAGAAAGATGTCAACAGCATGGATCTTACTTTTGTGAAGGGTGCCGATCAGGACAAATTCGATTCCATCAAGAATGATGTTACTTGCTCCGAGCTTGTAGACGTCAGCATCGTTTATGCCGACACTAAGGAGCCTTATCAGGACGCAACAAACATCACCTTCACTCTTGAGACCGCTAACTGGAACAACATAAAGGCACTCGCTCATGATTCCTACCTTGGTTGGGAGCTCATTAGCGATGTTCCTACCAACGCAGCTGACGGAGCAGTAACGATCTCTGTAAGCACTCTTAGCCCGTTCGCATTCTTTGCTGACAAGGCTGCACCCAGTGATTCCACCGGTGAGTCCAGCAAGGACGAAGGCGGTAACGGCGGCGGCGGTACATCCCCCAGCACCGGTACTACAAACGGACTGCTCTTCGCTATCCCTGCAGTTGTTGCAGTAGCAGGCGGTATCGTTCTCGTTAAGCGCGCTAAGAAGAACTGATTTCTTTAGGAGAAAATCATGACCGGTTCCGAAAAACAAGGCCGGAAGACTTGGGTCTTCCGCCTTCTTATCGCGTCGGTCGTCCTGTGTGTCACTGCTGCAGCAGTGTACTTTCTGGGTGAACTGGCCGAGAGAAAAGTTAATAAGGAGCTGAACGATTCTCAGCAGACGGATCCGTCTGCTGAGAATATTGTTGTTGACGGAAAAACGATACAGGTTAACGGAAAGACCTATACCAAAAAGGAGAATATCGAAACGATACTTCTTATGGGCGTCGATAACGACGGCACCGTTGAGAACACGGGGACCTATGTCAATAACGACGTTGCGGATTTCCTGCTTCTGATCGTGCTCGACCACAGCACAAAGTCTTACCGTTCCCTTGCAATAAACCGCGATACCATGACACAAGTCCCTGTGCTCGGCATCGACGGCACTCTTGCTTACTGGGATAAAAAGCAGATAGCCCTCGCCCATACCTACGGAACGGGCAACGAGGACAGCTGCATGAATCAGGTGAGGGCTGTGTCGGAGCTTCTGTACAGGCTCGAGATCGAGCACTACGCTTCTTTTGAGATACCGGCTATAGGGATCGCAAATGATGCTGTAGGCGGTGTTACCGTTACTATCGAGGACGACTTCGGCGACAAGCACCCCGATATGGCAGTCGGAAAGAAAGTTAAGCTCAATGCTGAACAGGCCGAGCTGTTCGTCAGGGGAAGGATGTCCGTCGGCGACAAGACAAACATCAACCGTATGTCCAGACAGAAGACCTATATCAAGGCCTGGCGTGAACTTGCAATAAAGAAAATGGAGAAGGACGGCAATTTCTTCTTCAAGCTGCTGGGAATGGTCAGCGACTATATGGTCAGCGATATGAGCGCAAACAAGCTCTCTGAGTTTGCGAACCAGGTATCGGGCTACACCGACAACGGAGTGCTCGATATCGCAGGCAAGGCGCAAAAGGGCGAGAAATTCATGGAATTCACATACGACGAGAGCGATCTTCAGAAAAAGGTCCTCGAGCTGTGTTATGATGAAGTTGTTGTTTCTTGACACGTGACGCAAGCTGCGCATGCTTACATTGAGCAAGAGGAAAAATATCCCACGCGGTCAATGATCTCACGCGGCGTCACCCTTAAAAACTAAACAGCACACAAAAGCGGCATCTACCTGGAAAGCTCCGGGCAGATGCCGCTTTTGATTTTAGATTAGTCTTTTATGAAACGAGCCATGCGAGGACTTCAAAGTCGTCGCGTTCGCCTTCGGGAACAGTCACAGTTACCTTGTGCTTGGCTGTCTCTTCGGACCTATAGACCTCGACGCTTGCGCCGTAATCGCCCCAGCCGCCGCTGAAATCGCCGTCAACGACTGCAACTTCCGCGCCGTCAACGCTTACCGTAGCAGCGCCTGTCTTGCCGTTGGTGGTCTTATAGTAGCACATTCCGAGGTTGCGGAATTCCATTTCAAATTCTATGGTACCGCCCTTGCCTGTGCTCCAGCCGTTCTGGAAGTTCCAGGGTGTGGTGGTGTCAGTGAAGTTGTCGCCCATATTGACTTCAACGTCGCCTGTGGAGGAATCTGATACCTTTGCGTTCTTGTAGATGTCGCCTGCGATGGATTCGCTGTCGGGATCAAATGCAGGAACGTCTGTGGTGTCGATGGTATCGAGCTTATCCATAACTCCGCTGATGAAGTTGGAAAGTATCTCAAATACCATGGTGTGGCCGCAGTCGTTGGGATGTGTGCCGTCGGAGGAGATACCGTCGGTATCGGAGGGCTTGCGCTTGGAGGATGTAAAGGTCAGGTTGCCTGCCTCGATCTCGGGATTTACCGCATCGTGATAGGAAAGCACGGGAACATTGTACTTCTCGCCTACTGCTGCGTGTGCTTCCTGAGCGTTGCTGCCGCCTTCGAGGGACATCTCCAGCAGGATAACCGCAGGCTTGGTCTCGTAAGCGAGGCACTTTCTGACTAAGCTCTCCATTGCAGCCTTGTAGAAATCTCCGCCGCCTGCATCGTTGATGAACTCGATAACGATGATGTCGGGCTCATAGGAGAGAACGTCTCTGTCAACTCTGTGTACGCCGTAATAGGAATCTGTGGCACCGATGCCGGCGTTGTAGACTCTGTAAAGGACGCCCACGTTATCCTTCCACCAGTTTTCAAACTGCTTGACATACTGGAACTTGGAGTTTGAGACTGTGCTGCCGGCGGTTATGGAGTCGCCGAGGAATACGATGTTGGTCATCTTCTTCACGTCGGGGTCCTTGGCTTCCTTCAGCTTTGCCGCGAGCCTTGTGGTGTCTCCCTCAAAGTGTACCGAGCGGATGAGCATATTCTCTGTGCAGCCCTTTGTAACGTCGATAGGTCCGTCATTCACAGGAGCTTTGAGATCGCTGCCGTTGTCTGCGGGTGTGTCCTCGCTGCTTTCGTCGGGCTCTTCAGCGGAGTCGCCGTTCCCGGCATCGGAAACATCCTCAGCTGTCGATGCTGTGCCTGAGGACTTGCTCGAAGCTGCCGAGGAATCCTCGCTGCCGCAGCTTGCCAGTACAGCCGCCGCCATAACAAAAGCCAGCGCAAGAGCAAATATTTTTTTCATTGCGTTTCTTCCTTTCGTGGTCTGATATCGTGTTTCTGCAAAAATATTATACATCATTTGTTTTTGCTTTGCAAGCATTTTTTCTCAATTTTTCGGCTTTCAAGCAACTTTTTTCATCGAAAACGATTAAGCTCCTTGAAAATATATTCGCATTGTGTTATAATTTAAACGACCAGAAACCGGAACCGATCTTAAACCACAGGAGGTATAATTATGGCGGAAAAGTTTATCCCCTTCAACAGCAGTGCCGTGACGATCATGGGACGTACCGACAACCCGACAGGCGAAGCCGAGAGGATCGTCTTCGCAGGAACACAGATCACAGTAAGATTTGTCGGGACAAAGCTTGCGGCTGTGCTTTGCAACCACAAATTCTATAATAAAATGGAGCTGGGTGTGCTGGTTGACGGGCTCGAGAAGAAAGTCGAGATACCTGAGAACGACAAGCGCATCTCCGTGACCCTCTGCGAAGGGCTCGACAGAGGCGAGCATGAGATCACACTCTTCAAAAGGCAGGACGCCACCCATTATTTCGACTTCTTCGGCTTCGAGACCGACGAGAACGCTGAGCTTCTCGATCCCCTTCCCCTGCCGGAGCTCAAAATCGAGTGCTACGGAGATTCCGTCTCAGCAGGAGCTGTCTGCGAGGCCGTGGATCACGTCGCTTCTCCCGACCCCGACAACACCGATGGCGTGTATGACAACGCTTACCATTCCTATCCGATGATAACCGCAAGAAACCTGGGAGCTCAGATACACAATATCGCTCAGGGCGGTATCTCCATATTCGACAGGACAGGCTATTACCATGCGCCGGAGACTATCGGCATGGAAACGGCTTACGATAAGGTCTGCTATTTTCCCGAGGCAGAGGGGGGATATTCCGCCTGGGATTTTGAGAAATACACGCCGGATATCGTTATCCTTGCCGTAGGGCAGAACGACCAGCACCGCGAACAGGGCGACGACCCCGACATCACCGACCCGAAATATCGCAGAAAATGGAAGGAGCGGTATAAGGAGATCATCCTCGACCTCAGAGGGCACTATCCGAAGGCAAGGTTCGTGATGCTGCTGACGGTGCTGATGCACGATCCCACCTGGGATGACGCGCTGGACGAGATCGTGGAGGAACTCGGCGGAGAGTGGATAGAGCATTTCAGGTTCAAGCGCTGCGGAAAGGCAACACCGGGGCATCCGAGATTGCAGGAGCAGTATGAGATGGCATCGGAATTAACGGCATATCTTGTGAAAACCAAGCTGAAATAAGGCATAGGTCGCAGCGGCGACAGCGCTTGAGACAGTCGGTGCCCCGACGGGTCTTGACACGTTTTTTCTTGACACGTGACGCAAGCTTCGCATGCTTTTTTCTTGACGCGTGACGCAAGCTTCGCATGCTTACTTTTGCGCAGGAGGGTTAGTGTCCCACGCGAACTGAGCCTTACAGTGGCTTAACTACGCTTAAAGCTGTGTGTAGTATTAAAAATAGCAGCACGCTCTGTTGGGGGCTTTCCGATCGCCCCCAAACCCCTTCGGATACAAAACTTATTCTTCTGATTTAACATCACAATAAAGGCTATAGCCCAAAAAGCTATAGCCTTTATAAATGTCCTCTTCGCGTGGGAAACTTGTCCTCTCGTTCAACGTAAGCATGCGCAGCTTGCGGAACGTGTCAAGAAAAACAAAAAAAGAAGCCGCCGGAGCGACTTCTTTCATTGTTTGATTCTGAATTACCAGTTAGTACCGCAGGTATGAGTCTCATCAGGATCAGTCTCAGGATCAGGATAACGACCAACGATGTCGTCGCCCGAACCGGTGGAGAAGTGAGCCCACTCAACTGCATACTTGGTTCCGTTAGTACCAGCAGTATCAACAGACCATGCAACATAACCGGAATCGTCACCGTTGTCCTTGAGAGCATCGTAAACGGCCTTGCCGCATACAGAACCATCATCAAGATCGCCAACAGATGTCTGACCCTTGGATGTGATGTCGCTGAGAGCGCCGCCGTCAGCAATAACGTCAGCTGCTGCTGCCTCAACGGTTGTGAATACGAGCTTAGCGCTCGAGTTTGCGGACTTCAGCTTGGACTTCTTAACGTAGCCCATCATTGCAGGAACAAGGATGGCTGCCAGAATGCCGATAATGGCAATAACTACGATAAGCTCAACCAGAGTAAAGCCCTTCTGTGACTTTTTCATAGAAAATCCCTCCATAAAAATTTTTAATAAAAGCAGCGGACCTTTCGCCCACTGAACTTTCCATAATTCTATCAGAACATCCGGAGGCAACTGCCCCGCAGCTCGTTCTGTACTTTGAATTATACACCTACTATGCAGATTTGTCAATAGTTTTTTGTGTCTCCGGAATATTTTTGGAGAAATAAACAAATAGCGCCATTAAAATAAGTAAATATGCCCAATCAAAGAGAGAAAATGCACAATTTATGAATAGAATAATTGTTTTAATTGACTATTTAAATCAATTCACAAACCGCCTTCCCGGGGCATTTCATATTTCCCTAAAGCTCCGCATATGCGCGGTTTAGCGGCTGTCACTTCCCTGCCGTGATCCCTGTTTCTGCCGCATTAACGCAGTGCATCTGCATCGCTGTACAGCCTCAAAACGGTGCAGGGATATGATAATATTATCGGCAGACTGACCAAAAAACCACGGACTAATTATACTTCAGATAGTTGAGCAGGCCGCCGAACATACCCACGGTGGAATAGATTATGATTATCGTCGAAAGGATCTTGATTATGATGCCGAGAACAGGCACCCAGCCCAGGGCAAATATCAGCAGTATCGCAAAGATTATGGCGCCGAGGTATATGCCGGTCAGCTGAAGGAGCTCCTTCACGCCGTCGTCCTTTATCTCGTTAAGGGGGAAAATATCCGTGAACTCGATCTCGCTGAACTCACGCTCCTTGACCTTCTTGACCACTCTTGTCAGATAGTACATATCTTTCATTTGCTTCGCCTCCAAATATATCTGCACGCATTTGCGGTTTTCCGCCGCTGCGAAATAGCCTACATAATGATTATACAACATAAAGACGAAAAATGAAACAGTTTTTTAAAAGTTTGTGAACTATGTATATGCGACCCGTGTGATTTTAGGCACATTTGACAAAACAAAAAGACCGGTGCGGGTCAACACCGATCTTTGCTTAATTTTTCTTACGCATTCAGCGACTTAGCAAGCTGACTCTTCTTTCTTGCAGCCTTGTTCTTGTGGAGAATTCCCTTTGTGCAGGCCATGTCAACTTTCTTGATCGCTGTCTTGACTGCCTCTGCCTTGTTTTCGTCGTTATTTGCTACAGCAGCGTCAGCCTTCTTGAGAGCGGTCTTGAGGTCGCTCTTGATCATCTTGTTGCGGAGAGTCTTGGCCTCGATGACCTTTACTCTCTTCTTTGCAGATTTGATATTCGGCATACCGACACCTCCTCATTTTGAATAATATAACACTTATTCGGACAAACTAACTGCACGACTGAGAGGAAATGCAGTAATTCATTTAAACAAGCCTTGTAAAACATTATAACACAGCCAAAGCCAAAATGCAAGGGCTTATTTTAAAAAATTTGCACTGTTTTGCCGCGCTGTATTGTGCATTTCGCTGTTAAAAGCGCGGTTTTTGGGGGGATCGGTAAGAGATGATCTCACAAACAAGACTATCGATCCAAGTTCTTCATATTATCTGAGATCATCGAAAGAGGATAAAAAAGCCTGCCTCTTTAGCAAATTAAAACTGCCTCCCCCGGGGGAGGCTTCGAAAAGGATTCCTCTTGCTCTTTTGAAAGCGGAGGGGCGAAAAAATAGGGCGAACCTGAGTGAGATAATAGAGAATCCTATCGGAATTGTCATCGGAGAAGGGGAGCTCGAGGGGGAGAATATCTCTTTTTGAAAAAAAGAGATTGAGAACCAGGGTTCGCCCTATTTTGCGGTTTTTTTGTGGGGCGGACGTTCCATTTCGACTATTAGAATAAGCAAAATCAAGACACAAAAATTTTTATATATGATTTTTGGAACTTGATTTTGCTATATTCTAAAGGAGAAATGCAACGTTGGTCTTCCTTTTGGTTCTCCCCCTCGAAAGCAAGGTAGTGTTTGCCTCGAATGAAAAACAGGAGAATATCTTTGCTTTACGCTTCTTCGTTTGACAAGGCAAATACCGTGTGCACTGTCGTGCACACGGGGCTTTGATGTTTACCCTGGCAAGGGGAAGCCCTCTCTTGCAGGGCTTCCCCTCTTTTAAAACAGTCCGCCGGACTGTTTTAAAATTCACCCTTTTCGGAGCGCACGTTGTGGGGGTGTTTCGCCGACTGCGGTCGGCGACGAGGGACGCTGTCCCTCGACCCTGCCAAGGGGCTAACGCCGCCCCTTGGATTCCGGCGAATGCGCTCCGCGTCGGGAGATCATGCCCCTGAAAGAGGGTCTTCACCAAACTTACCTAACGGCTGCACCGCCGCCTCTTACATAAAGTGAAGCCGCCTCCCCTCCGGGGAGGCCTGGCAAAGCTTGCCTGATCCACTATTAAAAGACGGAGGGGGTATTAAAAAAATGAGGACTGATCTTGCTATGGAGTCCGAGCAGCAGGCTGCTGCCGGCGGGGATATCCCCGGACTCGAAAAAACTGTCCGCATTATCGAAGGTGCTCAGCTCGAGCTCACCGAGATACGCATAACCGGAGACGAAGCAGCCCGGCGTCTCGGCAGGGCTAAAGGCACTTATATCACTGCCCGGAGCACCTCGGGCAGGCTTTGCGATGCCTGCGAATGCAGCGCTGAACGTGCCCGGGCTCTTGCCGGCGTTCTCACCGGGCTCATCGGCGAAAAAGGCCGGTTCCTTATCGTCGGCCTCGGGAACACGGAGATAACTCCCGACAGTCTCGGGCCCCGCACTGCTTCTCAGGTGCTTGCGACCCGTCACATAAAAAAGCTCGCATCCGATCTGGACACGAGCGAGCTTGCGGAGACGGCTGTGATAGCTCCCGGGGTGATGGCGCAGACCGGCATGGAGGCACAGACGATAGTCCGCTCCCTATGCCGCGAGACTGAGCCGGAGCTGGTTATTGCCGTTGATGCTCTGGCCTGTGCCGAGCTTGGGCATCTCGGCAGCGTTGTGCAGCTATGCTCCACGGGCATTTCTCCCGGCAGCGGAGTCGAGAATGCCCGTGCCGAGCTTTCGGAGGCTACTCTCGGGGTGCCGACAGTTGCGATAGGCGTTCCGACGGTGACGGACTGCGCTGTTATCGCCGAACAATGCGGCGGAGAGCTCGAGGAACGCTTCTCGGGGATGATAGTTGCTCCGAGGGACATTGACGCACTTGTCAAGCGTACTGCCGAGCTTATTTCCGAAGCTGTGAACCTTGCCCTGCACCCGACTCTTTCCCCCGAGGACCTGCGGCTGATAGTCGGGTAGGGTCAGGCCTTTGATCTGCGTTTTTTCATATCGGCGATGATTGACGGATAGTCTTTGTAAGCCTCGTCGAGATCGACTCTTCCGTTGATGCCGGGGACTGAGCCCGAGAAGGAATACTGCCTCATACCGCCGGAAAGGGTGGGTGTTCCGCCGACGTCGGCTATCCAGAGGTCGTACTTGCTGCGGACGTCTTCCGTCACGTAATTGAGAAGGAAATCCTCGTATGAATAGAGGCAGACATAATACCCTGCCTGCTCCAGCTTATTGCAGAAGGCATAGATAATGGCTGAGCATTTTTCCGCACCGAGCTGCACCTGCGCACTTTCCTCGATATCGAAGGCAAGGGGATAATCCAGCTCTTTGTCCTTTATGAGGGAAAGCATGAACTCCGCCTCGGCTTCAGCTTCAGCCTCATCAAGAGCCATCGAATAGAGATAAGCCCCCACGGGTATGCCTGCGCTTTTTGCTTCGCGGTAATTGGACTCGAAGCGGCTGTCTTCCTCCTGTCCGCAGGCAGCACGGAGCATAGCGAAACCGCCGTTTTGGTTATTTTTCACCCTGTTCCAGGAGACCGTGCCCTGCCATGCGGAAACGTCGATGCCGAAAGCAGGGTCGGGTGCTCTGGTGCTTCGGCGTTTGGAAAGCTCTTCCTTGCGGCGGCAGATGCCGCAGGCGTATTTCTCGGCTATGCGGAGGATATCCGCAGAGGAGATGCCCTCCGAAGCCTCGATATTCGCCGGGCTCGTTTCGCGGGCAAGAGCGTTGAGTATATCTTTGAGCTTTGTTTCTGTCATAAAATGACCTCCCTGAAAAAATTGCTGTACCATATTATATGCGGCAGGGAGCCGAGTTGTTAAGGAGCCTGTATGCTTGTTGTATTTATCAGAGCCGTGCTGCTCTATTTTCTTATAATCGCTGCGGTAAGGCTCATGGGCAAGCGGCAGATAGGCGAGCTCGCACCCTCGGAGCTCGTCATAACCATACTGCTCTCCAACATAACCACCCTGCCCATAGAAGACCGCTCTCTCCCGATGCTGACGGGGATAATCCCCATAGTCACCCTGGTGTGCCTGGAGGTCTTCACCTCGCAGCTGACCCTTAAGTCGAGAAAGCTGCGGAAGCTGGTGTCGGGAGAACCGAAAATAATAATCTCCCGGGGAAAGATAAACTCCGGCCTGCTGAAAGAGCTGCGATTCTCGGTGGATGACCTTATGGAGACCCTGCGGCAGATGAGCGTTTTCGACATCAGCGATGTGCAGCTGGCGGTGGTCGAGACTACGGGGCACGTCTCCGTCTGCACGAAGGAAGACAGCAAAAGCAAGGATCCTCCGCTGCTGGTGGGGGCTGACGGCGAGCTTATGCCCGACGCTTTGAGGTCGATCGGCCGGGACACAAAATGGGCAAGGAAGATGCTGCACGCAAAGAACTGCCGGGTGGAGGACATATTCATCATGACAGCGGACCGCAGCGGCAGCTTCACGGTGATCCGGAAGGAGGACTGCCTGTGAAAAGAACGGGGATCTGCGCTGCGGCGATGCTTGCCGTGATACTTGTCTCGGCGTTCTCTCTGGGGACAGTGAGAAAAAGCAGCGTGACCCTCAGCGAAGCGGCGGAGGGGGTGCTTGAAGCTGCGGAAAGAGGGGAAGCTATGCCTGCGATCGAGGAGCTTGAGGGCAAATGGAACGAGCTTCGTCCTAAGCTGGGATATTTCGTGAAGACGGAGATAATAGAAGAGATCGGGAGCATCATTTCGCGGCTCGGGGAGATGTACGCGCAGGGCTCGGATGATTTCCGGGCAGAGTGCAGCGAGCTTGAAGAGAGATTAGACGCGATGTACAGATCGGAGCTGCCGCAGCTGTGGTTCGGAACGCAGGGGCTGCTGCTTCTTTTGTGATTTCTCTATTTACTTTTTTCCAACCTTGTGTTATAATAGTATTGTTGTGAGCCGCTTGCGGCCGAATATTATTTACGAAATGAGGAAATTGTATGACAAACAGCTACGAAAGCCCGTTCTGTACCCGCTATGCCAGCAAGGAAATGCAGTTCATCTTCTCAGCAGATAAAAAGTTCTCTACCTGGAGAAAGCTTTGGGTGGCTCTCGCCCGTGCAGAGATGAAGCTCGGCCTCGGCGTTACTGCCGAACAGGTCGCTGAGCTCGAAGCCCACACAGAGGATATCGACTACGCCGTCGCCGCTGCTTACGAAAAACAGTTCCGCCACGACGTTATGGCTCATGTTCACACCTACGGCGAGGTCTGCCCCAACGCAAAAGGCATCATCCACCTGGGTGCTACGAGCTGCTACGTCGGCGACAACACGGACATTATCATAATGCGCGATGCCCTGAGAGTTGTAAAGAGAAAGCTCGTCAAGGTCATCGACCAGCTTGCTAAATTCGCCGACAAGTACAAGGCTCTTCCCTGCCTTGCTTACACACACCTCCAGCCTGCACAGCTGACCACCGTCGGCAAGCGTGCTACTCTCTGGTGCAACGAGCTGCTTTACGACCTCGAAGACCTTGATTTCCAGCTGGGACGTCTGAAGCTGCTGGGCTCCAAGGGCACCACAGGCACACAGGCTTCCTTCATGGAGCTTTTCCACGGCGACACCGACAAGGTGAAGCAGCTTGAGGCTCTCATCGCTGAGGAAATGGGCTTTGACGGCGTCGTTCCCGTTTCGGGACAGACCTACTCGAGGAAGATAGACTTCGCTGTTTGCCAGGTGCTTGCGGCGATAGCTCAGAGCGCTATGAAGTTCGGCAACGATATCAGGCTCTTACAGAGCTTCAAGGAGATCGAGGAACCCTTCGAGAAGACACAGATCGGTTCTTCCGCCATGGCTTACAAGCGCAATCCCATGAGAGACGAGCGCATCTGTTCCCTTGCAAGATACGTTATGGTGGATGTGCTTAATCCGGCATTCACAGCAGGCACACAGTGGTTCGAGAGGACTCTCGACGACTCGGCCAACAAGCGTATCGCAGTTGCGGAAGCCTTCCTCGGAGTTGATGCCATACTCAACATAATGCTCAACGTAACCGACCCGGAGAACGGTCTTGTGGTATATGAGAAGATCATCCGCAGGAGAGTCATGGCTGAGCTGCCCTTCATGGCAACGGAGAACATCATCATGGACGCCTGCGAAAAGGGCGGAGACAGGCAGGAGCTCCACGAGCACATCAGGTCTCTTTCCATGGAAGCCGGTGCTCACGTAAAGCGTGACGGTCTGGACAACGATCTTGCCGACCTCATCGCAGCCGACCCGATATTCAAAGTCACCAGAGAAGAGCTGGAAGAGATAATGAAGCCCGAGAATTACATAGGCCGCTGTCCCCAGCAGGTGGATGAATTCATCGCAAACTGCGTTAAGCCCGTTATCGAAGCCAACGGCGTTTCCGACGACGTTGCAGAGATAAACGTATGATATGAGAGGTGCGAGCTATGTCGAGAGTTAAATTAACTATACTTATCCTTGGGATAATATGTCTGATATTCGGAGCTGTCGGTATTTCTGACTGCATAAAGATAATGAAAGAGGACTACAAGGACATCGAGACCTCCACCATAGGCGGTCTTGATACAGGCGATCTTGCTAAAGGCAAGCTCTACTGGGGCTACGACAAGATAGCTGTCCACAAGACCTCGCGTTCCTACGGATTCATCCCCATGGGCTCCAGCGAAGAACCATATTATGTTGTTAAAATCAACGAGCATTTCGTTGTTGTGAGCGCTGCCAACAAGGATGTTCAGAAAGATATTGAAAAGCTCGGAAACGAGACCCTCAGCTACGACAAGGGAAACACCGCCAAGGAACCGACCCCTGTTGAGGTAACGACCAAAGTCGTAGATATGCCCGATAAAGTCCGTGAATATCTCAGGGATTATTTCAAGGAAATAGGCTACACCGATTCGGATATCGCCAAGTACGTTGAAGATGCCTATGTATTCGAGTGCGTTGATTACAGTTCGATGAAGAAGATACCCTTTATAGGCTTCGGCCTCGGTGCACTGTTCATCATAATATTTGTGATACTTGTCGTTAAGGGCAAGAAAGGCGGCCCCGGACGCACAGTCTATGTGGGAGAGGACCCCACGATGTTCAACGGTCAATAAATTTCTCTGCAAAAGAGTTTTCAAGAAAGGAAAGATTTAAAATGAAGATCGAGACAAAATGCCTGCACGCAGGCTACACCCCCAAGAACACCGAGCCGAGAGTTGTGCCCATAGTTCAGAGCACCACCTATGTTTACGACTCCACAGACGACGTAGCGGCTGTATTCGACGACCCCACAAAGAGCCTTATATATTCCCGCTTCGAGAATCCCACCGTTATGGCTGTTGAGGACAAGATCGCAGCCCTTGAAGGCGGAATAGGCGCTATGTGTACATCTTCGGGACAGGCTGCTTCCCTGCTCTCCCTGCTCAATATCTTAAAGGCAGGCGACAGCTTCATCTCCGCAGCTACCATCTACGGCGGAACTATCAACCTCTTTGCCTACACCCTGAAGAAGCTGGGCATCGAGTGCATCTTCGTTGACGCAGATGCTCCCGAGGATGAGATCAGGGCTGCATTCAAGCCAAACACCAAGGCTGTATTCGGCGAGACTCTTGCAAACCCTGCTCTGACTGTTTTCGACATCGAGAAGTTTGCAAAGATAGCCCACGAGAACGGCGTTCCCCTCATCATCGACAACACCTTCCCCACTCCCATCCTCTGCCGTCCCTTTGAGTTCGGCGCTGATATAATCGTACATTCCACCACCAAGTACATGGACGGACACGCTGTTCAGGGCGGCGGCGTTATCGTTGACTCCGGCAACTTCGACTGGACCAACGGCAAGTTCCCCGAGTTCACCGAGCCCGACGAGAGCTATCACGGCACGATCTACACCAAGGCATACGGCAAGGCTGCATACATCATCAAGGCAAGGATGCAGCTGATGAGAGACTTCGGCTGCTATCCTTCGGCACAGTCGGCATTCTATCTCAACCTTGGCCTGGAGACTCTCCACGTAAGAATGAAGCAGTACTGCGAGAACGCTCTGACCGCTGCGAAATTCCTGGAAGCTAACGAGAACGTGGTTTCCGTAAACTATCCCGGCCTCGAGAGCAATAAGTATCACGAGCTTGCTAAGAAGTATCTGCCTCTCGGCACCAGCGGCGTTATCTCCTTCTCGATCAAGGGCGGCAGAAGCGCAGCTGTGAAGTTTATGGACAGCCTGAAGCTTGCTTCCAACGAAGTCCACGTTGCAGATATCCGCACCTGCGTGCTGCATCCGGCATCGGCGACACACCGCCAGCTCACCGACGAGCAGCTCGTTGCAGCAGGCATCGACGGCGGTCTCATCCGTCTGTCGGTAGGTCTTGAGAACATCGACGATATCCTCGACGACCTCAAGCTCGGCTTCGCTGCATTATAATAAAAAATCATAATGTATCTGATCCACTCCTTCGGGCATAATAGTACCGAAGGAGTGATATTTATGAGCAGAAAACGCAAACGGCCGCCCGAGGCGATCTTCGACGACGAAAAGGACCTCGAGCTTGAACGCATGGGGCTCGACTCCGGCACGGCTTCGGCCACCGAGATGACGGGCATCGTCCCCAACGGCTGGGACCTGACAGACAGCGAGTACGAGGAGCAGAAAGACCTCTTCCCCTTCGGGCTGCCGAACAGGCTCCAGTGACAAAGGCCGCAGCACTTCCGGAAACAGCCGGAAGTGCTGCGGCTTATTTGCTTTGGGGGCTTGAAATCGGGAAAGCTCTATGCTATAATAGTGCGCAGGAGGGGATATTATGAAAAACTTCAAAATGCTCATCAACGCAGACGATAAGAGATCGCACATCAACCGGGAGATATACGGACATTTCTCCGAGCATCTGGGAAGGTGCATCTATCAGGGGATATATGTGGGCGAAGATTCGCCGATACCGAATATCCACGGCATACGCAAAGATATCGTCGAGGCATTCAGAGAGATAAAAATGCCTGTGCTGCGTTGGCCGGGCGGCTGCTTTGCCGACGAATACCACTGGATGGACGGCATAGGCGACAAGAGCAAGAGAAAGAAGATAGTCAACACAAACTGGGGCGGAGTGGTCGAGGACAACAGCTTCGGCACTCATGAATTCATGGAACTTTGCGAGTTGGTGGGGTGCGAGCCATACATAGCCGGAAATGTGGGCAGCGGAACTGTCCGGGAGCTTTCGGAATGGGTGGAGTATATGACCCTTGAGGGCGGTTCTCCCATGTCCGAGCTTAGAAAACAGAACGGCCGTGAAAAGCCCTGGAAGCTGAAATACCTGGGCATCGGCAACGAAAACTGGGGCTGCGGCGGAAACATGACCGCAGAATTCTACGCCAGCGAGTACAGACGCTTTGCAAACTTCTGCAAGGACCACAGCGGCAATCACCTCTGTCGAATAGCCTGCGGACCCAACTCCTCGGACTTCGACTGGACAGAGACGATGATAAAAAACCTGCACAAGAACGGCTGGTGGCAGGCAAACGGTCTTGCTTTGCATTTCTATTCGATACCCGACTGGAACAACAAGGGGCTTGCGGCTGAGTTTACCGACGAAGGATATTACGAGCTGCTCTCGGTCACGAACTATACCGACGAGCTTGTTACACGCCACGCCCAGATAATGGACCGCTACGACCCCGACTGCAATGTGGGGCTCATAGTTGACGAGTGGGGCACATGGTATGACGTTGAGCCCGGCACCAATCCCGGCTTCCTTTACCAGCAGAACACCATGCGCGATGCCATAGTTGCAGCGATCTCCCTGAACACCTTCAACCGCCACTCCGACCGCGTAAAAATGGCCAACATCGCCCAGGTGGTGAACGTGCTCCAGGCCATAATCCTCACAGAAGGCGAAAAGCTCATCAAGACACCGACTTACTACGTCTTCGATCTCTTCAAGGATCATCAGGAGGGCGAATGCGTTTACTGCTATTCCCAGAACGAGAACCTCTGCGAGGGCAAGAACGTTCCCATGCTCACATCCTCGGCTTCGGTCAAGGACGGCAGGCTGACTCTGACAGTGGCCAACTGCTCTCTCACCGACGAAGCGGAGATAAGCTGCGAGATCTGCGGCTTTGAGGCAAAGACCGCCAAGGCCCGGATGATAACCGGCGATGCCCACGCACACAACGATTTCGACAAGCCGGACGAAGTTGCCATAACCGACCTCGGCGCAGAGATCGAGGACGGCAGGCTGAAGCTCAGACTTCCTGCCTGCTCCGTTGCAGCCGTCACGATAGAATAAAGATCGCAAAACAAAAAAGCTTGTGCTCCCGGGATCGGGGGTACAAGCTTTTGTTATTTTGGGCAACACCGCACAACCCCTGTGCGTCAGATGCGACGTCCATTTTTTTGTCAGATTGCCTAAATTCGACGCAGGAAGGCTGGCGCCTTTCAAGGAGAATTTGGGAAATATGACGGAAAAATGGCAAGCAGATGACGTGCAGAGGCGTTAGCCGCGGGTTGTGCGGTGTTGCCTTTGATTTATTCTCCCAGGACCTCGGCAACGAACTGCCTTACAGCCTCGGCCTTGTCGGAACGGGTGAAGACCTTCGCCGCTGCGATCTCGCCTTTGCCGGCAAAATCAGGGGAAAGCTTCTCGGCGGTCTTGCCTATGGGGCTGCCTCCGGAGGTTGCGAAAAGGGCTATCTTCTTGCCCTCCCAGTCATAAGCCTTAACAAACGTGCTTATGATGTTCGGAGCTCCGTAATACCAGATCGGAAAGCCGATGAACACTGTGTCGTAGCTGTCGAAGTTCTCGACTTCGCCAACATAGGGCACATCCTTTTTGCCGATCTTCTCTTTATTGCAGCGTGCAAGAGGATTCTTCCAGTTGATGTCCGGTTCCGTGTAGGGAGTTTCGGGCTTTATCTCAAAGATGTCCGCCTCTGCTGCCTTTGCGATAGCTCTGCCGAGCCTTGCGGTGTTCCCGCCTGCCGAAAAGCAGGCAACAAGTATTTTGCTCATTTGCTTTACCTCCGTTCGATATGATATTTATTTCTTTTACAAAAATGTTCCTTTGACAAATAGTATTGCTTTTTTACTGCCTGTCATCTATCGGAACGTATATCTTGTTTCCTCGGATAGCCTTGTATGCAGGACGGATTATCCTCTTGCCGGTGACAAGCTCCTCAAAGCGGTGAGCGCTCCAGCCTGCCATTCTCGAAACCGCGAACAGCGGAGTGAAAAGATCGCTGGGTATGCCAAGCATCCTGTAGACCAGGCCGGAATACATATCGACGTTTGCACACATCACCTTGTCGTCGTTTTTGATCTCCTTGAAAAGAACAGGGGTCAGACGCTCAATGGATTCAAGGAGGCGGAACTCGGCTTCGTACTCTGTGCCCTTTGCCAGCTTCTTGGCGTTTGCTTTAAGTATAACAGCTCTCGGGTCGGAGAGGGTATATACAGCGTGTCCCATTCCGTAGATAAGGCCGGAGTGGTCGTTCTCCTCCTTGCGGAGTATCTTCCTCAGGAACTCTGCGACTTCGTCCTCGTCGTCCCAGTTCTTAACATTCTTCTTCACGCACTCCTGCATCTGCGATACCTTTGCATTCGCACCGCCGTGTCTCGGACCTTTGAGAGAACCGATAGCAGCCGAATATGCGGAATAAGGGTCTGTACCGGAGGAGGTGAGGACTCTGCAGGAGAATGTGGAGTTATTACCGCCGCCGTGTTCTGCGTGGAGCACCAGCATAAGATCGAGGAGCTTTGCTTCCTCATCGGTGAACTGCCTGTTGGGTCTCAGAGCGGAAAGTATCATCTCCGCTGTGGAGTGAGATGCGATCAGCGGATGCATTATAAGGCTCTCGTTGTCGTAAACTCTCTTCTTCACCTGATAGCTGGAAACCATTATGTTGGGCAGGCGAGAGATTATGGAGATAGCCGTTGCCATTTCCTTTGCAGGGGCTCTGTCCTCGGGGTCTTCGTCGTAGGAATAGAGAGCCAGCACCGATCTTGCGATGCCGTTCATTATATTCTTCGACGGAGCTTTAAGTATCATGTCCTCGAAGAAGTTGGGAGGAAGCTCGCGGTTCTCGGCCATGATGTCCGAGAAAGCCTGGAGCTCCGTGCGTGTGGGCAGCTCTCCCAGCAGCAGCAGATAGACCGTCTCCTCGAAAGCAAAACGGTTCTCCGCAACTGCGCTGTTTACTATATCGTTGATGTTGTATCCGCGGTAGATGAGCTGACCCTCGATAGGAGCCTTTTCACCCTCGTTGATAACGTAACCGTGAACGTTACATATATTTGTGAGACCTGCGATAACGCCTGTTCCGTCGGAATTACGGAGACCGCGCTTTACAACATATTTGTCGTAGAGCTTGGGGTCGATGGCGTTGTTCTCGACAAACTGCTTATACAGTATATCTCTTGCTGCATGGTTAGCCATTTTCTATCATCTCGCTTTACTTCTTTTAGGGCTTTTTTTAAACCTATTAAGGATTTTATTTTACCACACACCCGGGAATATGTCAAGTGCCGGGCTTTCGCCGATGCGGTTTTTGTCGGTGGATATACCGTCTGTTTTCCGCTGTGGGGCCGGTCAGAATCTGTCTGTGTGGATACGTTCTTTTATGTTTATCTCCTTTTGCTTTACGGGCTTGAGATCTTTTTTCGGTCTGCCTATACCGATAAAGCAGGGCATGAAATATTCTTCCGGAAATCCGAGGACTTCCCTTGCGTGTCCTTCCTCATCTCCGAGAGGCACTCTCAGATTGCAGCCGCAGCCTTCCGCCGTTGCCGCAAGAAAGATATTCTCTATGCTGCACCAGACAGAGGCAAAGCCGTTGAGATGAGAGATATTATCAGGGTGGAGGATATCCGTTTTCTGTTTCAGCAAGGGAATGATGATCGCAGATGCGTCAAGGAGCATCCTGTGCTGCTTGGGCACGGCATTCCGGTAGCACTCCTGCTGCAGTTTATCGCTTAGATCCCAGTCCTCTATCAGCTTGTCCATATCCTCGTCGGATATGCCTTCGGGGATAATATCAAGCAGCTTTGCCGCTGTGGTTTTGTCCTTGACGACAATGAAATGCCAGTCCCTCATATGGTCGTTGGTGGGTGCTTTGAAGGCAGCAGAGATAACTCTTTCAATGACCTCTGCCGGGATGTCTTCGCGCTCAAAGTCGCGGACGGTCCTTCTGCTGTTTATCACATCGTAAAATTCCATAGCTGTTCTCCGATAAAATTATGCCAGCTCTCCCCTGCTGAAATCGGAGAGCTCCAGCTCGTCATTCTTCTCCAGTGCCCAGCGGATGTTCCACTCGCTGGAGAAAAGCAGCAGGAAGCGGTTCTGGAAATCCTGGACGACTTTCGTGTCCGAGCTGAGCTTCAAAGCCTTGACGCTGTCCTCCGTGGGTTCTTCTCCGCCGATTGAATCTATCCAGCGGATGTAGGAATAAGGCAGGCCCTCGATGACCATTTCAACATTGTACTCGTTCTTCATACGGTACTGGAAAACTTCAAACTGCAGCACGCCCACAACCCCGACTATCACTTCCTCCATGCCGGTGTTGGGCTCGTGGAATATCTGGATAGCACCCTCCTGGGCTATCTGCTCGGCACCCTTAACGAACTGCTTGCGCTTCATGGTGTCCTTGGGACGCACACGCTGGAAATGCTCGGGAGCGAAGGTGGGTATGCCCTCGAACTCGAATTTCTTTCCCGGTGCGCAGACCGTATCTCCTATGGAGAATATGCCCGGGTCGAAGACGCCGATTATATCTCCTGCATAGGCTTCGTCGATTATCTCCCTCTCCTGAGCCATGATCTGCTGGGGCTGGGGGAGGCGCATCTTCTTGAAGCCCTGAACGTGCAGCACGTCCATCTCCTTGTCGAACTTGCCGGAGCAGACTCT
>CAMVOF010000011.1:0-25698 GCA_947169055.1 uncultured Clostridia bacterium
TTGATCCTGCACTCCACAGCCGAGCCGCGGAAGCGGACATCCTCCTGTGCGAAGTTGAGCTCAACTCCGGCAGCTGTTCTTATCTGCCACTTCACCAGGTCCATATTTATAAGGGTCTCGGTAACGCTGTGCTCCACCTGGAGCCTGATGTTCATTTCCATGAACCAGAAATTTCCCTGCTTGTCCAGCAGGAATTCCAGCGTGCCCACGCCCACATATCCTATTTTCTTCACAGCCTCGGTGACTTTTGCGATAAGCTCCTTGCGCTGCTGCTTGTTCACTCCCGGGGAAGGGGATTCCTCGATGAGCTTCTGATGTCTGCGCTGTACGGAGCAGTCTCTTTCTCCGAGGCAGACTGCGTTGCCCTTTTCGTCGGCGATTATCTGCATCTCGATATGCCTTGCGGGATAGACGTATTTCTCCATATATACAGAACCGTCACCGAAGGAAGCTTCTGCCTCCGAGACTGCAAGGCTGTAGGAGCTTTCCAGCTCTTCCGGCGAAGCGATCATTCTTATACCGCGTCCTCCTCCGCCCGAGCGTGCCTTGAGCATCACGGGATAGCCTATCTTCTCGGCTGCGGCACGGGCTTCTTCAAGGCTCATCAGCACATCTGTGCCTGGGATTACGTCAAGGCCTGCGTCGCTCATCAGCTTTTTGATAGTGGTCTTGTCGCTGAGGCGTTCCATTGTCTCGGCAGGGGGTCCGATGAACACTATGCCGTTCTTTGCGCAAAGCTGAGAAAAGTGGGCGTTCTCGGACAAAAAGCCGTAGCCCGGATGTATGGCCTGTGCACCGGAAACAAGTGCAGCGCTGACTATCCTCTCTTCGTTGAGGTAGCTCTCCTGCACATTTGCAGCTCCGATGCAGTAGCTCTCGTCGGCAAGGGCAACGTGCAGGGCGTCTTTGTCGGCTTCGGAATAGACAGCCACAGTGGCTATGCCCATTTCCTTGCAGGCTCTGATTATTCTTACGGCGATCTCGCCTCTGTTAGCGATCAGGACTTTGGAAAACATGATTCACTCTCCTTGAGTGCAAACGAAAAGTCTGCTTTGACACACAGCTTGCCGTCAACATAAGCTTCTCCGCTTGCGAAATAGAACGGGTGCTTGACTCTTGTGAGCTTGCAGCAGGTCTCGATGGTGTCGCCGGGACGGACGGGATTGCGGAACTTCACGTTGTTGAGCCCGGTATAGAGGGGCATGAAGCCTTCCTTCATCTTGTCTGCAAGCAGAGCGCAGGAGGACTGGGCAAGTATCTCGCAGAGGATGACTCCCGGAACTATGGGATAGCCGGGGAAGTGTCCGTTGAGGAAGAACTCGTCTCCCTTGACGTGATATTTGCCGTGGGACTCCTCGCCCACAAGCTCCACTTCGTCAACGAGAAGCATATCGTCGCGGTGGGGAAGTATCTGCATTATCTCTTCTTTATTCATATCGGTGCGTCTCCTTCGTTATAACGCAAAGCGCACAAAGCAGCATAGTGCGACTTTGTGCTGAGCGTATTATTATGCAATTTTCATCTTGAACAGCTCGCAGCCGTAATCAACGATCTGGCCGTTCTGCACGCATATCTCGGTGATGATGCCGTCCTGCTCGGCAGGGAGCTCGTTCATGAGCTTCATAGCCTCGACGATGCAGAGGGTAGTCCCCTTTGTCACCTTGTCTCCTACCTTGACAAAGGGATCGGAGCTCTCGGAGGGTGCGGCATAGAACACGCCCACCATAGGCGAACGGACGATGATCTCGCCGGTCTCGGCAGGAGCAGCTGCAGCGGGAGCAGGAGCTTCTGCTTTCACAGCTGCCGCAGCAGGCACGGGTGCTGCCGCAAGCTGAACGGGTGCAGCGGCACGTTCAAGCCTTACTGTGCCGTCCTTTTCGTTTATCTCGAGCGCTGAAAGATCAAGCTCCTTCATCAGCTCGGCATATTTTCTTATTTCTTTTTCATTCATCGGAAACTTTCTCCTTGGAAGTATGAGATCAATCAGAGATCTTTCTGAAAGCAACGCAGGCGTTGTGTCCGCCGAAGCCGAGGGAATTTGAAAGCGCAAGGTCGATGTCCGCCTTGACTGCCATGTTGGGGCAGTAGTTGAGATCGCAGTCCTCGTCGGGCTCGTTGAGGTTTATGGTGGGAGGGATAACTCCCTCTTTGAGCACCTTAACGCAGGCGATAGCTTCGATAGCACCTGCAGCTCCCAGCATATGGCCTGTCATGGACTTTGTGGAGCTGATATAAGCCTTCCTTGCGGCATCTTCGCCCATGGAGAGCTTAACGGCCTTGGTCTCGCTCTTGTCGTTCAGGGGAGTGCCTGTTCCGTGGGCGTTGATATAGACCGTATCCTTCTCGGAATAGCCTCCCTCCTCGAGAGCCTGCTTCATAGCTCTTGAAGCTCCGCCTGCCTCGGGGTCGGGGGCTGTGATGTGGTGAGCGTCGCAGGTAGAACCGTAGCCCACTGCTTCTGCATATATCTTGGCGCCTCTTGCCTTTGCGTGCTCATACTCTTCGAGGATAAGTGCAGCACCGCCTTCACCGATGACAAATCCGCCTCTGCGCTTGTCGAAGGGGAGGGAAGCCGCATTCGGGTCCTCGGAGACCGAGAGAGCCTGCATATTGATGAAGCCTGCCACGCCGATGGGCGAGATAGCAGCCTCGCAGCCGCCTGTTATGGCAAGATCTGTATAGCCGTGGCGGATAGCCCTTATAGCCTCGCCGATAGCGTTCGAGCCGGAAGCGCAGGCTGTTACCGAGGGCATTGCAGCGCCCTTGCAGTTGAAGCGTATGGCTATCATTCCTGCCGCCATATTGGCGATCATCATGGGAACGAAATAAGGCGATACACGCTTGGGCCCTCTCTGCATGAGCTTGTTCTGCTCTGCACCGAAGGTGAGTATTCCGCCGATGCCCGAGCCGAAATAAACCGAGCATCTCTCGGGGTCGATGGTGCCTTCAAAGCCGCTGTCCTTAACTGCTTCCTCAGCTGCCGCAACGCCGAACTGTGCATATCTGTCGGTCTTGAGCAGGTCTGCTTTTTCAAAATAGGCTCTTGCGTCGAAGTCCTTGACCTCGGCTGCAAGCTTTGCCTTGTAGTCTGTTGTATCGAATATGGTGATCTCGCTTATGCCGTTTTTGCCTGCCAGCATATTCTGCCAGCTTTCTTCCACTGTGTTGCCGACGGGTGTAACTGCACCGATGCCGGTAACAACAACTCTGCGGAGCTTATTATCCATTTTATATTTCCTTCCTTTTACATTCCCAGACCGCCGTCAACTCTCAGCACGACGCCCGTAACATAGGACGAGGTGACGAGAAAAGCAGCTGCCTTTGCGATATCCTCAGGTGTGCCTGCACGTCCGAGGGGTATAGACGCTGCAAGGGGATTGTTCTCGGCGCTTATGTCTGCTGTCATATCCGTTGCGATAAAGCCGGGAGCTATGGCGTTGCAGGTTATGTTCTTTGCCGCGAACTCTCTTGCAACTGTCTTTGTAAGGCCCACAAGTCCTGCCTTTGAGGCACTGTAGTTGGCCTGTCCGGCATTGCCGCTGAGTCCCGATACGGAGGATATATTCACTATCCTTCCGCACTTGTTCCTGATGAACAGCTTCGAGCAGTGCTTTATCATATTGAATGCACCCTTGAGGTTCACGCTGATAACGTCGTCGAACTGCTTCTCGCTCATCATCATGAGCAAGCCGTCGCGGGTGATGCCGGCGTTGTTGATGAGCACGGTGATGTTCTCCATGTCTTTTTTGATCTGCTCGACTGTCTGTTTGGTCTGCTCGAAATCGGCGACGTTGCAGGTATAGTAATTCGCCTTTACGCCGTATTCCTTGCCCACGAGCTCGCAGAGAGCCTGTGCCTGGTCTTCGTTTCCGATGTCGAGAATAGCGATGTCGGCTCCGAGGGAAGCGAGCTCCTTGACGATAGCTGCTCCGATGCCTCTCGAGCCTCCGGTAACTATGGCGGTATTGCCTTTTAACATATATATTTCCTCACAATCAGGTTATTTGCCGAGAGCTTCGGCTGCTGCCTCAAGCCCTGCAAGGTCGGATGCGCAGAAGGTCTTGACGTCCTTGCTTATCCTGCCTATAAGTCCCACGAGGGTGTTGCCGGCGCCGATCTCGATGAAAGTATCGGCTCCTGCCTCGATCATATTCAGCACCAGCTTTTCCCAGAGAACGGGAGAAGTGATCTGAGATGCGAGCTGGGACTTCATATCCTCGCCGTAGGGCAGGGCAGTAAGATTTGAATAGAGGGCGGTCCCGGGAGCATTGAATTCAAACTCATCCAATGCCGAGCGGAAATCCTCGCCTGCCTGCTTCATGAACGGAGAGTGGAACCCTCCCGAAACTTTCAGGGGTATTGCTCTGCCGCCGGCTTCCTTCACCTTTGCGGTGAGCTCCGGCATAGCCTCTTTGGCGAAAGCACAGGTCACCTGTCCGGTGCAGTTGTAGTTCACGGGATAGCACTCGGGAATGCCTGCGCATATCTCTTCGACTTTCTCGTTGGGCAGTTTGAGCACAGCTGCCATAGCGGCAGGATTTTCCTCTGCTGCCTGCTGCATGAGCTCTCCTCTTTTGCAGACGATCCTAAAGCCTGTCTCAACATCGACAGCTCCCGAATACGAAAGGGCTGCTACTTCTCCGAGAGAGAAGCCTGCGCACATATCGGCTTTGATGCCTTTCTCGGCAAGAGCTGCTGCCGCTGCGGCTTCCACTGCATAGAGGCAGGGCTGGGTGTTTGCTGTCAGGGTCAGCTCTTCGTCTGTTCCCTCAAAGCACTGGGAGCTTGTTCCGGGGCGAATGGCGTCCAGCTTTTCAAAGACTGCTCTTGCTGCCTCGGAGGCTTCAAATATATCCTTTCCCATTCCGGGACGCTGTGCGCCCTGTCCTGAGAACACAAAGGCTATCTTACCCATTCTCCTGCTCCTTTCAGCAGGGGCTCGGCACCCTCTGCAAGCTCTTTCACTATCTCAGCCGCCGGCTGTACTTTCTTCACCATTGCGGCAGCCTGTCCGCTGAGGAAGCAGCCGCCGTCGTTATCGCCGTCAACAACTGCTTTGCGCAGAGAGCCGGCTCCGAAGGCTTCAAGCTCCTCGTCGGTGGCAGGGGAGTATTCGAGCTTTAGATATTCCCTCTGGAAATTGGTGCGCAGAGCACGGACGGGATGTCCCAGCCTTTTGCCCGTCACCATTGTGCAGAGGTCCTTGGCTTTGATTATCTTCTCTTTATATACGGGATGTATGCTGCATTCCTCGGCTGCAAGAAATCTTGTTCCCACCTGCACTGCACAGGCTCCGAGCATAAAAGCAGCCGCTACGCCTCTGCCGTCGGCGATACCGCCGGCTGCAATGACGGGCAGCTCAACTGCGTCCGCTATCTGCGGAACGAGTACCATTGTAGAAAGCTCGCCTATATGGCCGCCGCTTTCTCCGCCTTCGGCGATTACTGCCGAGGCTCCGAGCCTTTCCATGAGCTTTGCAAGGGCAACTGACGCGACAACGGGAATGACTTTGATGCCGGCTTCCTTCCACATAGCCATATACTTGGAGGGATTGCCTGCACCCGTGGTCACGACGCTGACTCTCTCTTCTGCCGCAACGGCAGCTACTTCCTCTGCAAAGGGGCTCATCAGCATGATATTCACGCCGAAAGGCTTTTCGGTGAGCTCCTTGGCTATCCTTATCTGTTCACGGACATGATCGGCGTTGGCATTGCCTGCGGCAATAATACCCAGACCGCCGCCCTCGGATACAGCAGCGGCAAGTTTGCCGTCTGCTATCCAGGCCATTCCGCCCTGAAGCACGGGATACTCGATGCCAAGCAGCTCACAGATCCTGCTTTTTATCATGGCTCAGTCCTGCTTGCTCTCGATGAAATCTACGAGCTCGCCGACTGTCTCTACCTTCTGGTCCAGCTCGATCTCTATGCCGATCTCGTCCTCGAGGTTCATCATAAGGTCAACGGTATCAAGGGAATCAATGCCGAGGTCTCTGAAGGTGGACTCGGGCTTGATCTCGGAAGGATCACATTCTATTCTTTCTGCAATGATCTTGGCAACTGTTTCAAACATTATAAATTCCTCCGTTATTTAATAAAGTATGGTCTTATCACATAATGACCTATGATAATAATATCATCATGCTTCAGATTTGTCAATGAGCGGTCTTTTCTTTTTAAAGATTATTCATATTTGACCGCCGGTCTTTTTGGCCTGTACAGCTGCAGAGGCTGAAATTACGCAGATACGCCCTTGCTGCGGCTTTTGGGGCTGTGGCTTAATATATTTACAGATTGAACACTATTTATTGTCGGAAAAGCAAAAATCCTGTCTGAAAGTTGACAAACCGGGACTTGCTGTGTTATAATCAAAAGGATGAAATGACCCGATATGAAGGGAGGATAACGCCATGGACAGAGGAGTCAGACTGAGCCTGCTCGTTGTGCTTATCGGACTTATTCTTACGGTGCTTTCGGTGTCCGACACCTATGCGCTGATGTTCCGCCACGAGGAGCTCCTGGACAAGACCTACAAGGAATTTGAAAAAGGCGAGATGATAAGCGGAAAGATCGACTATGTTGTCGGCAGGGTGGAGACCGGCGAGATGAAAAAGACTATCTACGGCATACCCTATTCAAAGGCCGAGTCCGTGTATTATCTTATCGTCCTCAACGGCGGTTATGTCGTTATCGAATCGGACGAGGGCATAAGCAAGCTCGACGAGATCTACGACGCTACCCAGGATATGCTGGCAGGCAAAATAACCGAGATGCCCGTGTCTGCCTACGAGATCGAGACCAAGGCGGTAGAGGTGACAAGCGATGAGGAAGCTATGCTCGATACGTACTTCCTTTCCAAAGGCGATCCCTCCGACCCGGAAATGATCTCCGGCGAGAACTGGCAGGCGTCCATGTACGTCCTCCACGAAACGAGCTACGCAAAGATCATAGTCCAGATATCCGTGGCTCTGGGCATATTTGTTATCGGCTGCGTAATGCTCTATATCTTCAACAAGAGAAAGCCCATCGAGGGCGAGACTGTCTATGTGAACGAGTTCCCCGACCTGCCTGACAGCAGCGAGAAGGACTCCGCCGGGGAGGGCTTTGCGGTCCTAAGCGAGGAAGGCGAGCTTATCGAAAAGCCGGAAGAAGCGGAAGAAATAACAGAACAGTAAAATCCGAGGGCTGTGCAGATCGCGCAGATGCGCGATTTTTGCACAAAAAGCAGAAAAAATCCGCACAGCCCTTGACAAACGCCAAATGATGTGATATAATCTTAATGTTGTAAACGGAGAAGTCGCCTAGCCCGGTTTATGGCGCACGACTGGAACTCGTGTATGGGTTAATAGCTCATCGAGGGTTCGAATCCCTCCTTCTCCGCCATAAAAGAAACCTCTTTTGCCTACCAGGGCAAGAGAGGTTTTTTGCGTGCCAAGGGATTGAAAAATTCACATTTTTATGCTATGCTGATCATAGGAGAAGAGAGCAACAAACCGGGATTTGAGGAGGAAAAGAGAATATGCATTATGAGATAGTCGCATTACCTAAAGATCAGTGGAAAGGCGCAACCATACCCTTGGTCACCATAAGCGACAGCTATTATGACATTGAGCTTAGCCCGTTAGACTGTGAAGGATGCACTGTTTCTATTGTCAGAAAACCGGTAAAAGAGGAAATCATTCATACGCCGGAGGAATATGATTTCCCCGATTCACTTTATCAGGATCAATGGGAAGGGGCGGAAGCCTACGGAGTTGTGAGTAATGCTGGCGAAATGATGGCTTGTATTGAAGTATGTCCCGAGGAGTGGTCGAACAGACTCGTAGTTACAGAATTATGGGTGAGCGACGCACTACGAGGAAAAGGCATTGGAAAGAGGCTGATAGATAAAGCAAAGGAAATTGCCCTCCGGCAGAAAAGGCGTGCCATCATTTTAGAGACTCAGTCCTGCAATACAAATGCAATCGGATTCTATCTTCATCAAGGGTTTGAACTGATCGGATTTGATACTTGCTGCTATACAAACAATGATATTGGCCGCAGAGAGGTCAGGATCAACCTTGGATACTTTTTCCATAGAGAAGCTCGGAGAAGATAGTTCGTATAAACCGGTTTGGCAGAATGCGGAATAATAATGATCCCGACAAACCGGGATTTGCGGAGGCGATACAGTTTGAAAATCGAGAACAATATTTTGAAGTATTATCTAAAAAATGTATACTTTATCACCGGAACCGCATACGCAGGTAAGTCGACTATGGTCAAAATGCTCGCGGAAAAATATGATATGGTCTTCTGCGGCGAGAATTATCACAGCGCCGTATCAGATATCGTGGCAACGCCGGACGCTCAGCCGGACATCTGCTATTTAAACGATCTGACCGATTGGAGAGATTTTGTGAGCCGTTCCCCCGAGGAATATGAAAGATGGATCTTCGGCACGGGAAAGGAAGCGGCGGAGTTTGAGGTCGCCGAACTGCTTTCGCTGTCCAAGAACAATAAAAAGATTATTGTTGATACTAATATCCCCGTTAATGTGTTGAAGGAGATATCAGATTATAACCGTGTCGCCGTGATGCTTTCGCAGCAGTCTATGAGCGTTGAACGTTTTTTTGACCGGGACGATCCGGAAAAACAGTTTATTCTGCGCGTCATCCAAAGCTGTGAAAACCCGGAAACAGTTATGGAGAATTATAAACTCGGACTTGCGCTTATCAACGGTAAAGAGCATTACGACGAATTTGCAAACAGCGGATTTTTTACCGTAGTGCGACAGGACGATGGAAACGATACCCGGAAGGAAGTCTGCGATATGATCGCAGCGCATTTTGGTCTGACAAATTCCGGTTTGACGAGATAGCGGGCGCGTATCATTTGGGCGGTTTTAGTTAGGATATGTACCTTTTACGCGACCTTTCACATAGGAAAAAGCCTGATTTTTCGGGCTTTTTGTTTTTTTGTTTAATATTTGTGTCAAGTCAAAAATACAAATGTTTTATCATTGTTTTGATCGTCAGCAAGGGTCGTTTTGCCCAAGGAAAAATGCTGATATTACAAGTATATTAAACGAGTTGGAAATGCATATTTTGAAGGCGCCATTTTTGTTATCTGTTTTGCTCTTCTGTCAAAAGCATACAGCACTCATAAAACACTCAAAAAACGGGGATTTTAGTATAAAAAATGCACCAACTTGCCGATTTTTCGTAATAAAAGTCAATCTTCCTTGACAGCGTTGCTTTATTATGGTATAATATTTCAGTTGAAATGTGCTTCTTTATAATAAGGTACTGCCCGATAAGAGCATCTATCGCAGAGTTATACGGGATTGCGATATTGCCGGACAGTTATAGTTTTGACTTATAGTAAAGATTTTCACAGCGAGAAATAATATTAGAGAGTTGAGTTTGTTATGAACTATCTTTTTGTAGTAGCGCATCCGGATGACGAAGTTCTCGGAGCAGGAGCCACGATCGATAAACTAATCAAAACCGGAAACAAGGTTGCGGTTGCAATCATGTCCGGTCATGCTGCCGCTCGCAATAATCTTTCTGCGACTTTGACTGAGGACGAAGCGAAAGCTATGTCCATTATGGGTGTTGAAAAGGTTTATCACGCAGATTTTCCGAACATCAAGATGAACACAGTTCCTCACCTCGAGCTCGTGCAGTTCATTGAGCGCTGCATCGAGGACTGGAAGGCTGAGGCTATCTTTACCCATCATCCTTCTGACACAAATATAGATCATCAGGAAACAAGCCGGGCAGCCCAGGCTGCTTGCCGGCTTTTTCAGCGTAGAGAAGGTGTTCCTGCGTTAAAAGAATTTGTGTATATGGAAGTTCCGTCAAGCACGGAATGGAGCCTTAATTCTTCTGAAAACAGGTTTTCACCCAATCTTTTCGTTGAGATCGGTGAGGCCGGAGTGGATATCAAGATCGAGGCTCTTTCAGCTTATCAAGGCGTAATGAGACCATATCCTCATCCGAGAAGCGTGGAAGCACTGAAAGGTCTTGCGGCTTACAGAGGTGCTGAGGCAGGCTGTGATTACGCAGAAGCATTTGAATGCGTTTTTAGGAGTGTTTGATTTGGATAAGAACTATATTTCTGCCAAAAGAGGATTTGATTTCTTCTGCGCCATGCTCGGACTGATCGGAACTCTTCCGTTTTGGATCATAGCGATAATCGGCATCGAGATATCTGATCCTGGGCCGATATTCTACAAGGCTAATCGTATCGGCAAAGGGAACAAGCCGTTTCGGATGTACAAATTCCGTTCGATGCGTCAGGGCAAGGCTAACGAGTCTGTTTTCCGCGGAGATGAGGACAGGATATTTTCCTTCGGCAAGTTCATCAGAGCTACAAAGATCGACGAGTTGCCGCAGCTTATCAATATCCTTAAGGGCGATATGAGCATAGTCGGACCGAGACCCGCGGCTGTCGATCAGATGAAGATTACACGCGGAGGTAAATACCGGTCTGCGGGAAAAGTTTCTGCAGGACTCACAGGACCTTCCGCGCTGTATGATTACCTTTACGGTGACTGTGTAGAAGATGCAGAGGATTACGAGAAGCTGGTGCTTCCCACACGTTTGGAGCTTGATCTGTATTATCTGAAAAAGATGAGCAGATCCTTCGATATCAAAATGATCGTCTGGACGGTGATTGCAGTGCTTGGCGAGGTTATCGGTCACAAGCCGAAGTGGATGCTTAAAAAGCTCGTAAAAGCGGTTGAAAAAGAGGTCAACAAGGAGAAAACTTTCGTATGAGGATATTAGTAACAGGCGCTTCCGGGATGATCGGGAGCTATGTTGTGAAAAAGCTGATCGAGCAGCAGTACGAAGTTGTCGGTCTCGACTGCAAGGAAAGCAGCTTTGAAAATGAGCGCTATCATCACGAGATCGTTGATCTTGCGGATATTGTTGCGCTGAGAGATGTTTTCGACAGATATGAGATCGACAGAGTAATGCACTTTGCGGCGCTTGCACATACAGCCGGCGAGGATGATCTTTCCTGGGACAGATACTACAAGATCAATGTAGAGTGCGCAAAGAATGTGTTTATCGCATCAAGCGAGAAGCATATCCTGATCCTGCAGATAAGTACGGTTGATGTTTACGGCTTTACAAAAGGCATCGTCAGCGTTGAAACACCGACGCACCCTGTCACCAACTACGGAAAATCAAAGGCTATGGCCGAGACCGAACTGAAAGATATCTGCGGGATGTTCGGCAACAGCTATTCGATATACAGATTCTCACCTGTTTACACCCCCGAGATCAAGCGCGACATACAGAAGCGCTATTATCTGAAAAGCCCGGATATCGCATATATGATCGGTGACGGCACCGAGTACGAGGTGCTGAGCATTAAAAACGCGGCAAGGGCAGTGACCGATTGGGTCAGGACTGAGCCGGAGAACGATATAAGGATAATCAAAGACCCTAAGCGCATGAACACTAAGGCTTATCTGAGCCGGGAGGTAAAGGAAGGCAGAGCAAAGATAGTCCTGTGGTTCCCGAAATGGCTGGTAAGGCTGGGCTATACTGTCATTCACGGCGTGCTGGGGGATAACAGCAAGACATATTTGCTGAATAAGGCGGTAAGGCCGCTGAGGAGCGAGTGAGATGGATTTTAAAGGAATAAGGGTTTTGGTGCTTGACGGCTACGGCCGGCAGATTCCAAGCATTCTGAAGCAGTTACACGATCTCGGTTGTATTGTTACAACTATCAACGCTTCGAGGCTTGATGTCGGATGCACATCAAGATATCCTCAGCGTGCGGTTATTGTAAAAGGTATTCGTGAAGACAAAGTCATATATGAAAAAGCAATTAGGAAAGAACTGAAGAAGAATAAGTATGATGTTGTTTTTCCGATGCTTGAGCCCTCAACTGAAATAATGCATAAACTGAAAAGGCAAGGCGTGCTCAGAGATATCAAGCTGATCGCCGCTCCTTACGAAGCTTTTGTCAAGGCATACGACAAGCAGCTGACTATGGAGACCTGCATGGATAACGGTATTCCTTGTCCGATCACAAAGAGAGACTCGGAAACGCTTGACGAATTCCTGTCAAAGGTCTCCTTCCCACTTGCAGCAAAGCCGAGAAAAGGTAGCGGAGGAGCCGGATTCAAAAGGATAAAGGACCGTCAGGAACTGGGCCGGTATATCTCAGAAGGAACAATTAGAATAGAGGAGTATGTAATTCAGGAACTGATACCCAAAGGCGGACTTCAATACGGCGGATATGTGATGATGGATAAAAATCACATTGCCCAGGCGGTTTTGGTTGTTGAGTCATGCCGATGGTTTCCGATAGACGGAGGCCCGGGATGCTTTATAAGAACAATAAATGATCCTGTCATGATTGAAAGTTCAAAAAAACTGCTTGAAAAAATAGGCTGGTCAAGCTTTGGTCATATCGGCTTTATAATGGATCCAAGAGATAATACTCCAAAGGTCATGGAAATCAACGGAAGAATCCCCGCAAGTATAAAAATATGTGATTGGGCCGGAACTGAGCCCGTCAGAAGGATGCTTGAACTTGCATACAATGTGCCTATTGATAAGTTTACAAAAGAAATACCTATGCATTTAGCACTAAGATATTTTCACACAGATATTATGTGGTTTTTAAAATCTCCAGATCGTTTCAAGACAAAACCATCATGGTTCGATTTCAAAAATTCTAAAGATTATATCTTTTCTTGGAGTGATCCTTTACCATTCTTTAGTTATGCCATAGAACATGTCTTGACATATAAAAAAGATATGGACAAAAGAAGACATTAATAAGGATAATAGTTTATGAAAGAAGCGCAAAATCTTTCTGTAAGTTTATCGCAAATAAGTGATGTGAAAAGACAGGATATTGATTCATTAAAACTGCTTATAATTGATTTTTTTGCTGCTGCATTTGCAGGATATAAACAGAATAGAGAATTTAATCAAAAAACAGAAAACGTTGTATGTTCTAGCCGTTCTGCAGAAGGATCTATCATAATGTTTCAAAAGAAAAAATATCCTGTCAGAACAGCAGCATTTATGAATGCTCTTTACGGCCATGGTGCCGAACTTGACGACGGCAACAAAAAAGCCGCTGGTCATGCAGGAGTACATATAATTCCTGCGGTATTCGCATTAGCAGATAAACTCGGTTGCAGCAATAATGACGTTTTGATTGCTTTAGCAACTGGTTACGAAGCATACATCCGTATCTCTTCGGCCGCTATGCCTGGAATGGTAAAGCGCGGCTTCCATTCAACGGGGATGGCAGGTACACTTGCTTGTGCTGCTGCCTGTGCCAGATTATATCATCTTGATGCTCAGGGAATAGAAGATGCCATTGCCCTTGCAACGACGATGTCCGGCGGGCTGCTTTCCTACGGAGACTCCCGTCCTGCAATCAAGCCCCTTAATCCCGGCAAAGCAGCAGAAAACGGAGTGTTTGCGGCTATGCTCGCCAACGAGGGCGTTCAGGGTCCAAAAGAAGCTCTGGAAGGCCCCAACGGCTGGTTCCATGCGGTGACCGATGAAGTACACGAAAAGTATCTCAAGGGTTCGGATCATCTGCTGCTCCATGACTGCTATTTCAAGCTCTATCCTTCCTGCCGTCACACTCACTGCGGGATAGATGCCGCGATCCAGCTGCATAAAAAAGTTGATCCCCGGGATATAAAGAAAGTCAACGTATATATCTATCCCAACGCTATCAAGCTTGCGGGTATCAAGCTCCCGAAGGATCAGGATGAAACCAAATTCTCGATACAGTATACACTGGCCTGCGCTCTGAAAAACGGCAGCTACGGCATTTCGGATATGGATCTTTCAAACCTGACTTCTGACATTGCCGGACTGATTGAAAAGACCGAGCTGATACCCGATGAAACAATGGAGAACAGAGAAAAGGGTATTCGCGGTACACGGGTCGAGGTCATTACCGAAGCGGGAGAAGTTTTTGAGGAAACAGTTCTCGTTCCCCGCGGAGACCCCGAAAACCCGTTATCCAAAGAAGATATAATCAATAAGCTCCATGTCTGTGCAAAAGGACAGGCCGACGATGAAACGCTTAACAGACTTGTCCAAGCGATAGAGAAGATTGACGGCAGCGGAGTATTTGTTAACCCTATGACTGTGCTTGGAGGTGTCTGATGAAACTCGTCCTCGGAACAATGACCTTCGGCGAGTCGGTGTTTTCGCCCGACTCCGAAGAATTCATAAACGCCTTTCTTGCGGAAGGTTATGATGAACTCGATACCGCTTATGTATATAACGAGGGACAGAGCGAGAGGCTCATCGGCGAAGCGCTGAAAAAGATCGGCAGAGGTAAGGTGAAGATTGCCACCAAGGTCAATCCCCGCATCACGGGAAAACTTGACGGCGAGGCCGCATATATGCAGCTGGGCGAGTCCCTTTCGCGTTTGCAGCTCGACAACGTCGATACTTTCTATCTGCATTTTCCTGATCCCGCTACACCTGTGGAATCTGTGCTTTCAGCCTGTGCGGATCTTCACTCGCAAGGTAAGTTCAAGGAGCTGGGGCTTTCAAACTTCCCTGCCTGGATGGTCGCCGATGTATGCCACCTCTGTGAAAAAAACAGGTGGGTCAAGCCCACGGTCTACGAGGGCATTTACAATCCCCTGACACGGAAGGCAGAGACCGAACTGGACGCCTGCCTGAACCATTTCGGTATGAGATTCTATGTATATAACCCAATGGCAGGCGGTCTGCTTACCGGGCGCTACGGAAAGTTCGAGGACGCCCCTACTGACGGGCGTTTTACCCACCGTCCGAATTATCAGAACCGGTACTGGAAAAAGTCATATTTTGAGGCCGTTGATCTGCTTAAAGCAGAATGCGAGAAGTTCGGCATAACAACAATAGAAGCTGCATACCGCTGGCTCGTATATCATTCGATGCTTGACGCAGAGCGCGGAGATGCAATAATCATCGGGGCTTCAAAGCTGAATCACCTGAAACAGAATATGGATACCGTTAAAGCGGGGGCTCTGCCGGAGGATATCGTTACCGCCTTTGAAAAGGCCTGGAGCATCTGCAAGGCCGACAGCCCTGAGTATTTCACATTGTTCAAAGCCAAGAAGTGAGGAAACTCTATGTTAGATCAGAAACTTGTATTTGAAGCCCTTGCAAAGAATGGTGTCACCTTTTTCACCGGCGTTCCCGACTCCTATTTGAATGGCTTCTGCAATTACGCTCTGGCTAATATGCCGGAGAGTAATATTATCGCGGCTAACGAGGGCAACGCTGTGGGTATCGCGGCGGGGCACTATTTTGCTTCAGAAGAGATACCCCTTGTGTATATGCAGAATTCAGGTGAGGGAAATGCGGTGAATCCGCTGGCATCCCTTGTTGATAAGGATGTGTATGCCGTTCCGATGCTGCTGCTTATCGGTTGGCGGGGACAAGGCGATACCGAACCCAACCACCCTCAGCACAAGCTGCAAGGGGAGATAACTCCCAAGCTGCTCGATATTATGCATATCCCATACACCGTGCTCACCGACGATGACGCCGAGTTTGCATCTGTCATCGAAAAGGCAATAGCATACTGCAAAGAGAACCGTGCCCCTTACGGACTTATCGCTCCTAAAGGCGTTATGGCGGCATCAGAGAAAGCCAACAATGTTGATGCGGTATATCCCATGAGCCGTGAGGAGGCTATCGAGGTCGTCCTCAATAATATGCCTGCGGATACGGTCTATTCCGCCACCACCGGCAGAGCCACAAGAGAGCTTTTCTTCCTGCGTGAGCGCAGGAATGAGACCAAAGCTCACGATTATCTGAATGTGGGCTCTATGGGTCACGCTTCATCGGTGGCCTTTGGTATGGCACTTGAAAAGCCTGACAGAAAGTTTGTCTGCTTCGACGGCGATTCGGCTGCGATAATGCACATGGGAAGCTTCGCTATGGCAAGCAGCAGACCCTGTCCGAATTACATCCATATCGTGCTGAACAACGGCGCCCACGAAAGCGTGGGAGGGCAGCCCTCGGTGGGGCATATGATCGACTTCACAAAGATCGCCGAGGCCTGCGGATATGAAACCGTCGGCAAAGCAGTCACAACAGAGCAGGAGCTTATCGAAGCTCTTGAAAAGATGAAAAATGCTTCAAAGACAGCATTCATAGATGTGCGTATCCACAAGGGACTCAGCAGAAAGCTTCCGCCCATCGTGTTTGACCACAGAGAGGCTATAGATCAGCTTATCGAAGATCTGAATAACAAGTAAAGAGGTATGAAAATGAACAGCATGGATAAAACAAGAGAATTCTTACAGTCGATAGGCCTTCCCAAGGGCGACGCCTACGATCTTCCGACAAGCGAAAAGCGCTTCGCCGACGGCGGACAGTACCGCTTTGAGGTGCCCGGAATTCAGGGCCCGAAGGTAATGAAGGCGCTGCTCGAAGCCATGGACGGCTACGGGCTTTATCTCCACCGCGTGACCCAGACACAGGGTATCATGCGCCTGACCGATGACGAGATCGGCAAAATGGTGGAGCTGGCTCACAAGTGGGAGACCGACCTTATCCTTGCTATAGGTCCCCGTGCAACGACCGATACTTCGGCTTCCGTTCACACCGAAGAAGGCGTCAGAATGGGCTACAGACTCCGCGGACAGGAGCAGATCGTAAGAGCGATAGAGGACGTAAAGCGTGCTGCCAAGCTCGGCTGCAGAGGCTTCCTCGTTTATGACGAGGGCTGCCTGTGGGTGCTCAACGAGATGCGCAAGGCCGGAGAGATACCTGCAGACTGCCATTTCAAGGTATCTGCCCACGCAGGACACGGCAATCCCTGCTCGGCAAAGGTGCTTGAATCTATCGGTGCAGATTCCATCAATCCCGTGCGCGATATCCAGCTCCAGATGCTCGCTGCAATGAGACAGGCTGTTGACTGTCCTATCGATATACATACCGAGAACCCCAAGTCCACGGGCGGATTCATCAGACATTATGAGGTCCCCGAGATGATAAGGATCGCCGCGCCGATATACCTGAAAACAGGCGGATCAGTAGCTGCGACCCACAGCTGGGACAGCACCGAAGACGACGCAAGAAAGCGAGCCAAGCAGTGCAGCCTGGTAAAGAGAATGATAGACGAGTATTATCCGGAGGCGGTATGGTCGCCGAAGGGAAGTTTAGTTTAAGGTGAAGGAAGGGTCTGTATAAATGAGACATCATATGTATAACCCCGACTTTCAGTTCGTTGTAGAGCCTGAGCATTTCAACAAGTACACAGAACGGGAGCTGTTGCAATACTGTCTGGGTGCAACGATGTATATGCCCGGATTCAAGGACTTTACTCCGAAGATACTCTCTAATGCAATGCCCGGACTGACAAGTATGGTGCTTTGCTGCGAAGATGCCTGTCCGGAAGAGAAGGTGCTTGAAGCTGAGGAAAACATACATAACCTGCTTGACAATGTGACCTCCGCAGTTGAAAACGGTACTCTCGATGCCGATAAGGTCCCGCTTATCTTTGTCCGTATCAGAGATCTGGCACAGTTCAAGCACTTTAGTTCAAATCTTACCAAGCATCAGGTCAGAAGCCTCTGCGGAATCAATTTCCCGAAATTCAATGCAGAAAACGGATATGAATACTTTGCATATCTTCGCGATCTGAACGAAAAGTTTGGTGAGATCATTTACGGTATGCCGATTATAGAGGATAAAGAGGTTGCCTACAAGGAGACCCGTATGTACGAGCTGACAGGGATCAAGCGGATACTTGACAAATACAGAGAACTTGTGCTGCAGGTCCGTGTAGGTGCAACTGATTTTTCTTCCGTATTCGGTGTGCGCCGCGGAGTAGGTTATTCGGTCTATGATATTATGACAGTACGTGAATGTCTGTGCGATATAATCAATGTGTTCGAGAGAGATAATGACTATGTCGTTTCGGGACCTGTCTGGGAATATTTCAGAGCTCCCAAGGAACTGATGTTTGACGAACTTCCTCACTACGGCATCGAAGACTATCTGGTTACCCGCAAAACCCTTGTGAATGATGAAATAGACGGCCTTCTCAGAGAAGTGATCCTGGACAAGGCAAACGGCTTTGTTGGACGTACAGTTATTCATCCCACACACGTTAAGTTCGTCAACGCTATGATGGCTGTTACCAAAGAAGAGTATGACGATGCCTGCCAGATACTCGGCACAGGCGGCGGAGTTGTAAAGGGCTCTGGCGGAAATAAGATGAACGAGATCAAACCGCATACCAATTGGGCTAAAAAAATCTACTACAGAGCAAGAGCATACGGTGTTATCAGAGACGAAAGCGGCCATGTTAAGCTCTTTGCAGTAAATGAGTGACGGAGGATATATGTCAACAGAATTAACAACCCCCATAACCGACGAAGTCATCAACTCCTTAAACGTCGGCGACACAGTCTATATCTCCGGCTATATCTTCTGCGGGCGCGACGCCGTGCTCCCGAAGGTGGTAAAGCTGGCGGAGGAAGGCAGACTTGATGAGATAAACGTCGATCTTAAAGGCGGTGTGATCTTTCACACGGCGGTAAGTCCTGCGGGTGTGGGACCCACATCAAGCAACAAACTGGAGATCGAAAGCAGTATCGAGCCCCTTTCAAAGCACGGCATCAAGCTGCATCTCGGCAAGGGTGCTCTGCACAAGGAGACTGTTGAGGCGCTTGACAAGTACAACGCAGTCTATGCGGTGATACCGCCCGTGACGGCTTTGCTGGGCGACAAGACCCTTGAGCAAAAAGTTGCGGCTTTTCCCGAAGAGGGCATGGAAGCACTGCATATTCTCAAGGTTGACCGCTATCCTGCGATAATTGCGGCGGCGCACGGGAGGAGCATTTATGAGTAATTTTGACTATGAAAAGACGGTCGAGCTTGTAAAGAACACTCTCGTTTCGGCAGGCTCCACCTTCCGTGAGGATAAGAAAAATGCCTATCGAAAAGCGATAGAGCGTGAGTCGAATGATAAAGCGAAGTGGGTGCTGGAGACGATACTTGAAAACGCTGAGGCTGCGGAGAAGAATCGTTCTCCACTCTGCGACGATACGGGCATACCCCATCTTGTGCTTGAGGTCGGTGAGAATCAGGCCGTGACAGGCAAGCTTCTTGATGCAATCAGAGAGGGCGTAAAGCAGGGGCTCAGAGCCCTTCCGGGCAGGCCCATGGGCATCATGGGAGACGACAGTCACCGTATAGATCAGTCCGGCGGATTGAACCCCGACAGCGCAGGAGTTGAGCCTGCGCCCATACTTCTTAGACGCTGCGATGACGATGTGATCCGTCTGCATATCCTGATGTTCGGCGGCGGTCCTGCAATCAGAGGCAAGACCTACCGCGTTTTCCACAAACACAACACTCAGGTGGTGCTTGACGAGATTGTAAACTGGGCGACCGAGGCTGTTTCGCAGCTCGGATGCTCGCCCTGTACGCTTGCAGTCGGGATCGGCAGAAGCCATTTTGAAGCGGCTTCGATGATGCTCCAGGCTCAGGCAGACGGTTGTTACGATGTGCAGTCGGAAATGGAAAAAGAAATAACCCGCCGCGTGAACGAAGCCGACATCGGCCCGCTTGGTCTCCACGGAAAGACCAGTGTGCTGGCAACGTTCATGAAAGTCGGCCCCCAGCGTGCAAGCGGAGTGCGCATAGTCTGCGTAAGACCCACCTGCTGCTTCGAGCCGAGGATAGCGACGGTGGAATTATAACATTGGATGTGATTTCTTATGAAAAAAGGTAAGGAAATAAAGATCTGTCTTATTTCCTCTTCAGGCGGACATTTTGAACAGCTTTCAATGCTCAAGAAGCTTGGAGAGAAGTATTCGACTTATATTGTCACTGAAAAAACAGATTATGATACTCAAAGTGATTATACACTTATAAAACCAGGCGGAGGAAAAATGATCGGGTATATGAAGTTCTTCCTAAACTGTTTTCTGAGTTTGAAACACTTGTTTATTGAAAAGCCCGATGTAATAATATCGACTGGCACCCGAGCTGCAATACCGACAGTTTTCTGGGGACATCTTTTCGGGAAGAAAAATATATATATCGAAACCTTTGCAAGAGTGCATGACGGAACTAAAGCTGCAAAGATAGTATATAAGCATCGTTGGTACGATATGTTTATTTATCAATGGGAGCCTTTGAAGGAACTATATCCGAAGGGTGTATATGGGGGTGGAATATATTGATCTTTGTAACTACAGGATCGAGAAAATTTCAATTTGACAGATTGATCCGGGAACTTGACAGATTGGCAGAATCCGGGGAGGTCACCGAACCGATTTTTGCTCAGATAGCTGAAACCAAGTACCTGCCCCATAGTATCGGATACAAAAGATATCTTTCTCCCGAGGAATTTTCAGAATACCAGGATAAAGCTGATCTTATCATTACTCATGCAGGCACGGGTGCTTTGATAGGGGCATTAAAGAAGGGTAAGCAAGTTATTGCAGTCCCCAGATTTAAACGCTTTGGAGAGCATTCTGATGATCATCAGTTACAAGTTGCCCAGGCATTAAAAGAAGAGGGTTATCTTCGAGTCGTACTGAACATCAAGAATCTCGGTAAGGCAATTAAACTTGCCTATGATAAACCGATCATTAAAAAATATGATAAGCCTTCTCGGGTTGTGCCGATGATAGAAGAACAGATTGATAAATGGTTTAGATAATCTGAAAGGTGAATATTTATGAACTATGTTTTTAAATATCAATTAATCCGTTTAGCTTTTTTCGTTATCCCAAGCGCAGAAAGAAGATCAAAACTGCTGAAGAAGTTCGGATATTTTTTTGAGATGGGTGAAAATGTTCATTTCCAACCGAGAAAGCTTCCGGCTGATCCGAAATTCATTAAGCTTCATAATAATATAGCAGTAGCTGCAAATGTCGGATTTATTACACATGATATAATTCACAAGGTTTTAAACAACCTTCCTGACAAAAAAACAGAATTCAGATCTCATTTAGGATGCATTGAAGTAATGGATAATGTATTCATTGGTTCCGGAACAAGGATAATGCCGAATGTCAAGATCGGCCCAAACGTAATCATCGGTTCAGGAAGTGTTGTTACCAAGGATATTCCGTCTGGAGTTGTAGTTGCCGGTGTTCCGGCAAAAGTCATCGGCTCCTTTGATGATATAGTAAAAAAGAGAACCGCCGAAAGTTCAACTATAAAAACAAACGATAGGTTGGAAAGGGTTAGAAGCGAATGGGAAAAATTCTATCAAAACCGCAGTTAACATCACCTGATATTGATAAGAAAACAAAGTATATATCATATCTTATTTCCTTTCAGCTTCTGGGAAGTTCTATCGGAGCTATCTTAAGGTATTTATCATTTCGTTTTTTTAATAACAGCAATATAGGAACATATATTTATGTTATTTCGATGTCTTTGGCTTTAGGAATGTATTTAATCAAATATCCAATCAATCGCACTTCAAAAAAGTGTTTAAGAAATACAATATGTTTTTTACTATTAATTGCAGTATCATACTGTTTTTTCAGTACATCCCAAAGTTATATCATCGATAATTCCCAAACTCTTCTGGAAGCCGCTATAATAGGTATGTTTTGTTCCGCTTTGATCTCGGAATATACCTCGTGGGATTATCTTTTCGGAATAATAAGAAAAATGCTCTTTATATTGACTCCTGCCTTATTAATTGTATATATACTTGCCGGTTTTGCATATTTTGGCGCAATGTCTTGGGGAATAAGGATAACTCCACTTTGTTTGATATATTATTACGTTGTCCGATCTTATAAAACGAGCATAATTGAAAAGATCTTTTTTGCAATTTCAGTTGTTTTGTCTTTGTTTGGAGGACGGCAATCTCTTATTATAGTTTTTGGTACTATTCTGTTATGTGAACTGTATTTTCTTTTTGTTGAACCGATAACATACAAAAAAACAATTAAGATACTCTTCATGATCGTTTTTTTTGTTGTGTTTATTATTGAATTTAATGCAGTTATTCAGTTTATTAGTAACATCATTGAAAAAATGGGGTTTCACAGCCGTTCAATAACTATGCTTTTAAATGAACAGTTGTTTGATGATAGTAACCGAGGAGGAATTTACAAAATCTGTTGGGAATATATTGAAAAATCAGGGGCTAGCATATCTGGATTATATACTGACAGATATTATTTGGCAACTCAAGGGTTTGATGGATATTTTGCTCATAATTTTGTTTTGGAATTACTAATGGACTTCGGAACTGTTGTGGGCACATTTTTAGTCTTATCTATCATTATTTCTACTTTGATTGGAATTGTTCAAGCCAAACAAGAATTAAAGCCGTTTACTATAGTAATGATTGCCATAGGTATCGGAAGATACTTTGTTTCTGGAACTATTATCTCAAGTTCAGCTTTCTGGGTATGTTTAGGATATTTGTCTAATCGTAATATCAGAAAAGGTATTATATAGCGAAACAGGAGAAATACGAATGAATCATGTACATCTACTTCTACATAATGAATTGAAATTCAATACTCGTCTTGTAAAGATTCTTAGTCTGGATTCATTTGCCGACGAACATAATATATTTGTCACAAATCATGAGAAAGTCTATTCTGAACTAAAAGGATATGGTGTTCTTTTCGAAAAAAAATCCATTCACGAATTAATAAACAAGTATGCAGCTGATAATGATTATGTTTTTATTCATGATCTTAGGAAGCCGCTTGAAATACTTAAAGTAAAAAAGAAATACCTAAACAAAATTGTTTGGCGCACATGGGGAAGCGATATTGGATTTATAACAAAGCTTGGTGATAACTTTATTGTGAAGGTTATCAAACGTTTTATGACCAGATCAATCAGGTTCAGGATTCGAGGATTTAAGTTGATAGGAATAGCCAATACAGTCGATGTGGTTAGCCTAAAAAAAGCTTTTGGGAAAATCCCCGATACAATCTGCATTCCGTACACTAATCCCGATATCAATACGTATAGTACTCTAAAAAGGATTCGTGAAGAGCCTATAATAATGGATCACAATGATACAAATGTATTAATTGAACATTCAGGACACGACCATACTCATGTGGAAATAATGAACATTTTGCAAAAATTCAAAAGCAATCAAATTCATCTTTTTGTGGTTCTGTCTTACGGGAAAGAAGAATACATAAATAGAGTAAAAGAATATGCTGAAATACATTGGAAAGACAAATGCACCATAATTACAGACTTTATGGATTACGATAAGTATGCTAGATTATTATCCCAAATGGATATTGGGATTTTTGCTCAGAAGAATTCCTATGCTTTGGGTAATATTTCCATTCTGTCATTTTTCGGGAAGAAGTTCTATTTTAATCGTAACGGAGTTTTAAAAGAAGCTTTTGATATTGAGAATATTCCCTGTTATTGTATAGATCAAATCGAACAAATGTCATTTGATGAATTTATTATGCCAACTACCTATCCTAAAGAGTGCGGCAAAACAATTCTTCCCCAAGATAGTACCGTCATTGAAAGATGGGAAGACGTATTTACATATCTTAATTCCAAATAATAAGAAGGTTTGAAATGAGTACAAGCAAAGAAAAAGTAACATCAAATCTAATTTGGCGATTCTTGGAGAGATGCGGCGCTCAGGGTGTAACATTTCTTGTATCAATAGTTCTTGCCAGAATACTTGACCCTGATGTATATGGTACTGTAGCTCTTGTCACTGTATTTACGACGATAATGCAGGTTTTTGTTGACAGCGGAATGGGCAATGCTTTGATTCAAAAAAAAGATGCCGATGATCTGGACTTTTCAAGTGTATTCTATTTTAACATTGTTATGTGCTCGATCCTGTATCTTATAATGTTTTTGATTGCCCCTTTGATAGCATACTTTTATGATCTGCCTGAATTGACCCCGATCGTTAGAGTATTAAGTTTGATACTGATCATTTCCGGAGTAAAAAACGTACAGCAGGCGTATGTTTCAAGGCATCTTCTTTTTAAGCGCTTCTTTTTTGCTACACTTGGCGGAACTCTCGGGGCGGCTGTTGTTGGAATAACAATGGCATATCTGGGCTTCGGTGTCTGGGCTTTAGTAATGCAAATGCTGTTTAACACAACTGTTGATACAATACTATTATGGATAACAGTTAAATGGCGTCCGAAGAAAATGTTTTCATTTCAAAGACTTAAAGGTTTATTTTCGTTCGGATGGAAACTGTTGGTTTCAAAACTGTTAGATACTGTATATAACGATGTAAGGCAGCTTATAATCGGAAAAAAATATACAAAACAAGATCTTGCTCAATACAATCAGGGAAAAAAGTTCCCTCAGTTCATAGTTTTAAATATAAACGCTTCAATAGATAGTGTTCTTCTTCCGACAATGTCTAATGTTCAGGATGACAAAGCCAAGGTCCGAAATATGACAAGACGTGCAATTAAAACCAGCACTTATCTGATGATGCCTCTTATGGTAGGATTAGCAGTATGTGCTGAGCCGCTGGTCAAACTCATATTAACAGAAAAATGGCTCCCCTGTGTACTGTTTCTTCGCATCTTCTGTATTACTTACGCTTTCCATCCGATAAATACCGCTAATCTGAACGCTATGAAAGCCTTAGGGCGCAGCGACTTGTTTCTTATCCTTGAAATAATAAAAAAAGCGGTTGGAATAACTGCGATTCTTATAACAATGTTTATAAGTGTTGAAGCAATGGCATACAGTCTACTTGTGACTTCGATATTAAGTCAGATAATAAATTCTTGGCCAAACAGAAAGCTTCTTGGATATAGCTACGAAAATCAGATCTTGGACATTATGCCTCAGATTGGAATATCAGCTATAATGGGTGCAGTTGTCTATTGTGTTCAGTTTATAGGATTGAGAAGCTGGATTACTTTGTTGATACAAGTTCCGGTCGGAGTGGTATTATACTATTTGTTGTCGAAGATTTTCCATATAGACAGTTTTGAGTACCTTGTTTCAACAGTTAAAGGCCTTTTTGGAAAGAAAAAGAAGAAGGAAGTTGAAGAATGAAAAAACTAATGATCCTCGGCGGATCGCGTTATGCTCTGCCGGTAATAAAAGCAGCTCACGAGCTTGGCTGTTATGTAATAACCTGCGATTATCTTCCGGATAATATTGCTCACAAGTATTCCGATGAATACTGCAATGTCAGCATCATTGAGAAAGGTGCTGTGCTTGAAACTGCCAAAAAACTTAAGATTGATGGCATTGTTTCATTTGCTTGTGATCCAGGTGTAGTTACTGCTGCTTATGTGGCAGAGAAGATGGGGCTGAATTTTGCAGGCTCATATGAATCCACGTCCATTTTACAAGACAAGGGATTGTTTAGACAATTTCTTATTGACAACGGATTTAATTGTCCTCACGCAAAAAGATATACTGATATAAAAGCACCTATAAATGATATTGACTACTTCAATTGGCCTGTTATAGTTAAACCTGTTGATTCTGCGGGAAGCAAGGGCGTTACTCGTGTTGATAAACCTGAAGAACTTGCAGCAGCAATTGAAATAGCAGTAAATGGATCACATAACGCAGCTTTTATCATAGAAGATTTTCTTACGTTTGAAGGCTATCATTCAAGTGCAGATGTTTTTACTGTAAATGGTGAAGTTAAGTTTATTACATACTCCGATCAGCTATTTGACAAAGAAGCTGATAATCCATATACTCCGGCATTCATCATTTGGCCGTCAACTATGAAAAAAGAG
>CAMVOF010000012.1:0-25520 GCA_947169055.1 uncultured Clostridia bacterium
AGTCACCCCGCATTCGGCGATATCCTGAGCGATGCCCATGTGGTCGGGGTGGAAGTGGGAGATGAGCAGAAGGGAGATGTCCTGAGCTCTGAGCTTCTTCTCGCCGAGAGCCTTGCAGAACGCCGGAAAAGTTCCTGCCCAGCCGGTGTCGAACAGCAGGGCAGAGCTTTTGCTTTGTATCAGATAGGTGTTGGTGTTTGAATATCTAAGCTCGGTTATCATTGAGCATCCACCGCAGCAGGCTGTGTCCTCTCTCCCTTGGGCGAGCAGAAATAAACTTCATACCAAACAAGGAAGGTATAGACAGTCCATATCTTTCTCGAGTAGTCGTAGCTGCCGGAACGGTGAACGTCCAGCAGGCGCACCAGCTTGTCGGTGTTGAAGAACTTCTTGGCGTTCTCGGATGTGAAGCAGGCCTTTACCTCCTCGTAGTATTTGTCTTCCTTGAGCCATACTCTTATGGGCACAGGGAAGCCCAGCTTCTTTTTGTTCGCGGTCTGGGGAGGGCAGGCTTTGAGAGCAGCCATACGCATAGCGTACTTGGTGTTTTCCTTTGTTACGCGGAAGCGTGTGGGTATCTGCTGGGCAAGAGCCATGACCTTCTTGTCCAGGAAGGGAACTCTCAGCTCCAGGGAATGAGCCATGCTCATCTTGTCGGCTTTGAGGAGTATATCTCCTGTCATCCAGAGGTGCAGGTCGAGATACTGCATCTGTGTGACTTCATCCCATGCAGCAGAGCGGTCGTAGAAGGGCTTGGTTATCTCTTCGGGAGCAGGAGCAGTGGTCTTTATGCCGAGCACCTGCTTGCGCTCTTTTTCTGTGAAGATATATGCGTTGCCGATGAAGCGCTCTCTCAGGTCCTGTGAGCCTCGGATGAGGAAATTCACTCCGTGCTTCTTGGGGAGCTTCTGCGCAACGGCACCGATGCCTCGTCTTATGGGACGGGGTATTTTGTTGTAGGAGGCCATGTCGTCGGGGTTGTGATAGATATTGTATCCGCCGAATATCTCGTCTGCACCCTCGCCGCTGAGCACGACCTTTACCTGCTTTGCAGCCAGCCTGCACACAAAGAACAGCGCAACGGCAGCAGCGTCGGCAAGAGGTTCGTCCATGTGATACTGTATCTTTGCGAAGTTGCCCCAGAAATCCTCTGGGCGGATAGTCTCGGAGAAATTGTCCTTGCCGATGTATTTCGAGAATTCCTTGGCGTAGCCTATCTCGTTGTATTTTTCATCCTCGCCGAAGCCTACGGTGAAGGTCTTGTCAACGTTGGCTTCGGCAGCAACATAGCTGGAGTCAACGCCGCTGGAAAGGAAGGAGCCTACCTCAACGTCCGCTATCTTGTGTGCTTCGACGGAATCCTTGAAGGTCTCGCCTATACGCTCTACCCATTCGTCAAGATCGGGTCCTTCGTCGGGAGAGAATCTGATCTCCCAGTAGCGGTTGATCTTCAGTTCGCCGTTCTTGTAGGTGAAGCAGTGTGCAGGAGGCAGACGGAAAACGTTCCTGAAAAATGTCTCCTTGCTTACGGAATACTGGAAGGAGAGATAGCTCTCGAGGGCATTCTCGTTGAGTTCCTTTTTGAAATCCGGGTGCTCGATAAAGCTCTTTATCTCGCTGCCCCACATAAAGGTGTCGCCCATCTTGGCGTAATAGAGGGGCTTGATGCCGAAGAAATCCCTTGCGCCGAAGAGCTCGTTTTTGTCCTTGTCGTAGATGACGAAGCTGAACATCCCCCTGAGTTTTTGGAGCATATCCTTGCCCCATTCCTCGTAGCCGTGGATAAGGACCTCGGTGTCGGTCTCGGTATAGAAGCTGTGGCCTGCGGCTTTCAGCTCGTCTCTCAGCTCCTGATAGTTGTATATCTCGCCGTTGAAGGTGATGACAAGAGAGCGGTCCTCGTTGAAGATAGGCTGGCTGCCCTTGTCGCTGAGGTCGATTATCGACAGTCTGCGAAAGCCCATGGCAACGTTATCGTCAACGTACTTTCCGCCGGAATCGGGTCCTCGGTGGACTATCCTTTCCATCATCGCTCCGATGACCTCGTCGGCGTTCTGTATATTATTAGTAAAGCCTACTATACCGCACATATTGTTCCTCCATGAAATGCACCGCTTTAAAGCGATAAGACACGTTGCTCCAATTACTATTATACCGCAAGCGGCGGCATTTTTCAATAGCGAAGGATAAGAAATATTTAAAAACCTCGGTGGATTTGTGGATAAAATAGACAATTTAGCGGCAAATGCAGGGCGCAGCTCTTGAATTCTCACCGCGAATGATGTATAATACTATTGCTCCACCAATTAAACGTTGCCTGAAAAGACGCAGGCAAAAAAACATCAAGGCACAAAAGCGCAGATGGGCTGTCGCCCTTCAAGCTTTTGTAACGCAGAGATTTTTTGTTTTTGTCAAGTATTTTTGGCAAGGTTTAGTTGGGGGAGCAATAATACTTGAAGGCGGTGAGGATATGGACAAGGAAAAGCTGCTGCACAAGGCTTACGACGTGATAATGAGCGCCCTTGCGGTGCTGGCCTCTGTGCTGATAGTAATTGATGCGACCCAGAACCTGAAAAAGTGGGAGAGAGCGCTGTTTATCATCGTGTACTTGCTGTTCTTTGCCGATTTTGTGATAAGGCTTACGAAGGCAGGCGACAAGCACAGGTTCTTAAAGCGCAACTACATGGACATTCTTGCTCTGCTGCCAATACATGGGGTGATACTTTTCGGGAGCGGCACCCTTGACAACGTGCTTAGCGTGCTGGGGCTGCTTAGGATAATCGCCTTCCTCTCGCGGCCGCTGAGAAAGCTTAAAAGCTTCTACAACACCAACGGCTTCAAATACGTTGTGTTTGCGACGCTGATGACGATAATCACGGGCGGCGTGCTTATCCATTATGCAGAGGGCATGGCCTTTGACGACGGCATCTGGTGGGCTTTCGTCACGGCGACCACCGTGGGCTACGGCGACATCTCGCCCCACACGACCTACGGGCGGCTGATAGCGATGGCGCTGATGCTGGTCGGCATCGGGCTGATAGGCTCGCTGACCTCAACGCTTACCTCGTTCTTTCTCTCGCGGCACAAAAAGCGCACCAGCGACCCTGTGCTTTCCGCCGTCAAGGACGAGCTGGATCACTTTGAAACGCTGACCCCTCAGGAAGTGGACAGACTCTGCGAGGTGCTGCGGTCGCTGAAAAAATAACGGGGATATTCTCTTGCATTATCGCGCAGAATGTTGTATAATGAAAAGAAGGAAAGGACGGTGTTTGCTTTGAAGGAACGGTCTAAGGTGCCGAAATACAGGATAGGCCTCGTTGTGATACTCTGCCTTATTATCCTTGCGGTGACGTTTGCCGCCTATATGCTCAACACCGATCTTGAAGAGACCATAGTCTCCGAACGGGGAGAGAGCATAATAACCCACGACTACACTTATGCTTCGTCTGCGGACGAAAGCGATCAAGGATAAAGGGAGGAAAAGATATGAGAAGACAGATGATCGCGGCAATGCTTGCGCTGACACTTTCCGCATCGGGCCTTGCAGCCTGCGGAGACAGCGACAGCAGCACATCCAAGAGCGAATCCAGCAAGGAGGATTTCTCCGCAGCCTATGCAGCCATGAACGGCGAATACGTCTGCACCTCGGTGATCGTCAATGTTTACGGTTCCGATGCCGGCTATGAGTACGAGCCCATCAAGAGCAAGTATCTTGATTCTAAGATCACTCTGAACGACACGACACTCACCATGGACGGCAAGGAGTTCACCATGGAAGCCGGAAAGACCGATAACGGATACTACAACTATATGGTGACTATCGACGGATCCGGCTACGACAAGAAGCCTCACAATTCCGACCGCAAGTTCGCTGACAGCGATTTCGAGGGTCCGATCTACTTCATGTTTGCCGCAAAGGGCACGGACCAGGGCTTCGGTCCCATCGAGAAGGACACCATAGAGATGTATTATTCACCTGCCGGCACAGAGGACTGGTACTTCTCCTTCACCTTTGAAAAATAAGAAAAGCAACAGAAATGCCGTTGCTTAATGAATAGTGAATAGTGAATAATGAAAGTTTCCGCTTTGCGGACGATCCCAAGATACCTTCATTATTCACTATTCATTTTTTTATTCTCATTTTGTGAAAGAGTTCTTAAAAAATCGGAAGTTATTGGTGCTTTGACCGTGTGCACTGTCGTGCACAGGACGGTTTTGTGGTTTCCCCGGCAAGGGGAAGCCCTCTCTTGCAGGGCTTCCCCTCTTTTAAAACAGTCCACCGGACTGTTTTAAAATTCACCCTTTTCGGAGCGCACGTTGTGGGGGTGTTTCGCCGACTGCGGTCGGCGACTTAGGGCTCTGCCCTAAGAACCCGCAAGCCCTTTTGAGGAAAGGGCTTGACCCGAAACCTTTTTAGTTTTCTATTAAAAAACCGTGCAGTGCACGCTGTGCTTAAAGTATCACTCCCACAACGTCCTCAACAGTTATGGTCATCAGCTGTTCGTCGGTGGGGGATCCCATGGGTGCAAGGCGGTCTGCCTGTCGGCTTATCACACGCTCGAAGTAATTGCGTGCGTCCCTTGCGTTGGCAAAGCTCTCGGGCTTGTTCTTGCAGCGTTCGTCGAAGAAGCACCTTGCACATTCAAGAGCCTCACTCTCGATCTCCAGCTTGTAGCTCTTGCACCTGAGCTCGAATATCTCTGTGAGCTCGTCGGCGGTGTAGTCCTTGAATTCGATGAACCTGTTGAAGCGTGAACGCAGGCCGGGGTTGGAGGAGAGAAATTCCTCCATGAGCTGAGTGTAGCCGGCGCAGATCACAACAAAATCCTCGCGGTAGTCCTCCATGAATTTCAGCACCGTGTCAACTGCCTCCATGCCGAAATCGTTCTGCCCTACGTTCGTGGTCAGCGAGTAAGCCTCGTCGATGAAAAGGATACCTCCCAGAGCGCTTTCGCAGACCTGCCGGGTCTTGGTGGCTGTCTGTCCCACATATCCGCTCACAAGTCCCGAGCGGTCAACTTCCACCAGCTTATCCGTGGAGATAGCGCCCAGGCGGTTGTATATCTTTGCCAGAAGCCTTGCGACTGTGGTCTTGCCTGTTCCGGGACTGCCGGTGAAGACAAGATGCAGGGAGATCTTCGGCTGCTTGAAGCCTCTCTCTTCCCGCAGGTTGCGGACTTTTATAAGATTTGAAAGGCTGTATATCTCGCTCTTCACGTTCTCCAGCCCCACAAGGGAATTGAGCTCGTCCAGCAGCTCTTCAAGGGTCTGCTCCGGCTCCTTCGGCTCGGGAGGGAGCTCTCGTGCTGCGGTCTGAGGCTGATCCTTTGCCTTGGCTTTCTTTGAGGGTGCAGAAGCCGTCTTTTTCGGAGCTGTCTGCAAATAGCTCTTGCAGAAATTTCTCATCCTATATACCAGCCTGCCTAAGAATTCGCTCTCCCGGTCGTCGGCTTTTCCGTCGCAGGCGATGAAATCCAGCCCCAGGTCGTTTACCGTGCCGATCAGCTGGGCGGAAGCTCCCTCGGCCATGCCGTCTCTCTCGGCGCAGGCAAATGCAGCGCAAAGCTTCAAAAAGCAGTCGATGACACCCTCCGCAGAAACGTCAACATCACGGCTCATGCGTTCGATGTCAGCTCCCGAAAGGCTCTTGCCGAAGAACTCGTTTATGTACATTGCCTCGTTTGCGTTGGCGGAGTTGTCGCAAAGGCTCATGAAGATCAGAAGCTTCATTATGGCAAAATCCGTGAACTGCTCCACACCGGCGGCAGAGCCGGATATCTTATAGCCCTGCTTTGTCAGCTTTGCGGCAGTCTCCTTCAGGGCAACGGTCTTCTTTTTAACATTCAGATCCATTAGAGTGTGCTCCCTTCACTTACTGAATATATTTTATCACAACCGCCGGGCATTTGCAATAGTCAGCGCACAAAAAAACGGAGCACTGCTAAGAGTGCTCCGTTCCATATCGATTATTTTACTTTTATGCTCTTTACAGCGCTGTAATTTCCGTATCTCGTCGAGGTAGCCTTGCCGTCCTTGGTGTAGAAGGAGCGGACTTTCACGTACCATGTCTCGCCGGATCTCGGAACGCTTGAAAAATTCTCGCTGAGCTTTGTAAGAGTTGTCGTTGTCCAGCTGTGGACGTTCTTCTCGAAGTTCTTGTCTGTGCTGTACTGTACCTGATAGCCCACTGTTCCTGCCGTGCCTTTCTTCCAGCTGATCTTAAATGCTCCGCTTGTGGTCGAGATGCTTGTTATCTCGTTCTTTGCAGGCTTAACGACAAATTCTTTCTTGTATGTGCCGGTGACGTTAGTGCCCTTGCCTTTAACAGTTATTGTCGCAACGCCGACGGCCTTGTTGTTTGAATAGCTTACCGTGTAGTCGCTTTCCGGGATAAGGTCGCCGTCCTTGAACTTCACAGTCACAGCAGGCTTGACAGCCGAGCCGGTGTAGGTGTATGCGCTGTAGGGTATGGAGATCTTTGCGTAGGAAGACGCAAGGTCGAGCTTTTTAACGGTGAAGGTCTTTGTAGCTTTTCCGAAATATTTGCCCTTGCCGGTAACGGTTATCGTGGCTGTTCCGACGTTGGTGTTGTTCTTATAGCTTACCGTATAATCCGTGCCCTTGGTGAGGGTCTTTCCTGTGCTGTCCTTTACTGTTACGGTGGGCTTTATGCCTCTTCCGCGGTAGGTGTAGGAGCTGTAGGGGATAGTCACCTTTGCTTTGCCCAGGTCGCATTCGGAATCGAAGTAGGTGATGTTGTTGTCGATCGCGTATTTCTCGCCGGCCGTGCCTTTGAAAACGTACATGGTGAAAGGCGATTTAACGATCAAACTGTCCCAGGTTTCGGGATCATTATAAACATAGCCGAAGGCTTTATCGCCTATCTCTTCAACGCTTGCCGGAACTGCAACGGAATCGAGCTTATAGCAGAAGCTGAAAGCCCAGCTTCCGATCTGCTTTACTGTATCGGGGAGATTCACCGACTCAAGACATGAGCAGTTCATGAATGCGGCTGAGCCTATAGTTTCCAGCCCGTTGGGAAGAGCTGCGCTTTTCAGGGCTTCGCAGCCGTCAAATGCCTGTTTGTCTATGAACTTGAGACCTGAGCCGAACTTGACCGTCTTCAGGTTTCTGCATTCAAAGAAGCATTGATAGGGCAGCTCTGTGACCTTGTTCGGGATATTGACAGATGTGATCTCGGAGAAGTAGAAAGAGCCCTGCACAAAACCCGTTACTGTGCTCGGAACGGTAACTGCACCCTTTGCGGCACGTCCGTCCAGCACGACGTTGTTCACTATAACGAGAGGATCGGCGGCTTGCTTGTTTGCAAGCCATGCGGTGTCTTTAAACACATCGTAGCCGAAGGTCTTGAGGGTCGATGGGAAAGTGACCTCGGAAAGGTTTGTGCAGTTAGCAAAACAAAGATGAGGGAGCTCTGTTAAGCCGGAAGGCAGCTTGACAGAAGTGATCTCGGTGTTGTCCGAGAAAGCCTCGCGGCTTATGCTTTTGACTGTATCCGGTATCTCGACAGCACCTGCTGCGGTTTGGCCGTCGATAAGGATATTGTTGACTGTGACAAGGGGATCAGCGGCACGCTTGTTTGCAAGCCAGAGGGTGTCTTCAAAAGCTCCGCCTTCGATCTCTGTGACCGTTGACGGTATCTTTACGGACGCAAGCTTGGAGCATCCGTTGAAGGCATAATTGTCAATGAAGGTAACGCCTTCGGGTATAATGACAGAGATGATGTCTTCATTAAAACAAAATGCAGAGCAGATCTGAGTTACGTTATAGCCGTCGATGGTTGCCGGGATCTTGATTATCACGCCCGTACCGGTATAGTTGGTAATGGCTGCCGTGCCGTCATCGAGTATCTTATACTCATATTTTCCGCTTGTTATTGCGTTTGCCTGAGTTTCTGTGCCGAGCTTCTGCCTTATATCCTGCGGCAGTGCTGCCGACAGACCCCAAAGCATAACAGCCGTCAATGCTCCTGCGAGCAGCTTTTTTGATATTAACATATTTGATCCCCCTTTATTTTTTATTTACTTGACCTTGATGCTCTTGACCGAGCTGTAGTTGCCGTACTTCGTTCCGTTTACGGTGATATATGCTCTGTACTTGGCATACCAGGTCTCGCCGGACTTGGGCTTAGAGGAGAAGTTCACCGTTGTGGTGGTGTTCTTCGATACGTTGTAGGTGGTGACGCCGGTCTTGAAATTCTTGTCCTTGGAATAAACTATCTCGTAGCCCGTTGCACCCGTGTCTCTTGTCCAGGTGGCTCTGAATGCTCCGGTGGTCGTTGTCAGGGTCAGGGTGCCTGCCTTCGGCTTGATGATGAAGGTCTTTGTCAGCGTTCCCTGATAGCTGCCCTTGCCCACGATCTTTATCGTAGCCGTGCCGACCTTGGTGTTGTTGGAGTATGTAACGGTATAGTCCGAGGCTGTCAGCTTATTGCCCTTTGTGTCCTTGACGGTAACAGGAGGCTTTATCAGGCTGCCGGTGTAGGTGTAGCTGGAATAGGGGATGCTCACCGAATTCAGGTTGCCCTTGGCGGTGATGCTCTTGACAGCGCTGTATGTGCCGTAGCGTGTGCCGGAGGTCGTTCCCGAAGCCGTGATGAAGGAGCGCACCTTTACGTACCATTTCTCTCCCGGCTTGGGATAGGAGGAGAGAGTCACCGTGGTCTTGCCGGTAACGGTGGTGGAGTGGTAGGTGGCATCGTTTGGATCGAAGCTGCTGTTCTGGCAGTAGAGTATCTGATATCCCACAGCTGCCTGATCTTCCTTCCAGTTGACGATGATCCCGCCGTTCTTGGTGGTCAGGCTCGTGACGGCGTTCTTCTTGGGTTTTATGGTCAGCTTCTTGGTGACGCTGTCTGCAAACCTTCCGGCTCCGGTTATGGTAAGGGTCATGGTGCCTACGCCGATGTTCGTGTTGTTTTCGTATGAAGCGGTATAATCCGTGCCGAGGACAAGAGCCTCTCCTTCGTAGGTCACGGTGAGATATTTTTCAACGGTTATGGGATTACCCGTGTAGGTGAATGCCGTATAAGAAAGCTTTATTGCCGCGTCGTTTATAGAGATGAGCTTCGGCACGAAATCGGAGCTTGATCTGTCTCCGCAGCGTGTGCAGGTATGCAGTGTGTAGCCCTCAGCTTCAAGAGTGGGAGGTATAACCGTAGCGCTGTACAGATGTCCCAGAGGAGGAGTCTCCGAGTCGGTGTAGGTCTCCTCGCAGCGCGAGCAGTGGTGCAGAGTGTATCCGCCGTCGGTGCAGGTCTGTTCTATCTCTTCCGACTCGCCGCCTTCCCAGTCGTGTCCGAGAGCTTCGATCTCCTCATAGCTCTTTTCCTCGCAGCGCGAGCAGCAGAATGTCCTCTCTCCGGGCTCTGTGCAGGTGGGCTCTGTTGTGACTTCGCCGTCGTCCCAGTCGTGTCCCAGAGGGTCGATAGCCTCATAGCTCTTTTCCTCGCAGCGCGAGCAGCAGAAGGTCTTTTCTCCGGGCTCTGTACAGGTGGGTTCGGTGGTGGTCTCGCCGTCGTCCCAATCGTGTCCCAGAGCGTCTATAACAAATTCCTGTGTTGCCGTGCAGCGCGAGCAGGAGCAGACTTTCAGTCCTGTTTCCGTGCAGGTGGGTTCTGTGGTGGTCTCGCCCTCGTCCCAGTCATGTCCCAGAGCTTCCACTGCGAAATTCTCAGTTGCGTGGCAGACTGTACACTCGCAGGTCTTTTCTCCGTCTTCGGTGCAGGTGGGCTCAAGGGTAACATCCCCGTCGTTCCACTTGTGTCCCTCGGGCTCTATCTGAAATCTTGCTGTCTCTTCGCAGACCGTGCAGGAGCAGAGCAGAGTACCGGGTTCGGTGCAGGTGGGTTCTTCAAGCACTTCACCGTCGTCCCAGATGTGTCCCGGTGCTTCAACGGTAACTGTACTTCTCGAAAGCTCCTCGCCGCATACCGAGCAGTAAACTGCTTCGTCGTAGCTGCCGGGCTCGGTGCAGGTGGGTTCGGTCTCGTTCTCGATAACTGTCTCACCCGGGGTATGTCCCTTTGCGGGAACGATAGTAGTCTCTCTGGATTTTTCCTCGCCGCAGACCTGACAGTAGATCACGGTGTCGTATTTGCCCGATGCTGTACAGGTAGGCTCGGTCTCGTTCTCGATAACGACCTCGCCGTCCGTATGTCCTTTCTCGGGGATGATAGTTGTCTCTCTTGAGATCTCCTCGCCGCATACCGAGCAGTAGACTACTGCGTCGTACTTTCCTGCCTCTGTGCAGGTGGGCTCGATCTCGTTCTCGATAACAGCCTCGCCGGGAGTATGTCCCGCGGCTTCAACAAAGACGGTGTTCCTCGATATCTCCTGTCCGCAGGTCCGACAGTAAACTACGCTTTCGTAGCTTCCTGCTGCCGTGCAGCTGGAGGGCGTTGCGTTCTCTATAACAGGCTCGCCGGGTGTGTGGCCCGTTGCCGGTATGTTCATCTTGCTTCTCGATATCTCGTATCCGCAGCCCGAGCAATAGATCACGCTGTCGTAGCTTCCCGATTTTGTGCAGGTAGCCGCAACGAGATTTTCCTGGACTGCCGCAGCTTTAGAGTGGGCTGCATATTCGGAAAAAGCACAGCAGGATGCACTGCAGAAACGTCTGTGCTGCGATGCGTTGAAGTAGCTCCAGGCGGTGTATGTGTGGGTGTGAGCCGAAAGGCCGCTGGTGCTGAAATCAGCCTTGGGCACGCTGGGCAGCTCATACTGGAAGTAAGAGCTCGTGCCTGTTGGCAGGAAGGGGGAGTGTTTTTTGTAGGTGGTGCTGTTGCAGAAATTCGTGGTGCCCCAGGCAAAATATCTGGTGGGGTAATAGGCTGCGTTTACATCGTTCCAGGTGATGTCCGCATAGTAATACTTGTTGTTGTCCAGCTTTATGATGTTCCAGGCGTGGTTCCCTCCGCCTGCCGTTCCGATGACGAACAGACACTCAACGCCGTAGTAGTTGCAGAGCATCTGGTAGGTCTTGGCATAGCTTTCGCAGACGCCCTTCTTCTTTGAAACGGCGCCTATGATGTTGTGTGCCCAGCAGGTGTCCTCGGGAGTCTTGCCGTCCGACTTATAGGCGTATTCCATATTGCTGTTGAGCCTTTCGCGGATAGCGTTCGCCTTGCCGTAGATAGTCGTCTGAGCCGCAACGTCGTTGGCGTAGCCCGTGATGAAAGAGTTTATCTTGCTTTGCAGGCTCTTTCTCGTATCACCCGAAACATAATCCTCGTCCGCCATTATCACGATCTCGCTGACGCGATCCATCGAGTAACCCGAAACGCGCACCGATGCCGAAAGGAAATAGTAGATGGGGTTGTCGTGCTTGAATGTGAAATACACCTCGTAGGCTTCGTCAGCCGTAAGGTTGTAGCTGTAAACGCTCAGCCTTCCGATCTGGTAGTAGTCGTAATCCGAGTTGTAGGTGAAATTCTTCGTGCTGTTCCAGGCGTTCTCGCAGAGGGCAAGCAGATCTCTGTATGCAGCCTGTCTGCTTTCCGGATGAGAACGCTTGAGCATATCCTTGTAGCCGTAGTCTGTGCAGGTCCGTGCAAGTATCTGGCTGTCGGTGGAAATGCCCGTGTCTGCGCTCTGTGTCGCAGTGGAGCTTAACAGCCCGTTCCCGTCAGTTTCGTAAGACATTTCGGGATGCTGGAATATCAGGGAAGTCTCTTCAAGATCGTTTGTGGGAAGCATCTCCTCTTCGTATCCGGCAGCAGTCTCCTCAGCCGCCATTACAGCAGGCATCGACGGCAGCACCGCTCCCACCGCCAGCAGCACCGATAAAGCAGAGGCTAAAAATTTTCTGAACATAGGCTCCTCCTTTGTTTCTTTGTTGAAACACTTTATATCTTTTTACTAAAATTTGCCGTAAAATCTATACTTATTTAGAATATTATACCACAAAATCAAAATTTTTTCTATTATCTAATAATACAAAGCTCAGCCCCTTTTCTTGTTACAATTCACGATTAGTTAAAAGTTTTTATTCCAAAGCCGCTGCATGTCTCCTTAAAACAATAGTTTATCTTACCTTCTGCTTGATTTACTGAGGGAAACCTTTCTGAAGAAAGGTTATCCCTCAGACTCCTTTCCAAAGACTTTTAGCGATTTTTTGGCGAGGGTGTCATCTGTTTTCGGGGATACATAAAGATTATAAGTTTCTGCGTTCTTTGTGGGTCGATGGCACCCTCGCCAAAAAACATTAAAAGTTTTAGTGAGGGGGTTTGGGGGATGACCCTTTTTCAAAAGGGTCTCCCCCAACAGACCAAGCAGAAAGCAGGGCAAACTGTTATTTAAGGAGACACACAGCGGCTTTGGAGGTCAGACGATTATGCTTCTTCGCACCTCGTCGAGGATATCCAGGAACTGCTTGTCGGTCTCTGTGAAGCGGTAGCTGCCGTGGCAGAGAAGCACGTCCCGGAAGGTCAGCCTGGGAGAGACACAGGGCTTCTGCATCAAGCTGCACCGGCGGAGGAATTCGCGTGGGACGGGAGTCGTCAGCAGGAAAGCGTTGGGTTCCGCAGAAAGGATATCGGCCTGTGTTCCGCGGTCTTTTGCGCATATCCGTCTGCGTCCCAGAGCAGGGGCTGCGGAGCCCGGCAGGGCAGGGAAGAGATCCTCAGACCAAACCTCTATGCCGTCGGCAAGGTCTTTTTCCGTAACCTCGTACTCGCTGGAAAGCACGCTTTTCCGGCTTGCCACCGCAACAAGATCGTAGGTCCAAAGCTCTCTTGCCTTGAGCCCTCGGTCCTCGATGCAGGAAAGAAAATGCTCCTCGCAGCTGACGGGAAAGCGGATTATCCCGAGGCTGTGATCGCAGTCCGCAACGTGATCCAGCCCTGTCAACGGGTCAGCCTCGGCAAGCCTGACGTCCAAGCGTTCAGCGCTGCCCAGCTCCCGGAGAAAGAGGGTGAAAGCGTAGGAGATATACTCCGCACCGGGCATCACAAGGGAGAAAGAGGCCTTGCCAGTGTCCGTGCTTTCGGAAACAGACTCCATTTTCTTCACCTGAGCGAGAACGGACTTGGCGTAAACCAGCAGCTCCCGGCCTTTTTCCGTGGGCTCGACGCCTTTTGCTCCGCGCCGGAATATCGGCACGCCTATCTCATTTTCCAGCTCTTTTATGGCCTTTGAGAGATTTGGCTGTCCCATGTAGAGAGACTGAGCGGCTTTGGTTATGGAGCCGCAGCGTTCGACCTCGACGATATATTTCAGCTGTGAAAGATTCATAGCAGCACCTCCGAGTATGTGGAAAAATATATGGTGTATATATTATAGCATAAACAAAAGGCTTTGTAAAGCAAAACATTCGCCGGCCCCAAGGACTGATGCTGCCCTTGGGACCGGCGAATATGCTGCACGGATTATGAAGATTTTCTCGCGTGGGAAACGTTCTCTCTTGCTCTGTGTAAGCATGCGGAGCTTGCGTCACGTGTCAAGCGCTGTCGCCGCTGCGACTGCTGCGCGGTTTATGAAGCTTTTTTCGCGTGGGAAACGTTCTCTCTTGCTCTGTGTAAGCATGCGGAGCTTGCGTCACGTGTCAAGCGCTGTCGCCGCTGCGACTGCTGCTCTGGTCTATAGCCTTCGGCAGCCCGTTGTCAAGCAGATCAAGCACCGATGTATCTTCAACATCGTAGTACCTGCCGTTGACGTAAATGTTCGCACCCTCCATGTCCGATGTGCGGATATATACCGACTCTCCTCTGTTCATGTCCATAAAGTCATATTCGATGACTTTTTCTATCTCGTATGCAGCTGTCTTCTTCTCCGGGTCGAATGCGATGGGCTCGTAGTTCCTGGCAAGGAAATCTTCGTACCATTCCTCGACTTCCGGTATCTCGCTGCGTTCGGCGATAACTCCGCTGTACAAGCCGTCGGCTCTCGGGAAGATGCAGGCGCAGCCTATCTCATTAGCTGCATCAGGGTTTGCAAGGTCTCCTGCTGCGTAATATCTTATATCTATTCCCTTGCTCATGAGCGGTTCGCCGAACTTAGCTGTTTCGTCCTCATACGCAGGCCAGAACTGCATTTCGCTCTCCTTGTTCTCTCTCCACTCGACAAATCCGCAGATACCGCTTCCGGTGTCTATATTGACGTAAGCCTGACCCGTGAAGCTCTTTCCGGCTGCCTGCTCTATACGGCAGATGATGTCTGCGTAGCTGTCCCGCTTGTCGAAGTCGAGCATCACCGTGATATTCGGCAGCAGGAACCATTCCATATTATCGGGATATTCTTCCAGATCGACATTGCTCGTCATATCGTTGAGAACGGTACAAAGCTCAAAGGCGATAGGCTGGCTTTCTGCCGAAAGGGCTTCGGGCAACTCAATGAAATTGCTCGTTTTAATGAGCTTCGGAGCTGTGCCGAAGGCTGTTCTTGTGTCCTCGCAGTACTCGGTGTTGACATACTGTCCGACTGTGCCGCCCTCATCTGCTCTCCATTGTACGAATACGGGCATCAGGGTCTCGTTTATCACCACATATAGCTCGCCGCTTTCGGGCATATTCGGGGTGTAGCTGTAATCCGGCTCGCCTTCTCCCACCCACTCTGCCTGACGCGGCTTGAAGAAAACGGCTGCCGGGCTGTCATCTCCGACCTCCGAGGGCTTGAAGGTGAACTCTCCCTTCGGAAGCTCTGATGCATAGCCGTCCGCTACCATGCAGGCACAGTAGGCATACACGCTGTTGTAAGCCTGTTTTGCCATAGCATCCGCTTCTTTAAGGTCGGTGTCTGTGATCGTCTGCGTCTGTGCAGCTCCGGGGGCCTTGGTGTCTTTTTCGGCTTTGCTGCCGCCGAATTTTGCGAGAGCTGCCGCACCTGCACCGATGCTTACCGCCAAAGCAGCTGCGATGACTCCTGCCGTACCTCTGCGGACCTTTATCTCTGCCTGTCTTGGATCTTCATTGTTCTCCGAAGCATTGTCGGAGATATTCATTCTGCTGTCTTTCATGTCGTTACCTCCCATCTCGTCGAGAGGAATCATTTTAAGCATATCGTCTATATATCTCATAACAGTATTCCTCCCTTCATCAATGCCTTTCTCAGTCTGCGCTTGTTTTTAGAAAGAATATACTCCACACGTTTTTCTTTCATATCATGCTCCTTTGCTATCACCGGGATCGGCTTTGCGTAATAATACCGGCTGATGAATATTTCACGGTCGGGCGAGGGCATCCCGCGGATACAGGAAGCTATGACCTTTTCGTTATGCTTTGCGGCAAGGTCGTTGGTGAGATCCACTTCTATACCCAGATCACGCTCGTCATCGGGCAGGGGCTCGAAGCTCTGTATGGTCTTGAGCTTGTTTATCGAGCAGCTCCTTGCCACCATTGAGACATAGCTTTTGAGCCCTGCTCTTGAAAGGTCTATCTCCATCCTTGTCCTCCATATTTTATAAAATGTATCCGACACAGCCTCCTGGCGGTCTTCCTCACTTTTCAGGAAGCCTGCCGCTATGGCTTCTGCCAGCCTTGAATATGTCTTCATCAGCTCCTCGAGCCCTTTTTCGTCCTCCGACTGCATCAGCCGCAGGATCTCCTCATCGGACATATCCATCACCACCTTGAAAGCACTTTCATAAATATATACCACAAAAAACGCACACCGCCCTATAACAGACTGTGTGCGTTCTGTGAACATTATGTTAATTCTATCTTTTATAAGACGAATGCCGATAAAAAACGATCCCCCGAAATTCCGGAGGATCGCATTTTTCAGTTTGTTTTGCTCTTACTCGATCGGAGTGGTCCAGCCGAAGGTGTCTTCGATCTTGCCCCACTGGATGCCTGTCATGGTGTCGTAAAGCATCTGGGAGATGGGTCCGATCTCGTTGTTGTTGATCGTCATGATCTTGTCGCCCCACTTCAGGTGGCCGACAGGGGAGATAACAGCAGCAGTACCTGTGCCGAATACTTCGTCGAGCTTGCCGTTGTCATAAGCCTCTGCAACTTCCTGGATCGTGATGCGGCGCTCGGTAGCCTTGATGCCCTTGGCCTTGCAAACTTCAAGTGCAGACTTTCTTGTGATACCGGGAAGAACAGAGCCCTGGAGCTCGGGAGTGATAACTTCGCCGTCGATAACGAAGAAGATGTTCATAGAGCCGACTTCCTCGATATACTTTCTCTCAACGCCGTCCAGCCAGAGTACCTGCTCGTAATCCTGCTCGTGAGCCTCTTCCTGACCCTTGAGGGAGATAGCGTAGTTAGCAGCAGTCTTGGCAAAACCTGTACCGCCGCGTACAGCTCTTACATAGTTGTTCTCAACGTAGATCTTAACGGGGTTAAGACCTGTGGAGTAGTAAGCGCCGGAGGGAGAGAGGATTATCAGGAACAGATAATGATCTGCGGGTCTAACGCCTACATAGGGGTCTGTCGCAAAGATGAAGGGTCTGATGTAGAGAGCAGCTCCGTCAGTGTGAGGTACCCAGTCCTTCTCGATCTGAACGAGCTTCTTGGTAGCCTCGATCATGAACTCTTCGTCGATCTCGGGGATGACCATTCTTTTTGCGGAGTTGTTCAGTCTCTTGTAGTTCTCGTCGGGTCTGAAAAGCTGGATCTGACCGTCTGCGCGGCGATAGGCTTTAAGACCCTCGAAGATCTCCTGGCCGTAATGCAGGCACATTGCTGCCGGAGAGAGCTGAATGTCGCCATAGGGAACGATCCTTGCGTCGTGCCAGCCCATACCGGTATCATAGTTCATAACGAACATATGGTCGGTAAAGATATGGCCGAAGCCGAGCTTGGTCTCGTCCTGGGGTTTTTCCTTTGGAGTTTTAGTGAGCTCCAATCTGATGTCCATAGTAAGTCCTTCTTTCATAAAAATATTTCCACAATACATTGTACCACCTTTTCCTGCATTTTTCAAGGGGGTAGAGGGGTGTTTTTTGCGAAAAATGAAATTTTTGTCCGGGGATAATTCAAAAGTCGAGAAATCAATGTCAAAAAGTAAACCGCGAAGCGCATCCGCCGGGATCCAAGAGGGCAAACGTTTCTTCCGCAGGGCTTTTTCTCCCCATATTGACAACCGCCCCGATCTGTGCTAATATCAAACTATCAAATACGTTATAGGAGTGATCTCTATGCCATTCGTTAATATCAAAACAAACGTCCCTGTCGATAAGCCCGCAGAGCAGAATATCAAAGCTGCCCTCGGTAAGGCGATCACCGCCGTCCCCGGAAAAAGCGAGGGCTGGCTTATGGTCGGCCTCGAACAGCAGACCCTCTATTTCCGCGGTACAGACGAGCCTGCTGCTATCGCTCAGGTTTCCCTCTACGGAAATGCCAGCCACTCAGCCCTCGATGACCTCGCTGCCGGCATTACCGACACTATCTCTTCCCAGCTCGGCATCTCCCCTGACAGGATCTACGTCAGCTGCTTCGCAACCCCCAACTGGGGCTGGAACGGACATCTTTTTTAATACACCCACCAGCTTTCAATAGGAGGATGAGGCAACCTTTGCCAGGCCTCCCTCATAAGGGAGGCAGGTGCCTTTGTGAATGAGTTCGCGTTGACACCTTTAGGAGAGGCTTTTTTAACACACCCACCAGCTTTCAATAGGAGGATGAGGCAACCTTTGCCAGGCCTCCCTCATAAGGGAGGTGGATGCCTTTGTGTATGAGTTCGCGGTGCAACCGTTAGGCAGGCTTGCTGCGAGGTGTACTATCAAGGCTTTGCTCGCGTGGGAGCCGTTCCCTATTGCTCGTTGTAAGCATGCAACGCTTGCGTCACGTGTCAAGACCCGTCGGGGCACCGACAAAAAAATCCGGAGGCTAAAAGCTTCCGGATCTTTTGCTTTTATTGGATATATATGGGGCTTATCGCTCCCGGATCATCTTGCTTCCTCGGAAAAACCGCTGTCAACAAGCTCTACAAGGCCTTCAACTGCTGCCTTTTCGTCAGAGCCGTCTGCAATGATCCTGATGGTGGTGCCGCCTACGATGCCCAGCGAGAGGATGCCGAGAAGGCTCTTGGCATTTACTCTTCTCTCTTCTTTCTCTATCCAGATAGAGGACTTGAACTCGTTAGCCTTCTGGATGAAGAAAGTAGCCGGACGAGCGTGGAGGCCTACCTGATTCTGAACTACAACGTCTTTTACGAACATAATTGATCTCTCCATTCATCAAATTTTCCGCCGGGGCTGACCCGGATACGGATAATAAGACCTTTCATAACTTCTATAATGTTATTATACAAGAACGCTCCCTAAACGTCAACGCAAATTATTACCAAACACACAAATTTCATCAATTTTTTGTCAGAATGACAATTTCACACGATTGAAGAATGTTAGCTCTTGGCAACTATGCACAAACAAAAAATGTGATTTCTGACAATTTGTACAAAAACACTTAACACTTTATTGCAAAAGGACCAAAATCAATGCTTTTCTTTGTCTAAATCGCCCATATACTTAGTAATAATAGACAAATCCTCGTCCGTCAGAGCCAGTTCCGAAAGCAGCTCGGGACGTTTTTTCGCTGTCTGTATGAGAGCCTGCTCGTGCCGCCATTTCAGAATATTTGCGCGGTGTCCCGAAAGCAGCACCGAAGGCACCTGTTCCCCCTGCCAGATCTCGGGTCTTGTATATTGCGGATACTCCAGAAGCCCCGAAAAATGGCTCTCGTCCCGGTAGCTGTCGGGCTCGGAGAGCACACCCTCCAGCATCCTGACTATCCCGTCGATGAGGACCAGTGCCGGAAGCTCTCCGCCTGTCAGCACATAATCGCCTATTGAAATTTCCTCGTCGGTTATCTTGTCGGTAACTCTGGCGTCTATGCCCTCATAGTGTCCGCAGAGGATGAAGATATGCTTTTTCTTTGAGAGCTCTATGCACTTCTGCTGGGTGAGAGTTTTCCCTTGGGGTGACATATAGACCACATAGGGCTGGCTCCTCGTCATATCGCATACAGCCTGCCAGCAGCGGTACACGGGCTCGCACTGCATCAGCATACCCTGACGTTCGCTGTAAGGCGTGTCGTCCACGCGGCGGTGCTTGTCGAGGGTGTAGTCCCGGATATTATGGCACTCGCAGGTGAAAAGATCCCTTGCTCTTGCACGTCCGATAACGCTCTGGGAAAGATAGCTCTCCATCATATCGGGGAAGAGCGTTGCAATATCAAATCTCATACCTGCTCCCTTCAGTCGAAAAGCCCCTCGAGGGGAGTGATGAGCATTTCTCCCTTTTCGATATCCGTTTTTTTGACAACATCGGGGATAGCGGGCACATAGAGCATTTTTCCGCTTTCCTGCCTGATGTGATAAACGTCGTTGGCGCCTGTCTCGCTGACTTCGGTTATGGTGCCGTAAAGCTCGCCTGTTTCGGCATCGCGGACTTCAAGCCCTATGAGGTCCTGGACGAAATACGCCCCTTCCTCAAGCTCCACGTCCTCTCTGTCCATATACAGCACCCGGTTCCGCAGAGCCTGTGCGGCTTCGACGGTATCCGTGCCTTCTATCTTCATTACAACTATATTCTTCTGCACCCTCGCACGCTCCACATTAACAGGCGTGCCGCTTTTGTAATACAGCGTGTCGAACTCGCAGAGGAAATCCGGCGAATCGCACCAGGGCTGGACTTTCACCTCACCCTTCAGTCCGAACACCGAAACGATCTTTCCGATCTCAAGAAACCGCTTCAATGGCTATTCTCCTTTTAGGCAACACCGCACAACCCCTGTGCGTCAGATGCGACGTCCATTTTTTTGTCAGATTGCCTAAATTCGACGCAGGAAGGCTGGCGCCTTTCAAGGAGAATTTGGGAAATATGACGGAAAAATGGCAAGCAGATGACGTGCAGAGGCGTTAGCCGCGGGTTGTGCGGTGTTGCCTTTACTTTATTATTCCGAGGGATACGAGAAGCAGCAGGAAAAGCAGCACGGGAGCCACGTATTTTATCATAACGATATAAACCGGCTTCCTTGCAAAGCGTTCGCCGTTGCGTGTTGCTTCGTCGATGACGGTCTTCGGCTTGACTATCCAGCCGATAAGTATGCAGGTGCTTATGGCAAGCACGGGCATGAGCACGTTGTTGCTGACGTAATCGAAGATGTCAAGCAGCTGTGCAGTGGAGCCCTTTGCCGTGTTGGGCAGCGTGACTTCAAAGTAGAACTCGTTGTAGCCGAGGCATACAAGCAGGCTCAGCACCAGAGCTATGCAAAGCTCGACGACCGTTGCTTTTTTCCTGCTCCAGCCGAAGCGGTCGATAAGACCCGAAACAACGGCCTCAAAAATGGAGATACAGCTTGTGAGAGCTGCGAAAAGCACCATAACGAAGAACACAGCGCCGACAATATTGCCGACCACGCCCATCTTCTCGAATATCTTAGGAAGCGCTACGAACATCAGCGAAGGACCTGCGGTGTTCTGCATAGTCTCCTTGCCCATGAAGGCATAGACGGGAGGTATTATCATAACGCCTGCAAGTATTGCCACCAGGGTGTCGAAGAACTCGATCTGGTTGGCGCTCTTTATCAGATTGCTGTCGTCTTTGTAATAAGAGCCGTAGGTGATCATTATTCCCATAGCCACGCTTATGCTGTAGAACAGCTGTCCCATGGCGTCCATGACCACCTTGAAGAAATCGCTGACAGTCATCCCCGAGACATCCGGCACGAACAGCACTTTCAGTCCGTCAAGACCCGTTCTTCCTTCTTCTCCGTCGATAGTCAGCGAAAAGATCGCTATGCCGATAACGACGATGAAAAGCACCGGCATCAGCACCCGGGAGATAGTCTCGATGCCCTTGTTGACTCCGAGGATGATGATGACGGCAGTTGCCGCAAGGAAGATGATGTTGAATATCGCAGGAGGGAAGTAGTCGGTTATGAATTGCCCGAAATATCCGTCCTGTGAAGCGTCAGAGCCGTTGCCCGAGAGAAAGACTACGGCGTATTTCAGCACCCAGCCGCTTATAACGCAGTAGTAGGGCAGCACCAGGAAGGGGATAAGGCTTGCAAGACCTCCCAGCCAGGCCGAGGGCTTGTGCAAAGCTCCGTAGGCGGTAAGGCAGCTCTGCTTTGTCTTTCTGCCTATGGCGATCTCCGTGACCATCAGCGTGAAGCCGAAGGTCACGGCAAGCACGAGATAGATCACGATGAACAGACCGCCGCCGTCCTTGGCGGCAAGATAAGGGAATCGCCAAATGTTTCCGAGTCCAACGGCACTGCCTGCCGCAGCAAGCACGAAGCCTATGGAGTTTGAAAACGAATTGCGTTCTTTTTTCATTTATGTACGATCCTTTCAGAATTGCAGTTAGTGCGATCAGAACAGAATATCCTTGAAGCAGACCTCGGGACGGTTTTCATCGAAATTCCAGCTGTGGAATGCTCCGCCGCGGCAGTATTTTTTCTCCGGGCAGGAGGAGCATTTCTCGTTGGAGTCTGCAAGATCGCGTCTGAACTCCTTGAAGCCCTTTTCCCAGACTTCGCTGAATCTGTCTTTCAGGATGTTTCCCTGTACGAACTCAGGACGTCTTTCAATGTCGAGGCAGGCGATAATATCACCCTCGCAGGTGATGCTGGCGGTGTAAAGTCCTGCCGTACACATAAAATACCAGTCCCTCACCTCGCGCTCGAATTCCATGCCGAGATAGTGGCTGCATCCGTAACACACAGGCTCGCCCTGTCTGCGCTTTTCTCTGATGAACTCAAAGAGCCTGCGCTGGTCGTCCTTGGTCAGCAGAAGCTCCGGCCTCTGCTTTGCTCTGCCGATGGGCTCTATGCCGATGACTCTCCAGGAGTCGATATCTATATCGTTAAAAATATAATAGAGCTCGTCGAGCTCCTTGATGCTTTCGTGTGTTACTACAGTCGTCACCTGTACGCTGCGGAAGCCTCCGTTTTTGACTAAGGCTTCGATGCCTCTCATGGCACGCTTGTAGCCGCCGGGTGTGCGCCTGAAAGCGTCGTGGGTCTCTTCCAGGCCGTCGATGCTTATCGAGATAGTTCCCATGCCGCAGCGTTCAAGGTCGGCAGCACAGCTCTCGTCGATGAGCGTTCCGTTGGAGGTCATGCCCCAGCGGAAGCCAAGCTCATGCGCATAGCCCATGATGTCGAAGAAATCCTTCCGTAAAAGAGGCTCTCCGCCGGTTATGCAGAGCATCTTGTGGTCAAGGCCCATGTCCTCCTTGACTTCTGCCAGGAATTTTTTATACACCTCAAGGGGCAGCTCCGGGACAGCAAAGTCTCCGCAGCTGCTGCCGCAGTGTATGCATCTTTCGTTGCAGCGCTCTGTCAGCTCGAGGAAAAGGTTCCTCAGCTGAGGCTTTGCAAGCAGGCCTCTTCGGTATTCCGCAAGCTCGTCAAGGCAGGCTTTTTTATCCCAAAGCTTAGCCATGCTTATTCAAAATCCTCCGGAGGTCCGTAAACGCAGGGAACTTCCTGCTCAAAGGCCTTGAAATCCTCGGAGCTGTCAATGTCGATGACCGTGCTGTCATCTTCGTCAACAGAAGCGTCGTCATATTCGCTGAGATCCTCGGGAGGTCCGTAAACGTCCTGTATCTCCTCGGAAGAGGGATCGTATTCGGCAGGAGCTTCCGAGCTTTCTGCGGTGGTCGTGGTCTTTACTGTTGTCGTAGTCGTGGTCTCATCCTCTGAGGCAGCCGGAGCTTCCGAAGCCGTGGTGGTGGTGGAGACATTGGGTATCTTTCCTATAACGCTTCTTGAAGAGCTGTCACTGTCCTTGCCGCAGCCCGAAAGCGCAACGGCAGATGCGAACATAACTGCGACTACAGCGGTCTTTCTGCTTTTTTTCATCACACATTTTCCTTTCTGTGAAGAGTAAACTTATACATAATCAATTATACTATCAAGCGGCATAAAAGTCAAGATATTTCTGAGGGGACTTTTTGGGGCAAAACAAAAAAGGCATCCCGTCCGCCTGCCGGCGGAGGATACCCTTTTGGATTGAAGATCTGTGCAAGTCATACGTTTCAGTATATCTCAAAATGCTTTTTCTTTCTGTATCCCGTCGGGGTCAGACCGGTGGAGAGCTTGAACTGCCGCATGAAGGAAAAGGGCGTTGCGTAGCCGCAGCGGACAGCTATATCCTCGACGGTCATGGCGGTGGAGGTCAGCAGCTGCTTTGCAAGTGCCATTCGTCCGTTCACGATGTCTGCCTTGATGCTGATGCCGAACATTTTCTTGTATGCATGCTGCAGCCCCGACCGGCTCAGCGAGACCTCCGCCGCAAGTTCGTCTATGGTGCCTATGGCGTCGGGCTCGGTATATATACGTGTGCGGATATGGGTCAGGGAGGCATTCCTGCTCTGGAAAGCTCCCGACGAAGCCTGAGCGTTGCCGGAAAACCTCCGGGAGAGCTTTATCAGCAGCAGCTCGAGATAGTTTTTCTCAGCCTGCCTGTGGTGCCTTTCGTCGGAATAATGCTCGTAGGTCATAACGTGTATGAGATGCGAAAGCTCGTCGATGCTCCCGAGATAGACCGGCTTGTCTGTGGGTATCCCCATGTCCTCGAAGATGTGCAGTTCATCCTGCCTGCAGTCTATGAATATCCAGTCGTCGGTATAGCCTTCTCCTGCCGAACGGTAGCAGCAGGGGGTGTCGTACCTTATGAGCACGAAAGTTCCCGGACGGACTTTGTATTCAACGCCGCCGAGCTCGAAAAGGGCAGTTGTTTTGACCAGCAGCAGGAGCATAGCTCCCGGACCCTCCCGGCGTTCAAAAACAAAGCTGTTGTCGTGGTCGTGGTCGTAGCCGACCGAGCCTATATTCATATCTTCACCGCCTTAGGTCAGCGCAAAAGCCGTATATCAGTCCTTGTCTGTTCCGTTCCTCACGGAATAAAGAGAAGCCTCCTCGTCCTTGCGGACTTTGTTATAATCCGTGAGCTCCAGACCTTCCCTGCCCGACAAAGCGCTTTCTATCATTTTCTTTGTGAGCCCGGGCACATCGTCCCTATGCAAAGCCTCGGAAGTATCTATCCAAAGCACTTCGCTGTTCTCGTCGTTGTCCGAACGTTCTTCCCCGGAGATGTACTCCGCGGAAAAAACTATATACCAGTCACGGGGATTGAACCTTACGCCGATGATGCTCAGAGGCTCGACAGAGATGTTCGTCTCCTCCATGAATTCCCGTTTCAGAGCATCCCGGGGTGTTTCTCCGTATTTCACATATCCTCCGGGGATGATAAGCAGTCCCTTGCCGTTGCCGTAGGTGTGCCGTCCCAGCAGCACCTTGCCGTCCCTGATGACGACCCCTGCAACGCTCTGTCCCCAGTTGGTGTTTTCTTCGCTCATTGTCTTTCCCTCGTTTTTCAGCAGTTTTTTATTATCTCCAAAGCTTCGCTGACAATATCGTCAAGCGGCTTTGAACCGTCGATCACGTTGTCAGAATCCGCCAGATGGTCTTTAAGCATCCTGACATAAATAGGCCTTTCGTAATCCAGATACGCTTTCATTTCGTTGCGTATATCATCAGCGGAAGAGTCCTTCATATCTCTCAGGACTCTCCGTGCCATTGCGATATCCAACGGCGTATCGATAAAGATACAGCGATCCAGATAGTTTCTTATCATACGATGCTGGTATCCAAAGGGATAGTCCAGCAAAAGATGATCATATCCGCCGCTGCGGATGATCCTTTCGATATCCTCTTTCAGCGGGGATAAGTCCCACACATGAACGTCGGCGCCCTCTGACTCCCATTTGGAAAAATCTTCGACCTCTCCTTTGAACGAATAATCATCGAAATGAAGAGAGGCAGCCCTTGGGAGTTTTTCTTTCAGCGCATTTATAAAGGTGGTCTTCCCGCCTGCCGTCACGGCTCCGATAGCTATTATCTTCATGTTTTCCTCCTGTGCCGTCCGGGTTTTCTCACTGCATGGCCGGTGTCCGCTTCCTGGTGTATTCCGCCATGACATAAGCGTGGCAGCCGCGGTAGTTGAAACGAAGCCAGCCTGCCGTCTCGCCGTCGGCTTCGATGATCTCATTTTTCAGCAGCGTGCCTATCGCTTCGCTGGAGATCGAAGGCTCTCGCCTTACCTTCAATGCCGAAGCCATCACCGTGAACTTCGCCGAAAGGGGAGTGATGTTATATTTTGTCTTGTTGGGATCCTCGGCTATCAGCTTGGTATATTGTGCGCTTATAAAGGCAGGCTCGCCCTGGTAGCTGATGTGGTACCAGCCGCCTGTCAGCGCAGTAAATTCGATCATATCGCCCTTAGAGAGGGTGGCGATAACGGGATAGCTTGTCCCTGCGCCTTTTCTCACCCTCAGCCCTGTGACGGTGACTTCGACCTTTCCGGTTGCCATAGCGATCCTCCTCCGCATCTGATCTTTACCGACATTATATCACAACACGCACAAAAAGTAAAGAACTTTGTTTTCCCGTGTCGGTTTTTATGATACACCCCCAATTTAAAAATTGCCTTAAAAAAACAGAGCCCTCTGCATTTTTTGCAGCGGCTCTGTCGCTATGAAGGGAGTAAACTAAGGCAACACCGCACAACCCACGGCTAACGCCTCTGCACGCCATCTGCTTGCCA
>CAMVOF010000013.1:0-23267 GCA_947169055.1 uncultured Clostridia bacterium
CATGATCTATATCAATGAAAATGCCGCTGATAACAGCAACGGTATCATTTCACCCACATACGTCGGAAGGCTCTCCGGGGGCAGGTATTGACCCTGTCCGCCGGTAAGGTATATTTGCGCCTCCGACCCTGTGCGGTCGGGGGCTTTTGTTTTTCCCCATAATGAAAGGAGGGGTATGATATGAAGTATTTTGACGTGCTTGCACCGCTGATCGAGTACGAACTCAGCAAGCGCGGAGTTATGACTGACGAGCTAAAATACTGCGTCAAGGCCGATCTTGACGGAGAAGGAAAGTATATAGATGTTTATGTAACGTTCACGGACAAGACCCTGAGCATCATCTCGGGCTACGAGCATTACGAGAAGCTCAAACGCCGAGAAAAGCGAAAGACCATGAGCCGCTTCGATGTCTTCGGCTACGACGAATACGAGATGAAGACCATAGAAAAGATGTATGTTGACCGCTATGCGGACTCGGCAAGGCTTATGATAGAGCCGGCGGAAGGGGGAGACTTCCCCATAGCAAGGTTCTCTCTCGGCTTTGCGGATAAGTTCGAGAAATTCTGCGACAGAGTCAACAAGACAGTAAAGGGCGAGGAGATAGACGATACCCTGCTCGAGGGCATCAAGACCCATTGTCCCGTCTGCGGCGAACGTTATCCCGACCCAAACCGTCCCGTTTGTCCCCGGTGTGTGGACAGAAGGTCGGTGTTCATTAGGCTTCTGAAGATATTCGGAGAGTTCAAATGGGCAGTCGCGCTTATCCTGCTGACCATAATCCTCAGCAATGCTTTTGCGGTGCTGACACCTATCTTCGGAGCTCAGATGTTCTACGACGAGGTGCTCAAGGAAGGCGGAAAGTATTACGGCGAGCTGCTGATGATAGTTCTGCTGCTGCTTTCCGTAAATCTTGCGTCTCTTGTTATGAAGATCGTTTCCGGCATCATAACCTCAAAGGTGGTGCCTGTCGTGACCCACAGGCTCAGGGTGAAGATATTTTCGTCGATGCAGAGGCTTTCTCTCGACTTCTTCACCAACAAGCAGACAGGCTCGCTGATGTCGAGAGTTGACCGGGACAGCAACAACATCTACTGGTTCTTCACCGATATAGTCCCCTACGGACTGACGAATGTTGTGAAGATAATCGGTATCGCCGTGATAATGGTCATCCTTTCTCCGCTGCTCTCCATAGGCATAATCCTTACTATCTCCATGATCGAGATAGTGCAGCACAGGTTTTACCGCAGCCAGAGAAAGCTTTACCGCAAATACGACGTTGCCATGCGTTCGGCAAACTCCGTTCTCTCGGACGCCATGAACGGACAGCGCGTCGTAAAGGCGTTCTCCAACGAAAAGCGGGAGATGAAGCGCTATCAGAAGCGCAACACCGATGCATTCAACATCAACACCCACATAAACAGCAGGATAGCCAATACGGTCCCTGTGATCTGGACGTTCTACAGGATAATCAACAAGCTTGCCTTCTGCCTGGGAGCTGTTCTTGTCATCAAGGGCTATATCCTTTTCGGAGCTCTCACGGCTCTGCTTTCCTACACCGAAATGGCCTACGAGCCTATCAATTTCTTTACCTGGATAGGAGACCGCTGGGCAAGGTGCATGGACGCAGCTTCGCGTATGTTCGAGATAATCGACGCACTGCCATCTGTAAGAGAAGCCGACGATCCCGTCCGCATAGAAAGCGTGAAAGGGGAGATCGAGCTTAAGAACGTATCCTTTGAATACGAGGCAGGCAGACCCATAATCAAGGACCTAAGCATGAAGGTGGAGGCAGGGCAGATGTTCGGCATCGTCGGAAAGACAGGCGCCGGCAAATCCACCATAATAAACCTTATCGCAAGGCTCTATGACGTTACCGGCGGCGAGATAACCTTAGACGGAATCCCCATAAGAAAGATAGCAGTCTCCGACCTGCGTCGAAGCATAGGCATAGTTTCCCAGGAGACCTTCCTGTTCATGGGCACGATAGCGGACAATATCCGCTATGCCGACCTCGACGCATCAATGGAGGAGGTCATCGAGGCTGCAAAAAGCGCCAATGCCCACGAGTTCATCACCAAGCTCCCCGACAGCTACAACACGCGGATAGGCGAGGGCGGTGTGTCTCTCTCGGGAGGAGAAAAACAGCGTATCTCTATCGCAAGGGCGATCATCCAGAAGCCCGAGATACTCATTCTCGATGAAGCGACGGCTTCGATGGATACACGGACCGAACGCAAGATACAGGCTGCTATCGACAAGCTGAAACAGGGAAGGACGATAATATCCATCGCCCACAGGCTCTCCACCCTGCGTGATGCAGACATGCTCTGCGTCATCGAAAACGGAGAGCTCAGAGAAAGCGGCACTCACGACGAGCTTATAAAGCAGAAGGGCAAATACTTCGAGCTTTACAAGCTGCAGTACGAAGCGCTGAGATTTATCAATGATTAAGGAGGCGGGAATATGCCGAATGAAATAAACGAAGAAGTCTATGAGGTGGACAAGCTGACGCTTCTCGACTGCGAAAAGATACATCTTACAAAGGAGAAAAGCGGCTTTCTTACCCTCGAATACGACGGCAGCACCTACAGCCGTGTGGATCCCACAAGGCTCATACCCTTCCTCTCGAAGACCACCTTCATAAGCCTCTCCTACGAGAACGAAGAAAAGGAGTTCAGAGAGATAGGCGTTATAAGAGACATGAAGGAGCTGCCCGATGAACAGTACAAATTATTGGACAATTTTCTTGAATACAAATACTATATGCCCGAGATAACAAAGGTCTATAACATCAGAGACAATATGCGCGGAGCGATATTCGTGAAAGCAGACACCACCTCCGGCGAAAAGACTATCTGTGTCCGGGACTGGTATCAGAATTTCAGGATGCTTTCGGAAAAATATCTCTACGTCAACGATGCCGACGGAAACAAGTATTTCTGCTCCGACATCGCAAAGCTGGACCGAAAGAGCAGGAACGTTCTGGAGATGTTCACGTAATTTTTGCACCCCTTAAGAAAGGAAGGTGATAAACTTGAATCTAAGGATAAAACTTCCCGAAAATGCAGGAGATGATATAGTCTATTCGCTGCCCTTCAGATTTGCCAACGACGGCGAAAAGGTTGACGGCATCTTCTGCACCGACAAGGAATATATCTATATCTATGCTGACGGCAAGCTGGAAGAAAAGTACAAAATTTTGGACTTTTCCGAATTTGTCTGCCGCCGTCAGATAGGCTCGTCAATGGCTCAGGGCATAAAGGAAAACGGCGATGCCGTTTGCTTCTGCGCGTTCTCCCAGGAGATGTTCGTCCGTTTCGGAGAGGTGATGAAGCTGCTGGAGCATTATGTCCGCACAGGCGAGCTGATAACCGAGACCGACGAGGACGAGCCCGTCTGTCCTAACTGCGGCCTGCCTCTTGAAGGCGGCTCTGAATGCGTCTATTGCAAGAGCAAGGGCTCGACGATCCTAAGGCTCTTAAAACGCATAGGCCCCTACAAAAAATTCTTTATCACAGCGGTCATCTGCACCATAGCTTCCGAGCTTATCTGGGTATTCATGCCCTATCTCGACCGCATAATAATCGATACTTATGTAACCCCCAAGCTGCTGGATTGGAGCGGTTTTATCTCTATCGTTCTGACCATAGTTTCGCTGCTGCTGGTGGGCGGAGTCATGGAGCTCCTGAATATGCGGAACTCCTTCAGGACTGCGCTGAACATAGGCCGTGATCTCAGGCAGGAGGTCTTTGAAAGATCTCAGCAGCTCTCCATGAGCTCGCTTTCAAAGAGAACTGCCGGAGAGCTTATAAACCGTGTTTCCGGCGATGCCGCAAAGCTGGAGGAATTTATCACAGCCAACGGCAAGGATGCCATTGTCAAGCTGCTTTCTCTTCTGATGATCGGCGGTCTGCTCTTTGTTATGGACTGGCGGCTGGCGGTCATGACGATCGTTCCGATACCCTTCGTGTTCCTGATCGTCAAGAAGCTCTTCAACGTTATGGCGCTTCGCTATACCGCCGTCTGGAAGTATTCCAAGAACCACAGCGAGACCCTCCACGACATACTTAATGGTATAGCCGTGGTAAAATCCTTCGGCAGCGAGGCAAGGGAGATCGCACATTACGAAGGCTGCTCGGTAAAGTGGGCAAAGGCCTGCGTAAGAGCCGAGATAATGTGGTATCTGACCATACCATTCTCGGAGTTCATCCTGACTGTCGGAAACTTCCTGGTGCTCTATTTCGGCGGCTCGATGATACTCGACCACAGTATGAGCCTTGGCGAGCTTATCCAGTTCACCACCTATGTCGCCATGCTCTACGAGCCTATAATCTGGCTCATACATATCCCAAGGACCCTTGCCGATACTTCTGTCTCGGCAGGGAAGGTCTTCGAGATACTCGATATGCAGTCCGACGTCCGCGATATCGAAGACCCTGTGGAGCTGGACATCAAGGGCGATATCGAATTCGACGATGTGTATTTCGGCTACAAGGCCTATGTGCCTGTGCTGAAAGGCATAAGCTGCAAGATAAACAAAGGCGAGATGATCGGCATAGTCGGTCATTCGGGAGTCGGCAAGTCAACCATGATAAACCTTATCCTCCGTCTCTACGACTGCACACAGGGCGAGATACGCATAGACGGAGTCCCCATAAAGAACATCGCCCAGCACAGCCTGCGTTCGCAGGTGGGAGTCGTATTGCAGGAGACATTCCTTTTCGACGGCAGCGTCCTCGACAACATCTCCTATGCCCGACCCGATGCACCCTTTGAGGATATAATCAAAGCGGCAAAGATCGCAAATGCCCACGATTTCATAGTAAAGCTCCCCGACGGCTACAACACCCGGGTGGGCAACAAGGGCTACCAGCTTTCGGGAGGAGAACGCCAGAGGATAGCCATAGCAAGGGCTCTGCTCCATGACCCGAAGATCATCATTCTCGATGAAGCGACGGCTTCTCTCGATACTCAGACCGAGAAGCAGATTCAGCAGGCTCTCGGAATGCTGACCGAAGGCAGAACAACGATAGCCATAGCACACCGTCTTTCGACCCTTTCCAATGCCGACAGGCTCATAGTGCTGGATAAAGGCAGGCTTGCCGAGTTCGGCACACACTACGAGCTCATGAAGAAGGGCGGAGTGTATTACAAGCTGGTAATGGCTCAGCGCGAGACCACAAAAATGAAAAAAGCCGCGATCAAGACCGCGGAAGCATAAGGATAAAGCATATGGCACTTCTGTCAAAAACGGCAGGAGTGCTTTTTTGCGTTTGGCGAACATCAGCTAAAAAACGCCGCTGAAGCGAAAAAGTCCCCTGCATGGGGCAGGGGACTCGGATGACCCGTTTTCAGATCATTAGCGCTGAGAGCCGGTCTTGTAAGCGTCGATCATCTTCTTGACCATCTGACCGCCTACGGAACCTGCTTCTCTCGAGGTGAGGTCGCCGTTATAACCCTGCTTGAGGTTAACGCCTACCTCGCTGGCAGCTTCCATCTTAAACTTGTTAAGAGTATCTCTGCCCTGCTGAGTAGTGATGCCTTTCATCTTTTTACACTCCTTTTCTGTTTATTTCGGGCTGCGATAGTATTGTGCGCCGATGACAGGCTTTTATTATAGGAAATATTTTGTGTCTGTTTGCGATATGCACAATATTCCCCTTTTTATATTATATATATTACGACTTGACAAAATAAGGTTTTGTGTGTTATTTTAATAATGTATAGATATTTTTTTAATATCAGTATAGGAGGTTAAGAATATGACAAAATGCAGAAGACTTACAAAGCTCCTTTTCGGGGCAGTGATCGTAATGCTGTTCTCGGTGCTGACGGCTGTTTCGGCAAGTGCTGCGAGTTATGATCTCTACATTGACGGCACCAGGGTCACGGACGCTAACAAGAGCGACATCCTGAAAAACGGCCTTTTTTCCTACGACTCCGCAACCAAGACCCTTACGGTCAAGGGAGATTACTCCACCAACAAAGAGGAAGATGACCTGATCTATAATTGTATAAAAGGTCTGACCATCAAGACTACAAAGGCGCTGGAGCTTTCATCCTGCCGCAACGTCATCTATGCAGGAGCTCCCACAACGCTGATAACGAACGGCGAGCTTAAAATGCACAGCGTTGACTGCTGTGCGGTACTTGTAAGTTCTATTACCGCCAACAATACTTTCACCATCAAGGATTCTGTTATAAATGCCTCAGGCTACGGCTGGGCGATCACCGGCGGAATCGAATCCGAAAAGCTTATCATCGATAATTCAAGAGTAATAGCCAGAAGCGAATTCGATGAAGACGGTACCGGAGCCATAACTGATTTCGGAAATGGCATTTCGCTGACCAACTGCAAGATCTCCGAACCTGCGGGTGCTTATGTCTATGGCGGAGCAGTTTGCCTGAAAGGTACTCATAATCCTTCGGCTTATGTAAAGATCGTCCGCGGGAACAACATCGAAGATGCCGATATCGACCTTAAATATACGGCTATCACCTATACGGGCTCGAAGATCAGCGCAGACAAGTATCTCACTATCAAGCTGGACGGCAAGACCCTTTTAAACGGCACGGACTATACTACGAGTTACAAGAACAATGTAAACGTCGGCTACCAGACCTGCGAAATGACCATAAGCGGCAAGGGCAAATATTCAGGCACAGTCAAGAAGCTGCTGACGATCAAGCCCAAGAAAAACAGCATCACCACCCTGGCCTCCTATAACGGCGGCATCAGAGTAGAGTGGAACAAGGACGATACGGCTGTGGGCTATCAGGTGGTTTACTGCAAGGTTTCCAACTTCGACCCCGAAAGCGGCACATATCATTCCACGACTGTTGACTGCTCCAAGAGCTCAAAGACCTATGTGAACCTCACAAGCGTTCCCAAGCCCGGCGAGACCTGGTATGTTAAGGTACGTTCCTTCATCACCAAGGACGGCACAGTGAACACCACAAGATACGGCACTTACAGCGATGTCAAGTCGATCAAGGTCATCGACGGCCAGGCTTCTATCGCAAAGGCAACTCTCAAATACGGCAGCTATACCTACAGCGGCTCGGCTATCACTCCCGATAACCGCAATGGCAAGGACGAGCTGACAGTCAAGGACAGCTTGGGCAACGTGCTCAAAAAGGGCACCGACTACACCCTTACATATTCCAACAATACAAAGGTGGGCAAGGCGACTATAAAGATCACCGGCAAGGGCAATTACAAGGGAACTCTCACCAAGACCTTTGTTATAAAGCCTGCGGTGAATACGATCAAGGCGATAACGAGCATCCAGACCAACAGTTTCGTCATCACCTACAACAAGGCGACAGCGTGCGCAACAGGCTACCAGATCCTCTACTGCAAGGATCCGAGCTTCGACCCCAACTCCGCCAGCTACCACAGCACCACCGTCACAACTCTCTCCACCCTCAGCAAGACCGTTTCCTCAAACGTCAAGAGCGGAGAGACATGGTATGTAAAGATCCGTTCCTTCGTCACCGTTGACGGCACACGCTACGGCAACTACAGCTCGGCCAAGAGCGTAAAGATCAAATAAAACAAACAGCAAACTGCACAGGGCTTCGGTTTAGGTCCTGTGCAGTATTTTTATCTTTGCAGAAAAAAGCCGCCGGCAGTCATGAACTGTCAGCGGCATTTTGCATTATTCGGTTTTCACGAAAGATCAGTCTTTGTCCTTCCTGAGCCTTTTCTTCTTCCTGACGATCATACAGCCGGACAGCGCTATCGCTGCAGCTGCCGCAGCACCTGCAGCAGGTACTGCAACTCCCGTCGGGATATCAGCGTTTCGGTCGTTGGTAAAGACGATATTCGTGTCGGATGCGAGAGTCTCCTTTTCGAGTACCGTGCCGGCTACAGTCTCTTCACTTGTTTCGTCAATGCCGAGAGTGTAGGGGCTGTCGCCGGATACCCTGTGTATCGACGTTACATAGTCGCCGGTGTCTTTCTCTCTTATCGTGTACAGTGTGTCTCTCGGCACGCTCTTGAAGCTTACCGTCTTGCCGTGAGCAAGGCTTACGGGCAGCGGCTTGCTGGTGTCAAGAGAGTAGGTCCTGTTTCGTTCAACATTTCCGTTTTCATCGGTGAAGATAGCGACCAGACCCGTACCTGTCAGAGGAGTGCCGTCCTTGTTGTAGAAGTTGATCTCAAAGTTGAATTCCTCATAGCGGTTGCCGAGGTTTCCGGTAACTTCCTTTGTGATGTTCAGCTCGTAGGTGGGGATAGCCTTGTTCTTCAAAGTAAACTCGGGCTCGTTTTCTGAACCTGTCGCAACAAAGAAATTGTCCGTTCCGTAGCTTGTGGATATCGCTGTTGCTTCATCGGCAGCATTGTTGTTCTCGAAGCCTATCGGGACGATCTCCGAAACGAAGTAAACATAGGGCAGGACAACGGTCTCGCTGTTCAGCACCATAGAACCGTACTTCGGCAGGTCTTCAAAGGTGAACTGCCAGTCCTTCTTTGCCTGGAGGGATTCGCTGGTGTAAGAAGTCTCGGCGTCAAGATATAGCGTCTGTCCGCCGCTTACGTATTTCAGAGCTCTTCCGATATAGACTTTCAGGAACGAAGGATAGCTGCTTTCAAAGATCTCGTTTGTGTCATTTCTGATCGTAACGTAGCTTCCTTCATCATCCTCGTACCATTCGTGGGTATCCTCGTTGTAGCTCCACTTAACGACCTTGCCGCTTGCGTTTCGCTTCCAGGATACTTCTGTCTCGCCGTCTTTAAGATACCATTTCTTTTTAATGGTAACGTCAACGGTCTCGGGTCTGTTGTATTCCAGGCTGTTGGTGAAGGTTATGTCGTCGTTAGTGCTGCCGAGAGTCTTGGTCAGAGTGTAAACATCATTCGCGGAATCTTCGTTTCCGCCGGTGATCTCCCAGCTTACATTGTAGGTGTCCGTGTCGGTGTTTACAAAGCCCGAGCTGTCCTCGGTCACGGTGTATTCCGTGTCCTGCGGCAGACCTGAGATAGTCAGCGTGTCGCCGCCGTGAAGGGTGATCGTGGCAGTCGTTATGCTGCTGTCGGAGCTGCCTGTGATGGTTCCTGCGTCAACGCCGTTGATCTTATAGGTGTATGCCTTGCCTGCGATCAGGTCTTTGAAGGTCAGCGAGAATTTGAAGTCTGTGTTTTTCCACTTCTTGTAATCGCTGTCATCTGAATCTGGGTCTGTGATCGGTGTCAGAACGCCGTTTACTATCTTGCTGAACTCGATATCCTTTGTCAGCGAGAGATCAGCGGTCAGTACAGTGTTCTTGATCTCGACCTTGTTCAGCGTGTCTTTGACGATAGTTCCCTTATTATCGGAAGTCACCTCGCCGGAAACGTAAGCATATCCCTCGGGATTTGCGTGATCGCCTGTGGTGTCGCGGACTTCCTCGACGGTGTACTTGTAGTTCTCGGGGATGCCGTTGATAACGATCTGCTTGTTTTCGTCGAGCTCGTTTGCCTTGACCTTGAAGTAAGCCACGCCGTTTGAATCGAAGGGCTCGAGGGTGTAGGGCGTTTCGCCGTTCTCCTTGTACATCGTTACCTTGAACCAGAAGTACTCGTCCTTGAACTTGCTGTCATCAATGGTCTTCAGAAGCCTGATGCCGCCGAGCGCAACATCGTCGGTGGAGTTTGTGATGATGACCTTGTCCTCGCTGCTGTTGGTGAACAGGGGATTGTTCTGAGTATTTGAGGCTTCAAAGTTATCCACCGCGTCTTCCCAGGCGAAGAACTCGTCATCGGCTTTGAACACCTGCATCTCGCATTTCCACTGTGTAGGAGCAGTACCGCCGACCTCCGTCCAGTGAGCTTTCACAACTTCGTCGTACTTGTATTTCTGAGTAACGGTGTAGTAAGTTCCGTTTTCCTCAACGATCTCGTTCACGAACAGGAAGATCGTTTCATCCACATAGTAAGTCGAAACTCCACTGGGAACAGCAACGCTCTTGGTCTCGTACTCAAAGGTGATAGTCTTTTTGCCTACATCATCAGCTGTTGCGGTGGTGTTTTCGGTCTGTGTTACCGAACCTTTCTTTGTAAAATGGGGATAGTTTTCAAAAGTGTCGGCTGCAGGAGAATCCGTAGGCTCTGTTACGGCGGTGGTGGTGTATAGGTTGCGGTATTCTTCGTCAAAGACTTCTGTATAATAGTCGCCGTTGGGGTCGTTGAAGTATCTGTTAACTTTTCCGCCAGACAAACTTGTGGTACCGCCTCCTTCTGCCGGTGTGGCTATATCAAAGTTAGCCTTATTATAATCAGTAACAGGATTATATATAGTGCCATAAAGATTAAGTTTAGCATAATTTAATGGTTCAGTTTTATTGGCTATGTTTTCCTTTAAATTCCACTTGTTTGAAAAAATGGCACAACCTGTTGTGTTCGGAAGCCCATATCCAAGGTATTGGAAAATCCAATTTATATTATTGATGGTCGAGCCGCCGTTAAAGTTTGATAAATCGATCCATTCGAGTTTTCTACAGTTTGCAAACCAAGATTGAGCTTTATCCAGTTTTTCACCCTTAAACCCGCGTAGATCAATTTGCTTTAAGGCTTCGCATACATCAAACATTCTGTAGACTGATGTTAAACTGTCATCGGTAAACTTTTTCGGGTCAAGTTTGATCTCTTCCAGGTTTTTACAAAACTTAAACATATATTGCATAGAAGTGACCTTAGCAGTATCAAAACCCGTAAGATCCAATGTGGTCAACTCTTTGCAGCCCCAGAACACTCCATCCATATTTGTAACGTTTGAGGTGTCAATATTGCTCGGAAATGTGATTTTCTTGATTTTAGAGTACACTTCAGTTTTTCCGTCAATACTGATAGTTGACGCAAACATTCCTTCCATACTCGTGACCTTGCTGAAATTAAAATCGCTAAGATCAATTTCTATATTATTATTGTTAAGTCCGTAAAAGAGGAAACTGCTATTCGACGGCAGATAGATAATATCCGCATCGCTCCACCATTTGATCACGCCGTTATCATTCCAGAAACAGAAATGGCCGTCTTCTCCGCTTATTCCGGTCGTCGTGCAGTCTGTGTAGCCTGTTTCACTTCCCGTGGGCTTTGTATTGGTTCTTTCAAAGCCTTTGATATTATTCCTGTTATTATTCAAGTAGGTTTTCAGACTGCCGTTTATCGTCACCTTAACAGCACTTGCTTCCGGCTTTTCCGTGCTCAGATGCATCGACGGGAAGCTGCTGCCTACTCCGCCTACCCAGGACTTGATAAGGGTCTTGCCGTCGTCAAAGCTCTGGTCGTTGTACAGACGCTGATACAATGCGTCATCCTTGTTGTCAGTGCGCTTGAATTCGCCGTCTTCAAGAATGATGTATTCCATTTTCCTGGGAACGGTGTCAGGTTCAGGGTCAGTATATTCTTCGGGAAGCTTGATAACAAGCTTTTTGCCGTCCTGGCTCTCAACTACCTCGACTGTGTAGGAATTTGTATCGGCTGCATAGCCGTTGGGAGCGCGGTCTTCTGTGAGGGTGTATGTGCCCTTTGGCAGATAGTTGAAGAAATATCCGCCGTTTACCGCGGTGTTGCTCGAATCGACCGTCTGCGTCCAGACATTGCCGTTCTTTACCCAGTTCGTGCCGGCGAATTCCTCCGTCAGCCTTGTGAGGGTAGCGTTCAGATCGCTTTCAGCCGTCAGCGTGAACTTGGCATCGCCGAGCATATCCTTGGTTATGGAATCGGCCTTCTGCAGGGTCATTTCCCCAAGCGGCTCGTTTTTGATGTAGTAGTATTCGTTGTCCGTGGTGACATTCTCTCCGGAGATGCTGAACATCACGTCTCCTTCGCCTGTTCCCGTAACGGTGAATACGTTGTTTGAAGGCGGCAGGTAGCCGTCGGGATTGGTCACGTCGGTCAGTGTGTAGTCGCCTCGATCGATCTGCCCGAGAGATTTCTTAACGCTGCTATCGCTCCGGGAATCGAGACCGTATCCGTTGTTGTGGTCGGAAATACCTGTGAGCCTGAACTTGGCTCCTGCAATACCGTTATTCGAGAGGCTGTCATTCTTATAGAACTCAAACTCTCCGTGGTATCTCGCGTCGTTGTTCATTCCCCAGTCGGTGACGCCGCCCTCGGTAACGGAATATACCTTGTCGTCAACTGTGAGGAAAGTGAACTCGCCCTCGGGATCGACCTTGACGGTCTTTTCCGTGGTGTCAAGGATGTGATCCTCGTCGCTGACGGTCTCGGTGAGTCTGTAGGTGCCTCGCTCGAGGTTCATGAATGTAACGAAGCCGCTTGCGTCGGAATAAAGGGTCTCGTCGTATTCAGTGCCGTAGTCGGAGGTGCCCGTCAGCCTGAACTGTATGCCGGGGATGCCTTCTCCGGTATTTGTATCGGTCTTTTTGAATTTGAGCTCTCCCACAACGTGATATTTAACTTCCGTGTGGTCGTAGTGCGTGTAGAAGTATGTGGTGTTCTGAGTCGTGGTTGCGCTGTCGGGAATGGACTTGAAGGAGCGGAAAATGTTGTTGTAGGTCGTAGGGTAGGGGAGATATGAACCGCTTGCAAGAGCCGCTTCGTTGACAGGCACATCTTCCGGATCCGGCGTAGTCATCTTTACGGTGAAGGAAAGGCTGTCGCCCTTGGGCAGGATGAATTTGCCTCCGGTGTAAACGATGAACGCCGAAACTTTTTTCATATTGACATCTTCGCCCGTGTCTATGGTCTTGAGAGTCGTCCAGTCAACTACCTTCCACTTCTCAAAGGTCGGAGCAAACACTGTATCAAGATTTGCTTTGATTGCAGCCTTGTATTCAGCAAGCTTGGCTGCATAAGTTTCTTTATGGTTTTCGTCGAAATCAGCCTTGTCTTCAGGGGGCATATCCTCATAGTGAACATATGCTTTAAGAAGGGGCAGTGCTGCATCATAAAGAGCCTCATCGACTGCTTTTTCATCACCGATGATAGTCGAAAGCAGATACTTTCTTGCGCCTCCGTCGGAATAAGCATCGCCGTTGAAGTCAACGATGTCATCTTCGCCGCTGCCCACATAGAGCATCAGCGAAAGGTCGTTGTCTGCGGTGTGAGTTCCGTTGGTATCGTCAAATTCCTTCATTTTGCTGTAAACGCTTGAAAGATCGAAGGCTTTGATAGTTCCGTGCCAGCCGCGGTCGAAGTTTCCGCCGTAGTTGTATCTTACGCCGCCGTGGGTCCTGAAGTTCTCCACAGAGTCAAGTATCGCGATGTCGAAAGCCTTGGTGGCGGAGTCGTTGCGCATACGGATATTGTAGGTGTAAGTATCGTTTGAACTTACGCTTGCGGTCTTGCCGTAGGTCGGGTCGGAGGAAGTTGCAACTTTCTTGTAGATACCCGAGGAAGTGGGGAAGAGGGCAAGGATGTCTTCTGTGGACTCAGCGTAGATGAATCTCTTTGCACCGTTGTTGTTCTCGTCAAGGTCCTTCATGTATTCGGACATGGAGATAGCGTGATTACCGCCGTTGTCGGGATAACCGCCGCCGATGTCCGAGTTGCCTGTTTGGTAAGCAACGGAGTTCAGGGCAACAGAGCCGAAGTCCTGGATATCTTCGTGGGTGTGTACGGTGACGTAGGTCACGGTGTATTTCTTTGCGCAGGGAGCATTTATGTCGATCCTCAGCAGCTTCTTTCCGGAACCGTCGTAATCGTCCTCACGGGGATAAACCGTGAACTGTGTGGGCGAAAGGGGCTTGGAGTCAACTGTGGGATCACCGCTCAGGTCAGCATATACGTTTACGCTTCCTTCGATGATATCGCAGTGTGCAGGCAGCAGATCGTAGAAAGTACCCGACTGCTGTGCAACAGGCTGGTTGTCCAGGATTTGTCCGTTCACTTCAACGCCGTTGGCGGTCTCGGATACGTTTATCTGCCAAGCAAGCACATACTGGTTGTTGAGGGTATCGTTGCTGCTCTTGTAAGTCTTGCCGTCCTGTCCCTTGACAGTTACTTTTTCGCCGAGAGCCTTCTTGCTTATGGAGGATTCGCGGACGATATCGGCGATGTAGTCGATGCCGCTGATCGTCTTGTTGTAAAGAGAAGCGTTCTCGGAGCTATGGTAAACGTTCCATTCAGCCGTATTCTTGAGAGCTATCTTGTCTTCCAGCTTCCTATCGGGATCGCCTGCATCGGTGACTGCATTCACCTTTTCCTTGACTGCATCCGTCGGATAAAGGGTGATGCTCGGGTTCGAGATAAGCTCGATATAGTAATACTTGTTCTCTGTCTCGATCGTATAGCCGGTAACGTGAGCATCGTCCGCAAAGGTGAGCTTGCTGTCGTTCAGGGACTTAACAAGGCTTGGATCAAAGTCGGAATCTCCGTTCTCCACGTTATACCAGCCGACAGGGGTCTTTTCATCGCTGCCATCGATATATGCGGAGAAATAGAGCTTGTTGTACTCGTCGTTGTCGGAATAGTCTTCGTTTTCCTTGCCTTCGGTGAATTCTATGTTTTCGGAGTCGTATTTAACGTTCTTGATCTTGTAGGTGAAGCCAACGCTGTCGATGGAATAATCACCGGGAGTAAGGGGCAGCGTGCTTTCCTTTGTTGCAACATCGGCAAGATCGACGGTCTTGTCCTCGAGAACGTATTTCAGGGACTGCTGCCCGTAGAAATTATCGAGAAGATCGGCTGCCGTGATCTGCAGCATATCGTCGATGCTCAGCTCATCTTTTTCAGAATAAGGCGCAGGAACGGACATCTCCACAGGATATCCGGCTTCGGGAGTGCTGCCTGTAGAGTCTTCATATACCGTAAGCGTGTACTTGGACGTCTCGTTCACATTGAAATCGTATTTCCTCGAACCGCCGTTCAGGGTAACGTTGCCGTCGTCGTCGGGAGTGTTCGGAGCCTTGATAGCAGTCAGCATCGCCTCAAGGTTCTCAATGGTCCTGCCGTAAGCATGAGCAGTGGTCTTTGTTCTGTACTGGAGGCCATCGATAGCTTCATCCTCCAGCAGCTTCATAAGCTCGTAGCTCGAGACATTGTTCTTGTTGGCAACGGTCTTTGAACTGTTGTTATAGAGGCCCCACTTCTCGGCAGAGTACTTCTCTGCGATCGGCGGGATGTTCGGCAGCTTGTAGACGAGCTTAAAGCCTGCGCTGGAATTCTCATTCACGGGATCTGTCTCATCAACAGGCTTGAGAGTTCCCTCTGCGTTGTTCGTCGCGGAGAAGGAAGAATCTCTCGGAGCCGTCTCTTCGATATATTTGATGCAGTTGTGATCATTCTCGTAAGCCGGGGTATAGCGGTATCTTGTCAGAACATAGTCAACACGCTTGCCCGAAGCCGTAAGATTTGAAACCGTAACACCGCCGGCAGGGGTCGTATCGGTAACAGCGTTTACTGTGGCGGGGGAAGTATCCCAGCCGCTTCCCACATTTACTGCAACGACTTCGCCGGGGATAGTGTAGTTCTGGTTTTCTGCGTCCTTGCCGGTGAGTGCAGCCGGAGTATCGGTCAGGGTGAAGTTATACTTCTGCGTTACGTTTGAGATCTCGGAAGTTATGCTCCAGATCGTGTATCTGTAATTCTCGTCCAGTCCGTCAATACCTATCTTCTTCTGTACCTCGGAAGGAGAGAGGACGGTCTGGGTCGCAGACTTGGTCTGCTTTGTGAGCTCGGCTGTGGTGTCGATGCAAACGGGTATCTCTCTTGTTTGCTTGTTGATCGGAAGCTTGTGAGCAGGGCCGTAAGTTTCGTCCCAGCTCTCTACCTTGAGTTTGGCACCGCAGGGGTCGGAAAGCGCAAGGTCTTCGTACTCCCAGGTGTTCTTGTTCATGACATATGCTATCGGCAGCTCGTAAACGACACCTGCGTTGACGCCCTGGATGTTGTAGATAACATATTCGTCATCGGTCTCGTTGTCGGGTGTGCCGTGGTCGTCAAGTCTGTAAACGAACTGATGATCTGCGGAATATACTTTGTTTCCGTTCTCGTCGATCTTGTAGGGCACCTGCGAATATTCGGGAACAGGCATTTCTATCTCGTCGGGGAAAACGCCGTCAACAGCAACGCCTGCCTTGGTCTGGCCTCTGAACTTGAGGATGTGCGCAGGGATGCGCAGCTCAACAAAGCCCTCTTCGGAAGCAGCATCTCTTGCAGCTTCGTAGCGTGCTATCTCGTCAGGGCTCATTCCCGATGTGTCCCTTACCTCGGCGCCCTCGCCGGAGATCGAGAACTTGATGTTGTAAACGAACTTATGTCCGCTGGCAGCGTCGTCTGCCTCCCAGATATATTTTCCGGTCGAAGGATCGTAATCTGCGCCTGTCTTCACGTCGATATCGAAAACGGGAACAGTGTGGGCGTAGTCCGGGTCCTCTGAATAAGCCGGAAGCATAGCAAAGCTGCTTGTGAACATCGAAGCTGCACAAGCTGCGCTGAGTATTCTTTTGAAAAGCTTTTTGGTTTTGCCGATCATTGCTTTAGCGACCTTTCATTCAAGTGCTGAAAAGGCATAATGATACCTTATTCATAAATCATCTTTTATTATAATATAAAAGAGCCCGAATGTCAAGCAAAAAGTGAACAAAAATCTGCACTTTTATGAAGGAACCGACAGAAAAAAAGACCCTCCGCACAGCAGAGGATCTTTTTTGGAACTATTTGGTTTTTTGATCCGGCTTATTTTACCTTCACCGAGAGAGCATCGCTGTAGTTGCCGTATTTCGTCGATGTGGCTTTGCCGTCCTTGGTATAAAAGCTTCTGACCTTTACATACCATGTTTCGCCGCTCTTCGGCACCTTCGAGAAGTTCTCGGATGTATCCGAAAGATTTGTGGTAGTCCACGTATATACGCCGCTTGAGAAGCTCTTGTTCTTGGAGTATACTACCTCGTATCCGACGGAACCTGCAGTGGCCTTTGTCCATTTGAGCGTAAAGCAGTTGGCTTTACTGCTTGTCAGGGAGACGATCTTGTTCTTTGCGGGCTTCACGACGAAGGTCTTGGTGGTCTTCCCTGTATAATTGCCTTTTCCGGTAACGGTTATCGTTGCGACTCCCACTGCCGTATTGTTCTTGTAGGATACCGTATAGTCAGTTCCCTTGACAAGCTTGCTGTCTCCGTTCTTTACTGTGACAGTGGGCTGGATAGCCTTTCCGGTGTAGGTGTAGGAGGAGTATGGGATCGTCGTATTGAACGCAGATATGTCGTTTGTGACGGTTACAGCCTTAACGTCGCTGAAGTTTCCGTAGGGCATTCTGTCGAAGTTGTTCCCGGCGGTTATAAAGCCTCTTACCTTGACGTACCATGTCTCACCTGTCTTGGGCTTGCTCGTCAGGTTTATGTAGTTCGTGTCGTAGTACTGCCATGCCGTATAGTAGGTGGAGAAGTCCTTGTCCTTGGAATACTGTATCTCATAGCCGGATACGCCCTCTACCTGCTGCCACTTTACCTTGATGCCGCTGCCGTTGATGATGCTGGTGGAGGTTATCTTGGTCTTCTTCGGCTTGATAACGAATCTCTTCACGCGCAGGCCGGTGTAGCTGCCCTTGCCCTTGACGAAGATATCCGCAAATCCCGTTTCTGTGTTGCATTGATATTCAACTGTGTAGTCCGTGCCTTTTTTCAGAGTCTTTGTGCCGTCCTTGACTGTGACTGTGGGCTTTATCGCGCTGCCTGTGTAGGTGTACTGGAAATAGGGGATAGATACTGTGCAGGCGGAGATGCTCTTGCTTGTGCGGAAGGTTATATCGTAGGTATTTGCGTAATTTGCGGCTGCTGTGCCCGATTTTGAATAGATCGCACGCTCATAGTTGCCGTCGCTTTCCACGCCGTAGCTGTATTCTTCCATAGTTGTTACGCTTGAAGGAACTATCAGATTGTAAAGGCTGCTGCATTCGTAGAATGCTCCTCTGCCGATAGTCTTAAGAGTACCGGGCAGTGATACGGTCTCAAGGAATCCGCAGCCGTAGAACGCAGCTTCCTCTATCTCCGTCACGCCGGAGGGAAGAGTGAGCTCTCTCAGGTTGTAGTTTTCTTCAAAAGCACAGGTGCCGATGGTCTTTACCGTGCTTGGTATAGAGGGCTTGTTTGCAGCCGGGCAGGAGATGAGTTTTGTCTTGTTTTTGTTATAGACAACGCCGTCCTGAGCTGTATAGTTCTTGTTGCCCGAAGCTATCTTTATCTCGGTGATATTATTGTTGAATCCCAGAGCTCCGGTGCCTATGCTGGTGACTGTCGAGGGGATCTCGATGCTCCTGAGCTTCTCGCAGTGGTAGAAAGCGTAGTTCCCGATGTTTTTTACGCCCTCGGGGACAACGATCTTTTCGGTGGTGGTGCTTGCGTAGTACATGAACCTGTCGCCGATGGATACTACCTTTTTGCCGTCAACGGTGGAGGGTATCTTCATAGTCAGAGGGAAGCTCTTGCCGTCGTACTGATAGATCTCTATACCGCCGTCGGTGTTTGTGTAGCTGTAAAGGGAGGTGCGCTCTGTCACAGAGTAGTATCTCGGGGCTGTGCCGGTGAAGCCTGCCTCTGCCTCATAATACTTACCGCCGGCATAGACCATGGCGTTCATATGTCCGCTGCCGGCACCTGCGTCCTTGTTGCCGTTTCTTGACCAGGCATCATAGCCCAGCTTTCTGCAGAATTGGATGATAAGATCTGTGCTTGCCCAGCAGTCTCCGCCTCCTGTGGCTATCATTCCCGTTGCCGAGGAAGCATAGGGGCTGTAGTCGTAGCTGGCAGCCATTTTGCAGGCCTGCTCCACCTTCTCCTTGGCGGTCATTGTGCTCTTGACGTTCTTCGAGATGTATTCGTCGATCTTCTGGTCCGCGTAGTAAGATGCGTAGTCTATCAGCTCAACGGTGACGTCAAAGGTCTTTCCGCCGGCAGTTACGGTGATAACGCTCTTTCCGAAGTTGTAGTTTCGCTCAACGTAGTCCGGCTCCTGACCGCTCAGCTTGTAGGAATAGCCGATGCTCCCGTACCAGTACCAGACATTCTCCTTCGGGGTGATGAGTCCTGTGCTGCTTACGTCAACGCTGTCTCCGCTTTTGAGGGCGTAGCTCACGTTGGAAGTTCCCGTAACTTTCAGCTGGAACTTCTTCTTCAGAGTGCTTGGTATCGAGAGGTATTCGTCATAGGAGCTGCTCATGGCGTAGAGCTTGACGCTCGTGGCGTTGATCGTGATGTCCGCAGCACTTGCGGAGACCGAGGTGAATACCTGCGAAGATACCTCCTGGGGCAGAGCAGCGGCCGTGCCGAACATCAGCGCCGCAGCAGCTGCTGCCGAAACGATTCTTTTCAGTTGATTCATGTGATCCGTCCTTTCTTCTTGGTTTTTCGTATAGATCGTATAGAGGCTTTTTTCTGCCTCTGTTTATTAGAGCGCTGGGAACGAAAAAAGTTCACCTGCAAATTGTAAACGATTTGTAAATTCACGACTTGTCGAGGGTGTTCCGCAGCCATTCCATAAGGTCCTTGTAGCCCAGGGGACGTGCGTTGCTGCCGTGAGCGCTGACGATCCTGCCGTCCGCAAGCTCGCATCTCAGTGTGAAGCTGCTTCCGTCAAGAACATGAGGATTTGACTTGTTGAAGCCGTTCCACGAGGCGAAACGAATTTTCTTCAGCAGCCTGCAAAGCTCGGCATAGCTGGCTTCGTCTCCTTCGTATCGCTTTTCAAGGCAGTCATCCCGTTCCGTGTCCTGATGAAATTCCCAGGGCCCGTCATAGTAAGAGAGCACAAAGCCGTTTTCGGTGCGGAGAAGCTCGTATTCCCTTGTAAGAGCCATTGTGCCGTTGACGGTGAGGACCAGCTTCACCGGCTCCACAGGCTTTATGCTCGGAAAAAGTCCTGTCATCAGCTCGATGCTCCTTTCCGGTTTTTAACTAATTTTAAACTATGTTTGCTAAAATACAATATACTATGAAAATTATATATCCAAACAGCGTCCCGTGTCAATAAGCTGTGTGAATTTTTTTGGCGTAATTTGCCGTATCTGCTGTCTTTCGGGCTGTGTCTGCGGATAAAAGATCCGGCTTCTGTTTCTTATTTGTAAACTCCCCTTGATAAATTGATTAAGTTTACTTTCTGTTCATATTTGATTAACATAATATTCAACAATTACCGCCCGATATTTGTTATAATCTAAGTGTATTTATTGTGTAGATTTTATATTTTTGTGAAATAATAATTATTAAGTCAATTTATGGAAGAAAAAGGAGGAAAGGCTATGTCACTTGGAAGAGTTCTGGTGGTCGATGACGACAAGAATATCTGCGAGCTGCTGCGTCTGTATCTTGAAAAGGACAACTATGGAGTGATCCTTGCTCATGACGGTGAGGAGGCAGTAGTAAAATTCAATGCACTCAAGCCGGACATCATCCTGCTCGATATCATGCTTCCGGGGATCGACGGCTGGCAGGTCTGCCGCGAGATAAGAAAGAAATCCAATGTCCCGATCATAATGATAACCGCAAAGAGCGAGACCTTCGACAAAGTCCTCGGACTCGAGCTCGGAGCTGACGACTACATCGTCAAGCCCTTTGATACCAAAGAGGTCATCGCAAGGATCAAGGCCGTTTACCGCCGTGTCGGACAGTCATCCGGCGAGCAGGAGGTAAAGGAAGTCAAGTATGACAAGCTTTCCGTTAATATGACGAGATATGAGCTCAGAGTTGACGGCAAGGTAGTCGATACTCCTCCCAAGGAGCTCGAGCTTCTGTTCCACCTTGCTTCAAACCCGAACAGAGTATATACCCGTGACCAGCTCCTTGACGAAGTATGGGGCTTTGAGTATTACGGTGATTCAAGAACTATCGACGTCCACGTTAAGAGACTTCGTGAAAAGCTTGAAGGCGTTTCGGATAAATGGGCGCTCAAGACTGTCTGGGGCGTAGGCTATAAGTTTGAAGTCACCGAAAGCGCACATGAGTAACCGCAGAAGCATATTCTCTAAATATTTTTTGATTTGTACAGCAGTAATACTCATCAGCTTCATTTGCTTGGGTGCGGTATTGCTGCTTGTTTCTTCTAACTATTTTTTGCAGGAAAAGAAGGATATGCTTGAAAAAAATGTCCTTATCATTTCTAACAACGTCGAGCAGAAGATCAAATCATCACCCTCCGGCTGGAAAAAAGACACCGAATGGATGATAAGAGAGCTTTCGATGAGCAGCGGTGAGGACATAATCCTGTGTGATAAAAACGGAAAAGTCATTGCTGCCTCGGGAATAAGCGGAGAGTTCGATTCTCTCGACCTCAGCAGCGAATTGCTGGACAACTTCGGCGAGGATCCCGAATACATCCTCACGGATTTCGGCGGCACCTATGACAGCAGCCATGTCGTGGGGATCGCTTTTTCCGTCAACGGGCCGAAATATTACGTTCTGGCCGTGGCTTCAGATGTCGAGCAGAGCAAATATACGATGCAGATCATGTATATCTTCGGACTGTCAATGCTGATAGTTTTCGCAGCCGTCGTTATCATAGTATATTTCATAGCCGTAAGACTTACAGCGCCTATCCGTGAAGTGGCCGAGGTCTCGAAGGAGATCGGAACAGGTAACTTCAATGTCCAGATGCGCAATTACGATACTATCGAGATGCAGGAGCTGTCAAATGCCTTCAACGATATGGCGGCTTCGCTGAAAAACTACGATACCATGAGAAACAGCTTCATCGCCAACGTTTCCCACGAGCTGAGAACGCCCATGACTTCCATCGGAGGCTTCGTTGACGGTATGCTGGACGGCACTATCCCTCCCGAGAAGCAGGAGCATTACCTCAGAGTCATCTCATCCGAGGTGGACAGGCTCACCACCCTTGTCCGTTCGATGCTCAACCTCGCAAAGATAGAGTCCGGCGAGATGAAGCTCAATTCCACGAAATTCTCCGTGCTGGAGCCGATAGTCGATACCCTCGTCACCTTCGAGACAAGGCTGGAGGAGAAGAATATCGAGGTGCGAGGACTTGATGTGGACAGGTTCTATCTCTATGCCGATAACGATCTCGTGCATCAGGTAATGTATAATCTGATAGAGAACGCCATAAAATTTGTTGACGTCGGCGGATATATCGAGTTCCGCTTTGAGTCCGTCGGCTATATGACGGCTGTCTCGATCCGCAACAGCGGCGAAGGACTGGACGAAGACGAGCTCCCTCTGATCTTCGACCGATTCTACAAGACCGATAAATCCCGAGGACTCGACAAGACCGGCGTGGGTCTGGGTCTGAATATCGTCCGTTCGATAATCAGGCTCCACGGCGGAAAGATAATGGTAAGAAGCGTCAAGGGAGAATATACCGAATTCAATTTCACGCTTCCCAACAAGGAGATAGCCACAGAAGAATGATAAGTGAGAATGATGACCGAAAGGAGGACAAGAGCTTGGAGATAAATCCCGGCGAAAATGCTCAGGAATTTGAGAGCACAGAGCCCGAAGCACAGGATACCGAGCCTGTGATAGCAGAAGCCGCTGTCCTGCCTGCCGATGAAGAGACAGAGATACCTTCCGAAAGGACAGAAGCCCCGGAAGAGGCAGCTGCTCCGGAAAAGGAAGATGCTCCCTCCCTGTGCCTTTTCAATATACCGCCGCAGCTCGAAAAGCTCGACCTTATCTCGGATGAGGAATTCTGGCACGGAGCAGCAGCTGCCGTCGCCAAGAAACGCAGAAAGCCTTCCGCCGCGGTGATAATACTTGCGGTGCTAATGGCTATAATAATGGCCTTTGTGCTGCTCGTTATAATCAACGGCAAGGGCTGGCTGCTGAACCTCATAAGCGGCGACGATTATATGCATTTCACGCTGCCCATAGCAGAAGTCCCGGATTCCGAGCGCCTGCTCGTTGACGAAAGCGGAAGATATACCGCCGAGGGACTTGCGGAAGCAGTTTCACCCTCAGTCGTTACCCTTGAGATGTACAAAGAGGCCTACGGGCTTGTGCCTTTCAGCCAGGGCAGCGGTATAGTAATGACCTCCGACGGCTACATCGTGACAAACGCCCATGTGGTGGAGGGTGCCGAAAAGATAAAAGCCATCCTCTATGACGGAACGGAATACTCCGCAAAGGTCATCGGAACGGATGCCGCAACGGATATAGCCGTCATCAAAGTTGCTGCCGCGGATCTCAAGCCGGCAGTCTTCGGAGACAGCACAGCCCTGCATATAGGCGAGGAAGTCGTTGCGATAGGCTCTCCGGCAGGATTTTACGGCTCCGTCACAAAGGGAGTCGTCTCAGGTGTCAACAGGAAGATAAGAGTCGAGGAATACTCCACGGCCATGAACTGCATCCAGATCGACGCTGCCATAAATCCC
>CAMVOF010000014.1:0-23117 GCA_947169055.1 uncultured Clostridia bacterium
GATTCAACTCCCACGAGGCTTAGCTCGCGTGGAAAACGTCCCCTTTCACTCAACGTAAGCATGCGAAGCTTGCGTCACGTGTCAAGCGCAGTCGCCGCTGCGACCGATCGGAAAGCCCCCAAGAAGTGCGTGAAACGATTTGCAAATCATATCCCTGTTTCGCGCGTAGAACCCCTCTGCCCTTCGGGCATCTCCCCTTTCAGGGGAGACTTTTATTCTCTATTGCAAATTTAAGGTTCTGCGGCAGGAGCAAGCCCCTGCCCTACATTCCTGCCACGCTCAAAACATATCCTTGAACAATAATAACAACCACGCTCTGTTGGGGGCTTTCCGGTCGGTGCCCCGACGGGGCTTGACGCGTGACGCAAGCAGAGCTTGCTAACATCGAGTGAAAGAGAACATATCCCACGCGAACAAAGCCCTGATAGAACACCCCGCAGCAAGCCTCTCCCAACGGCTGCACCGTCGCCTCATTCGTAAAGAAAAACTGCCTCCCCTCCGGGGAGGCCTGGCGAAGGTCGCCTTATCCTCCTATTGAAAGCTGGTGGGGGAATTAAAAAAGAAAAAAACTTGACAAATAAAAAATTAAGGTGTATAATAATATTACATGACGGCACGGGGCGTAACTCAGTTTGGTAGAGTGCTTGCTTTGGGAGCAAGATGCCGCAGGTTCAAGTCCTGTCGCCCCGACCATATTGCCGCAAGGCAAGTTTTTGGCGGCATAGCGACCCGGGGCAAAGGGTTAATATAAGAAAGCAATTTCAGATCAAAAACCAGCGTTTCGGAACGCTCAGGAAGGGAGCTGTTTATATGCAATTACTTGAAGTTCTCGCTACTGATAATACGATCAATCTACAGGCGCCGGAGTGGCAGTTTGCTATCAAGCAAATGCATATCCAGATGCCCGTTGATGTTGACAAGCTGAATTATACGAAATGTTTTCCCTGCAAGTTCACGCTGAAAGGCAACCGCAACGAGACGAAGATAGCCGAGAAATCAGGCTATTTCATAGGCTCGTCGTCCGGCATACTCGTTGTCTGCCCCGCAACTGACGATCTGCCGCTGACTCTGTTCATCGACAAAAAGCTGATCCGCGTGGTGCAGTCGGAGTCGAAGTTCATGAAGGCGGAGCTCAGCGTTAAGACCAACGAGGAGACATTCTGCTTCAAGGGGCCGAAGAAGGTCGTTGCAGATATGGAAAAGGAAGTAAACAAAGTCAGATTTGTCTGAAAGAAAAGAATTAGCGAGTTGATCCCCGGAAGCATTGTGCGGCCGGGGATTTTTTGTAGGCTTGCACATTTTTGGGAAGAAAAAATCGAAAGATATGTATAAAAATGCCCTGGAGCACTTGAAAGCGCGGGAATAAGGTGGTATAATGGAACATAGACGGAAATAATATAGGCAACACCGCACGACCTGCGGCTAACGCCTTTGACGCACAGGAGCTGCGCGGAGTTGACTATGAACGGGAGAGAGAAATGAAAAAAGTTGAGATATTCACCGACGGTGCCTGCTCGGGCAATCCCGGGCCCGGCGGCTGGGGAGCGATACTTCGCTACGGGAAGGTCGAGAAAGAGCTTTCGGGCGGAGAAGCGAACACGACGAACAACCGCATGGAGATGACTGCGGTGATAACGGCGCTTTCTGCGCTGAAGGAGCCCTGCGAGGTAGAGCTTTGCAGCGACTCGAAGTATATAATCGATGCAGTTGAGAAAGGCTGGGCTAAGAGCTGGCAGGTGAAGGGCTGGGTGAAGGCTGACAAGAAGCCTGCGCTGAACGCTGACCTTTGGGAGCAGCTGTTGGGGCTGCTTGAGAAGCACGAGGTGCGATTTGTGTGGGTAAAGGGGCATAACGGACACCCGGAAAACGAGAGATGCGACGAGCTCGCGGTGGCAGAGAGCAGGAAGTTTGCACAAGTCGCAGCGGTCGGTCGCAGCGGTCGGTGCCCCGACGGCGCTTGACACGTGACGCAAACTGCGTATGCTTACTCTTGTGAAAGAGGGTAAATATCCCACGCGAACAAAGCCTTGCTGGGGCTAAACTACGCTTAAAGCTGTGTGTAGTATTAAAAAATAGCAGCACGCTCTTCTTGGGGGCTTTCCGATCGCCCCCAAACCCCTTCGGATACAAACCTTCATCTTTAATAACAGCCCTGATAGAACACCCCGCAGCAAGCCCCTCCTAACGGTGTCAACGCGACCTCATCCACAAGGGAACCCACCTCCCTTAGAGGGAGGCCAAAATAAGCCCTGCCAAGCGCACGATTTAAACATTGGTGGGTGAATTAAAAAAGGAGACTTATCTTATGAAACTAATGTTTATTGGAGCAGATCATGAGGTCACGGGCAGCTGTACCTACCTCGAAGCCTGCGGCAAACGCTTCCTCGTGGATTTCGGTATGGAGCAGGGGACGGATGTCTATGAGAATGCTAAGATACCCGTGCCTCCCTCTCAGATAGATTTCGTCCTGCTGACCCACGCCCACATCGACCACTCCGGGCTCCTGCCTTTGCTCTATGCAGGCGGCTTCTGCGGTCCGATTCACTGCACCGAGGCCAGCGCGAATCTCTGCTCCATAATGCTCCGCGACTCGGCTCACATCCAGGAGTTTGAAGCTGAGTGGCGTTCGAGAAAGGCCAAGCGCAAAAGCCAGGACGCAGTCGAGCCTATTTACACCATGAATGACGCAGAGGGCGCTATCCACCTGCTGACGCCCCACAAGTACGACAGGGTGGAGGAGCTTTCCGAGGGCATAAGCATCCGCTTTACCGATGCCGGGCATCTTCTCGGGTCGTCGAGCATCGAGATTTTCCTGACAGAGAACGGCGAGAGCCGGAAGATAGTTTTCTCCGGCGACATAGGCAACACCGACCAGCCCCTTATCCGCGATCCTCAGTACATCAGCGAGGCTGACTACGCGGTCATCGAATCGACCTACGGCACACGCTTCCACGAGCGTCCCGATGATTACGCGCAGGCTCTTGCGGATGTGCTTCAGCGTACCTTCGACCGCGGAGGAAACGTTGTTATTCCGTCATTTGCCGTCGGCAGGACCCAGGAGATGCTTTATTTTATCAGGCAGATAAAGGAACGGGGTCTCGTCAAGGGTCACGATCATTTCCCGGTCTATGTTGACTCGCCTCTTGCCATAGAAGCCACGGCAATTTTCATGAAGAACAAGAGCTCCTGCTTCGACGAAGAGGCCATGAGATACATCTCCCGGGGGATAAACCCCATAATGTTCGAGGGGCTGATAACCGCTGTGACCAGCGACGAGTCCCGTGCGATAAATTTCAGCAAGCAGCCGAAGGTGATCATTTCGGCAAGCGGAATGTGCGAGGCCGGACGAATCAAGCACCACCTCAAGCACAATCTCTGGAGAAGCGAATGCACGGTTGTGTTCGTGGGGTATCAGGCGGCGAACACCCTTGGACGGAGCCTGTGCGAGGGGTCGAAGAAGGTAAAGCTCTTCGGCGAGGAGATAAGCGTAAACGCCGAGATAATCATACTTCCCGGCGTAAGCGGACACGCAGACAGAGCAGGTCTCGACAAATGGATACAGGCTGTGGGAGGACTTAACAAGGTCTTCGTGAACCACGGCGACAGCGCAATCTCGGAGGAATTTACCAAGCATCTGCGGGAGGACTTCGGGCTTGACGCCTACTGTCCCTACAGCGGAGCAGAGCTTGATCTTATAAGCGGAGAATTCACCAATGCCGAGCCCATACCCGTTAAGAGGGAGATACGTCCGTCGACCGCATATCAGAGGCTCACTTCACAGCTCAGCAGGCTGACGGCGATAGTCCAGTCCAGCAAGGGACTCACCAACAAGGAGCTCAGCAAAATGGCGGACACCCTTGCGAACCTCTGCTCCAAGTGGAGCGACTAAGACCGCACGACAGGAGAGATAAAGATGAAAAAGATAAAATGCAGCCTAATAAACCGCAAACTCAGCAAGAGCCCGAGATCCTACATCAACAAGTGCGAGCTCTACTACAAGACTCAGATCGAGACAGTTGCCCAGTCCATCGCGGAGAGCAGAGGCGAAAAGCCCATAATCTTGCTTGCCGGACCTTCGGGCTCGGGCAAGACGACGACGGCTTTGCGGCTTGAGGAATATCTCGACCTCAACGGCATGGAGACCCATACTATTTCCATGGACAATTATTTCCTGCCCCTGGACGAAGCTACAGCCGAACGCAATCCCGACGGAACTATTGATTTCGAGTCGCCGTCGAGGCTTGACATCGAGCTGCTGAACAAACATATGCAGATGCTTTCCGAGGGCAAGGAGGTTGAGATACCTTCCTTTGATTTCACCAGGCAGGACAGAGCTCCCGAGGGCAAAAAGCTCAAAAGAAAAGAGAACGAGCTGATTATATTCGAGGGGATACACGCCCTTAACCCGGCTGTCACCGGCGAGCACGGAGACATCGCAAACTGCATCTACGTCAGCGTGAGAACGAGGCTCGAGACAAAGGACGGTGCTGTGCTTCATCCCTCACACATAATGCTGATGAGGAGGATAATCCGCGACAAGCTCTTCCGTGCACGTAGCTGCGAGGAGACCATAAAGATGTTCGCCAGCGTTGAACAGGGAGAGAACAAATACATAATGCCCTACAAAAAGCGTTCCCAGTATTCCATAGACACCTTCCTCTATTATGAAGCCTGTGTTTACCGGAAACTCCTGCTGAACGAGCTTCGCCACGCAAGAGGGAATGTGGGAGATTTCGACGGCCTGGAGCTTATGATAGAAGTGCTCAAGGAGCTTAACGGCATCAACGCCGAAAGAGTTCCCGGCACGTCCCTTGTCAGGGAGTTTGTAGGCGGCAGCGAGCTTGTTTATTAAGGCAACACCGCACAACCTCAGCACGCCATCTGCTTGCCTGCTTTCCGTTATATTACCCAAATTCTCCCTTGAAAGGCACAAAGCCTTACTGCGGTCGAATTTAGGCAATCTGACGGAAAGCCGGACTGCGCATCTGACGCACTGGGGTTGTGCGGTATTGCCTTATGCAAAACAAATCACCCGTATCTGCAAAAGAGATACGGGTGAAATTTTTTGTCCTTGTGCTGTGTGATATTACTTGATATCCTTCTTGTTGTAGAGGTTCGTTGTGAAGTACATCAGCAAAACAACGGTCACGATGCCGACTATTAAGGCTCGCATTACACAGTCATCTTTATAAAGGCTTGTGCGGTAGAGGCTGTCGGGCATATATTCGGTGAGATCGAAATCCTTATCGAACTTGAACAGCTTGTTGATACCTGCGGAGATACCTGTGTAGGCAAGGCCTGTGAAGCCTGCGCCGCAGAGGATAGCTGTGATCGTGCCTGCAACGTTGGAGCCGATGCCTGTTGTGAGCAGGAGGATCAGTGCGCAGATGCCTGCAAGCAGCAGCCACTTGATGCCGAATTCTGCAAAGGCCTGCCCCATAGAGAATACTGTGGGGTCTCCGGTGGTCATTGTTTCAACGTCAAATTCGCCGGCATAGTAGAGATCGAACTTGATGCTTCTGCCAACGAGGAGTTGGCCGATGGTCGTGCCGATAACGGTAACAACATAGAATACCAACATTGTGAACTGGATAACAATGAACTTGGAAACGATGGTGTGGCCTCTGCTGGGCAGCTGGCCTGCGATGTTCTTGATGTATCCGTGCTGGATATCAGCATAGCAGAAATAAACGATGCAGAGCAGGAACACTGCGGTGCAGATGGTTCCCAGCTGGGAAGCGATGGTGTTTCCGATGTGGTAAACAGTATCCCACTCGCCCAGCTCGGCAAGGAGCTCTTCGCTGTTCTCAGCGTCCTCGGATACCTTTTTGGTAAGGTTGTAGATCAGCTTGCTGATAGGAGCATCGGTAACATTGAAAATGAAGACGATGACAAGGCAGATCTTGAAGGATAAAGACTTAACAAGTCTGTAAAGGTCCATTTTGATAACATTACCCATTATGCTCACCTCCTGTAAGAGAGAGATAGTAATCCTCGAGAGATACAACGTTCAGGAATATCTCCTTGAGAGATACATTAGCCTTGACGATAGCAGCAGCCATCTGGTCGCTGTCCTCAAGTCTTTCGTTAACGCGGAGCACGCCGTCCTCGTCGATCATTGTCTGGGTGATGCCGATGCCGTTAAGGGCCTTGATAGCTCCGTTGGTATCGGGAGTCTTGATGGCGATGAACTGTCCGCAGCGGGACATGAGCTCTTCGTTGGTGAACTGCTCGATAAGATGACCCTCATGGATGATGCCGTAGGAATCGGCAAGCTTCGAGAGCTCTTCGAGGAGGGGGCTGGAGAGCATTATGGTGATGCCCTTTTCTCTGCTGAGAGTCTCAAGGGTGTGTCTAACTTCAACGATACCCTGGGGGTCGAGGCCGTTGATAGGCTCGTCAAGGATTATCATTGAAGGATCGCCGATGAGTGCAAGAGCGATACCGAGACGCTGACGCATACCGAGGGAGAACTCGCCCGACTTCTTCTTGTCGGAAACGTTCTCGAGACCTGCCAGCTTGAGCAGACTGTCAAGGTACTCCTTGTCGTGGGAAACGCCCATACCGATGCACTTGATCTTCAGGTTCTCTCTTGCCGAGAGCTTGGGATAGAGACCGGGATGTTCGATAAGCACTCCGACCTTGTTCATCATTTTCTTCATTTCGGCTCCGGTTTTGCCAAAGAGCGAATATGTACCGCTCGTCGGGTTGGAAAGACCGCTTATCATTCTCATGATAGTTGTCTTGCCGGCGCCGTTTCGTCCGATAAGACCGTAGATCTCACCTTCGCGGATATTGATGTTGATATCCTTTGCGGCATCTTTGGTGCCGTAGGTCTTGGTGAGGTTCTGGGTCTGCATAATAAATGACATTTACAACCCTCCGTTTTAATTTATTATTCTGCCTTGTTCTTGTTGTTGGGGTCCTTCTTTTTAACAAGGCAATGAATAGACGTGATAGTGAGAATGAAAAGGATCAGTATCGGGAACATATAGCCCGCAAGAGCAGCTCCTGCTTCATTTGCATCTGTAAGTGTTTTTGCGATGTCGTCAACGTTCTTGTCGAGACCTGCCGAAGAAAGAGCGGAAGCAACTTCTTCAGCGCTGGTGCCGCTGATCTTTATATCGGAAAGACCCTTGCAGGCACGAAGAGCGTTCACATAAGTAAGACCGCTTATCAGGGTCATCATGGCGAGGAGAAGCGACAGGATCTTGAAGATATAAGAAACCAGCGTCGTCTTGTATCTTGTGATGATCGAAAGTGCCAGGCAGGCGATCACCATGCCGAGTGTAATGTAATAGAATGTTGTCTTGCTTGCGAAATCGCCGATGATATCAAGAAGCCTCTCAGCCATGTTGTCCTGCTTGAGGTCATTGGTATCGAGCTTGCTCATACCCGACGCGATGGCAAACAAGCTGATGTTGCTCATGATCCATGTCAGAATGATAAGGATACGCAGAGCAAGGTTTAAGGATTTGTTTTCCTTGTTCATTATTTTCCCTCCATAGAATTTTTGGTATGGAAATTCCAAACCATACTAATTATAGCATTTTCTTTATCATTTGTAAATAGTTTTTTATTAAATTTTATATTTTTTGGCATTTTTTTAGCTTATATAGGAAGATTATGTGCAGATTGCCGCTCGGACGGATATAAGGCACAGAAAAAGGCAGCGCACAGAGCTTTTCCCTGTGCGCTGCCTTTTTGTCATGCTGCTCATTTCAGTGAATTGAGCAGGCCGTTGGAATTGATGATGTTGATGAGGAATTCCGGGAAGGACTGGCCCTGATAGGTCTCGTTCTTTGTCACGTTGGTGATGATGCCGGTGTCGAAATCTATCTCCACCTCGTCGCCGTTCTCGATCTTCTCGGAGGCTTCCTCGCACTCGATTATCGGCAGGCCGATATTTATGGAGTTGCGGTAGAAGATACGGGCAAAGCTCTTTGCGATAACGCAGCTTATGCCGCTTGCCTTTATGGATGCAGGTGCGTGCTCTCTCGAAGAGCCGCAGCCGAAGTTTGCCTTTGCCACCATGATATCGCCCTTCTGGACTCTTGATGCGAACTCGGTGTCGATATCCTCCATGCAGTGCTTTGCAAGCTCCTGCATATCAGCGGTGTTCAGATATCTTGCGGGGATGATTACATCGGTGTCAACATTGTCTCCGTACTTGTGTACAGTTCCGTGTGCTTTCATATATTTTCTTCCTTTCAGAGCTTGGTCTTATTTATTGATATAATCGGGAGAGCCGAACACATTTTCTCCGTTTGCCTGTCTGTTCAGCTCGTCATAAACTTTCTCGAGATATGCTCCGTCAACGTTCTCTTTGGTACGGGTTATGAAATAGCATACCTTGGCCTTGCCGAAAAGGCCGGACTTTACCAGCCTGAAAACAGACTGACCCTTTACGTTTGAATTCTCAAAGCCGTTGAGTCCCTTTTTATCTATAATGCTTTGCGTCATCTCGATCGTGAATTTATTCTCATCGCGCAGCTTGGCAATCATTTCTTCTACCTTCGCTTCCTTTTGAGAATCACTCAGCGAGGTGCCGTATTTTTTTGTGACCAGGCTAAGCATCGTATCCCAGAAAACATCTCTGACATAGTCTTTCATAATTCACGCCCTTCTTTCGTCTTATATTTTTGCTGTGCTCCCTTTTATGCCTCAAAGTCGGCGCAGCTGCGGGAGCACACCGAGCTTTTCACAAGTTCTGCGACTTTGAGATGCTCTGGATGTACCTGATAGGCTTTAAGTGCCTCTTCGCTCTCGAATGTTGAATCGAGGAGCAGGTCGCCGTTGGAGGATCCGAGAAGTTCGGTCTCGACGCTGATGTCGAGGAGACCCTCTATCTTTCCCTTCAGCCCTTCAAGTCCGGCTTTTATCGCTTTGGCTCTTTCCGCCCTTGTCTCTCCTTCAAGCTCGGGTTTAAGCTGCCAGATTATTATGTGTTTTATCATAAGCCGTTCACCTGTTCAGACTTCGTCGGTCTTATGCTTATCCCAAAAGATGAATCCCAGCAGGAAAACATATATAACGACTGCAAAAAAGAACGTAAAGGCCAGCAGGTTGTTCGGAACTTTGATCTCATTTTTCATTCCGGTATCCTCCTTACATTATCTCACTCGGCTGGGAGATCTTTCCCGTTACCGCCGAAGCAGCCGCAACGTAGGGAGAAGCAAGATATACCTCGCTTTCGGGATGTCCCATTCTTCCGACGAAGTTTCTGTTGGTGGTGGCAACAGCTCTTTCGCCCTTTGCAAGTATTCCCATATGTCCGCCGAGGCAGGGACCGCAGGTGGGAGTGGAAACTGCACAGCCTGCATTGATGAATATCTCCAGCAGGCCTTCCTTCATCGCCGTGAGATAAACTTTCTGAGTTGCCGGGATGATTATGCAGCGGACGCCCTTTGCGATATGGCGGCCTTTGAGTATCTCTGCTGCGGCACGGATATCCTCGATCCTGCCGTTGGTGCAGGATCCGATGACAACCTGATCTATGGGAACGTCGCCGATCTCGTCGAAGGTCTTGCCGTTCTCGGGGAGATGGGGGAAAGCGACTGTGGGCTTGATCTGCGAGAGGTCGATGTCATAAACAGCGTCGTACTCTGCATCCTCGTCAGCCTCAAATATCTTGTATTCCTTAGTTACCTTGTCCTTGATATAATCAAGAGTCACTTCATCCACTGCGAAGATGCCGTTCTTTGCACCGGCTTCGATAGCCATGTTAGCCATGCAGAGACGGTCTTCCATAGTCAGGTTCCTGAGCCCAGGACCCGAGAATTCCATGCTCTTGTAGAGAGCGCCGTCAACGCCTATCATGGTGATGATATGGAGGATAACGTCCTTGGCGGAGGAATATTTCGGGAGCTTGCCCGTGATGTTGAACTTTATAGCCGAGGGGATGCGGAACCAGTCCTTGCCCTTTGCCATGCCTGCGCACATATCTGTGGAGCCCACGCCTGTGGAGAATGCTCCGAGAGCGCCGTAGGTGCAGGTGTGGCTGTCTGCGCCGATAACGCAGTCTCCGGGAGCAACGAGGCCTTTTTCGGGGAGAAGTGCGTGCTCGATACCCATATCGCCCACGTCAAAATAGTTCTTTATCCCGTACTGTCCTGCGAACTCGCGGCACTGCTTGCACTGGGCTGCTGCCTTGATGTCCTTGTTCGGCGTGAAGTGGTCCATTACCATTGTGATCTTCTCGGTGCTGAAAACAGAATCAAAGCCAGCCTTGTTGAACTCGTTTATCGCCACCGGACAGGTAACGTCGTTGCCGAGCACGAGATCGAGGTCAGCCATAACGAGCTGTCCGGGCTTGACCTCGTCAAGTCCTGCATGGGCAGCAAGTATTTTCTGAGTCATTGTCATTCCCATAAAAAATTTCACCTTTCCTTGGGGGTTTTCGGATAATCCCGGCTGAAACATTCATCGTCACAAAAGGAACACTTGCGTGTTCCCGGTATATCGGTGCAGAGCACCTTAATTATGAATATTTTCCCTGTTAATATTATTATCCAGTTTCATTATACCATATCTCAGGAGCTTTTGTATTTAGATATTTCAAACAAAATATGAACAAATGATTACGAAATCGTTTGCCTGGGAATATATTTAAGAAATTTTTTCCGCGGATATCTCCCGAACTTGCAGACATAATAAAAAAAGACCCGTATCGGGTCTGGATCCTGAATGATCTGACAGTCGATCGAAAGATCCGGCTGAAAACGATCCGAAAAAAGAGGAGGACAAGCATGAGTGTATCATCTTTGGCAAAGGGGATCTCTGTGGGGCTGACGGCAGGAGCTGTCGCCTACGCCGTTGCCAACGCCACCGCAAAGGAAAAGCGCAGCCTTAAGCGCAGTGCAGGACGTGCCCTGCACGCCATGGGAGACATCATCGAGGGCATAGGCGAGCTTTTTTAGGCATCCCTCTCATAACGCGAAAAAACCGATCCGGAAATGAACCGGGTCGGCTTTTTCTTTTATCTTGTTGAAGGAGTAGGATAATTCGATCAAAGGATATCGAGCATCATAAGCGCGATGATCGCACCGATGATGATAAGTGCCGCGAGAGACCACTTGACGAGCTTGCCGATGGTCTTCTTTTCCTCTGCCTTGTGCTTCTTGAACTGCTCGATAGCGTCCAGCTCGAAGCCTGTGCGCTGGGTCTTTCCGCCGATCATCGGGTTGAGCATATCGTCGATCTTGACGTTGCGGTACTTTTCCTCACGGCTCATCTCGGCGCCGCGGTCAGCTACCTCGTATGGCGAATCAAGCCTGGTCCTGTCGTAGGTCTTCATATTGATGTCGTCCATCTTGAGGTCGGTAGTCTGAGGAGCTGCCAGGGTATCGCCGTTATTGAAGGCGTGCTTTGTATCAACGTCCTTCATGAACTGGTTCCTGCTCTTGTTTGCACGGAGCATCTGTACCAGAGCGGCGGTATAGATATTCTCTTCCTCTTCCTCTTCCTCAGAGACATCGGTGAGGTTGATATCTGTGGTCTCGTATTCGGTCTTCTCGGTCTCGTCGATAAGACTGGTCTTGGTCTTTTTCTTCTTCAGCGTCGGAACGACAACTCCGGAAGATGCGGAGTCTTCGCTGTCGGAAGCGGCAGGAGCCGGTGCCGGTGCCGGAGCAGGCTCGGGCCTGGGCTTGAAGGAGTTCTCTGCGTCGTCCTTTGTGAGCACGGAGTTGACGGGCTTTCTTATCATCTTGGGAGCCGGTCTTGCTTCATCGTCGTCAGTCGTGGACTTGAAGGAGAGCGGCTTGTGTCCGGTGATTCCGTCGTCATCGTCGAACTTGGGAGTAACTGTAGGCTCGTCGGGGATCCTGCTGGACTCATCGGGCTCGCTTAAGATCTCGTCGGCGCTGATGACAGTTGCAGCGTCCTCAAATACGTTGCTCTCGACTTCGGCAGAGGTCTCGGCCTCGAAGGACATCATCTGTCCTGTAGTGATATCGAAGTACTCGTCGCCGTCCTTGAGAGCGAGCTTCAGCATGGGAGCAGGCTCACCCGGCTTGGGTGCATTTGCCTGGGGTATCTCGATGAAGGGGAATTTCTCGTCAACGTCGATGCCCTTCATCCTCAGGATATCCATAGCGGTATCGCATTTCATGGAGCCGCGCACCATTTCCTTAAGCGGCAGCAGGATGATCTCGGAGAAGGTAACATAGAAAAGCCTGAACACCGACTTCTGGGGGTCGATCATCTCGGCAGGGAAGCGGTGGTCGAAAACTTTTTCAAACTTATCGGGCGAGCAGGTTATCAGCTTGTCGATATACTTTGCCAAAGCTATCCAAAGCTCGGTCTCTTCCATATCGCTGTCGTTGATAACGAGCCACATATAGCAGCGCAGGAAGCAGTCATAGCAGGTGATGTCGCGCAGGTTGAGCGCAACGTCGTCGATGTTCAGCGGAACGGTGAATATGCTGTCCGAATAGGCAAAGCATCTGTAGCCGTTGCTGGCGAGTTTTGCATAAGCTGTTTTCAGCGCCGAGGGCGTTCTTGAGAAGGGAGGCAGGGAGTTGAAATCATAGGCGCTTTTCATAGCGGCGGTGTCGCCTGCTTCTGCGGCGGCAAGATACTCCTTGTATCTCTTTTCGATCTCCTTCGGCGGTGTATCTACCGGGATTCCGAGGACGCGGTAAGGGTTGCAGGCAAAAAGCTCGTTAGCTGTAATGCCGATCTTCTGGTTAAGCAACTTAATTCCCCCTTAAAATATGTATTCGTTAATTGTTTTTATCAAATGAGGCAACAAAAACAAACTATAATACTCTAAATATTATACCAAAGCAGGGGCTCGTATATGTTAATAAATATTATACGGCAAATGTCTTTTTTATGAACTTTGCGAAAAGTCCACAAATAAAAACTTCAATGTTTTTCAAAAAAATGCTTTAAACTCCTTGCAATTTCGGTGAAAATGATGTATAATGTAATATATATATGTGCTTTCTCATTGATCCGCAAAGACAGAAAATGCTTTTAGGGATCATATTATTGATACTAATTCTATGTAAGGAGGAACTTTTTATGGCAATTTTCGGACATAAAAAGCGAACTGACGACGTCCCTGCAGGTCAGGCTGCAAAGCCTGCTGTTAATCCCGATGATATCTGGGGAGATACCCCTCAAAGACCCCGCGTACAAAAGAAGACTGCCGGAGCAGCTCTTGATGTAGTCACCATCAAGGAGTCCAAGTACGATCCTGCCAAGCCAGAGACAGTGGGTCCTGCAGCTATCGATCCCGAGACCATAAAGAAGAAAATGGCTCAGCTCGAGAAAGAGCTGGAGGCTCAGAAGAACAAGCCCGTTCTTACACCTGCGGACTACGACACCGACCCTGTCAAGCAGGGAGAGGTAAGCGCTGCTCAGGACGAGTTTGAGGCTCAGTACGAGATCGAGCACAAGAGATTCCTGGCTGCTCACGAGAACAAGGACATAACCTCTGCGAACGCTCAGGATATCGAGAAGAAGATAACCGATATGGTGGATGAGGTCGAGGCGAGAGCAAAGGCAAGAGAAGCCATGAACCTCGATATCGAGCACGTGGGACAGGACGAAGTGGATAAGGGCCTTTCGGGACTCGGCGTCGCCAAGGACGTTACAAAAGATAAGGAATACAAGAACATTGCCGCAGTTTCGGATAAGGACATGAAGGGCGTTGAGGACTATATCCGCAACGAGCTGGATACCCGTGTGCCTCCCAGCGACGATGACGACATCGAAGCTGTTTCCGAGCAGTACCTTGCAAAGAAGAAGGAAGAGTTCATGAAGCAGTACGGAGACAGAAAGAGGCAGTGAGCCGAAAGTTTGTCCCCGATTTAAAACGAAAAAGAAAGTTGGCGCTTATACCGTGATAATCAATACAGAGAACCCGATAATCAGCTACGCCGATAAGGGTAAGCCTTTTCAGTATGAGAAAATATTCTACTCCACGATAGAGCCGTATATTCTTGAGTTCAAGAACGCAAGGCTCGACAAGCTGACCGAAGAGGATGCTGCGAGATGTCTTGCAAGGATATTCAAGAAAATGGAGGTAAATAACGTTCCCGTGCTGGAGTTCTTTGCGGAGGACATCGAAAAGATGAAGGCTGCGAACCACAGCCAGTACGAGATAACCACGAAGCTCGCATCTATCATAGCCCATGATATTTTCTGCTGCTTCGACAAGAACCTCTATGACGAGAACGACGAGTTTGCTGTGTGTGACAGGCTTTATTGCATAGTCAAGGACGGAGAGAAGGATTATATCTACTGCGACAGCACCGTCAAGGAAGGCAAGCTTGCAAGAAAGAAGCCTTCGCCTGAAGCGGAGTATTTTAACGAGCTGATGAGATTCAGCGCAGCAGGCAGACTGCCGAGAACAAAAGACTGATCTAAGGAGAGACTTACAATGGTTGTTATTGAGCTTGAGAACGGCAAGAAGATCAAAGTTGAGCTTTATCCCGATGCCGCTCCGATAACAGTTGCAAATTTTGAAAAGCTTGTGGGAGAAGGCTTTTATGACGGGCTGATCTTCCACAGAGTAATAAGCGGATTTATGATCCAGGGAGGAGATCCTCTGGGAACAGGCTTCGGCGGAGCAAAGGAAAAGATCAAGGGCGAGTTCCTTGCAAACGGTGTTCCCAACAGCATCAGACACACAAGAGGCGTTATCTCCATGGCAAGAGCAGCCGACCCCAATTCGGCAAGCTCCCAGTTCTTTATCATGCATAAGGATTCACCCTTCCTCGACGGACAGTATGCCGCCTTCGGCAAGGTGATCGAGGGAATGGATGCGGTGGATGAGATCGCAGCGGTGCAGGTCGATGCCAACGACAAGCCGCTCAAGCCCCAGGTCATGAAAAAAGTTACTCTTGAATAAGACAATAGAAGGCTGTCGTTGCTCGGCAGCCTTTTTGATAACAGGGGAGGTAAGCTTATGTTTTGCAGAAATTGCGGAGCTCAGGTCAGTGACAGTGCCGTTTTTTGCCCCAGGTGCGGCTCGACGGTAAGGCATGACGTTAAAATAGAAAGCAACGCCGGCTACGGTGCAGACAAAGGATATGTTGTACAGCAGAATAACCCTGCACAGCAGCAGGCTCCTCGGCAGGGTGCATATCAGGCTCAGCAGCAGAATTATCAGCAGCCGCAGCAGAATTACAGCCAGCAGGCTTCAAACGATGCCTACAACCGGGCTGTATATGAAAGACAGGTCCAGGCTCAGCAGCAGGCTGTCTATGCAAGGCAGGTGCAGGAGGCACAGCAGAAGGCGATGCCCCGCGAGGAGGAAGTCCCCGAGGCGAAAGCCGGCAAGGCTATACCTATAATAATAATCGCTGCCACTGTCTGCGTTGCTGCGGTGGGAGTTATAATGGCTATCGTGCTGTTCGGCGGAGCAAAGAAGGATGACGACGACAGCAGCAGGAAAGACGCCAAGGCGGGTACGGTGACCACCGTCACTTCGATGACCACGGAAGCTCCCGAAGAGATAGTTGACGATAACGTTACTACCACCACGACCAGCGCTACCACTACCGAACCTCCCACCACCACGACCACGGAAACTACTCCGGAGACCACCACAACAACTACTACCACTACGACCACCACAACTACCACAACCACCACCACAACGACGACGACCACCACAGCTCCCGAGCCGGAGCCCAAGCCCGTTACGGACGACAGCTTCCCTTCGGATTACGGCTATATGTGGGACGGATATGTAAATACCGTGCAGTCCAACCTGAGAATGAGAAAGCGTCCCGGCACCGACGCCGAGCAGGTCTTCAAGGAGGGTATCCCCAAGGGGAAGACCGTCGAGGTCTGGGGAACAGGCAAGGACAAGGACGGCGATCTCTGGTATTACGTAAAATACAAGGGCTATGAGGGCTGGTGCCTTGCAAGCTACATTGCAAAGTCCGCGCAAAACACACCCTACGAAAACGACTCCGTAAAGCCCCAGTATTACAACGACTATCCCTATCACTGCAAGACAGTCGTTGATAAGCTGAACCTGCGCTCGGGTCCGGGGAAGAGCTACAGCTCATACGGAACGATGCCGAAGGGCACAGACCTTGAGGAGCTGGGCTATAACGGCGACACCGACCAGTGGATATTCGTTTATTACAACGGCAACTACGGCTGGGTAATGACCTACAGCGACACCGCCGAGCACAAGACCTACATCGAATTTGACGGCGGCAAGGAAAAGCCTGTCATCTATCTCTATCCCGAGAAGAAGACGGAGGTCAAGGTCAGCCTGACCCTTGAAAACGGTGAGCTTGCCACGACTTATCCCAACTACGGCCACGGCTGGGATGTTATCGCATATCCCGACGGCAGCCTTGTGAACAAAGCGGACGGCACCCACCACGAATATCTCTTCTGGGACAGCAGGAACGACAGAACGAGATACGACATGAGCGAAGGCTTTGTTGTCAAGGGCAGCGATACGGAGGCATTCCTTAAGGAGAAGCTGGAATACATGGGTCTCAACGAAAAGGAACGCAACGAATTCATCGTTTACTGGCTGCCGGTGATGGAGCATAACGCTTACAATCTTATAACTTTCCAGAACGAGTGCTACACGGATTCCGCCAAGCTCGATATCGAGCCGAAGCCGGACAGCGTGCTCAGGATATTCATGGCATACAAGCCCCTGGACAAGTGGGAGAGCATCAAGCCCCAGACCCTCAGCCGTTTCGAGAGAAAGGGCTTCACAGTAGTCGAGTGGGGCGGAACGGAAATTAAATGATCTGCTGAAAATAATGATCTGAGAAAAAGGCAAAGCTTGTGCTCCGGTGCTTATGCGCCGGAGACCGCGGGCTTTGCTTTCGTGACCTGTGTACCGAGGTGATATCATGCGTATAGTTAAAATACTGCTGGCTTTCGCGATTTGTGCGGCAGCTCTTGTTTCCTGCAGCGAAAGACCTGCAAACTCCACAAAGAATGTCGCCGCTTCGGCTGCAAAGCAGGAGACGGACGAGGTCACAGTGGACGGCGTTTCGGGGATAAAGACAGGCGACGGCCATGTCCTTTGCGAGACGGCAGGGGTCGAGGTCAGGCTGAACAGATTCGACAAGAGCCGTCTTGAAATGACGGCTGTCAACAACAGCAGCGAGGACAGATGTATCTACAGCTGCTATATCGAGGCGGACGGCGTTGTTTATCCCGGCGTGGAGCTTACGAGCACTATGCTTTCTCCCGGCGGGACAGACTATATGCAGACTGAATTCCCCGGCGATGTAAGACCCCTGAAACTCAGGATAAGGTTCTACTGCGCCGATTCCGAATACACGGACATCCGGGGCAGCCTTACGGACGTTATCGAAATAGAGCGCGAGGGACAGAACTATCTTACGACGAAAACCCCCTATGAGGAGATATTTTCCGACGAGGAGATCACCGTCGGCTATGAGGGGATAGATTATACCGGCTCCGGCAGCGCATCGGCAGCTCTGCGGATAAGCAACAAGACGGACAGGGATATCGTGATCTACTCCCACAATTCCAGAGCTCCCATTGACAGCACCTACGCCGATCTTGCGGCGGTGGTCCCGGCAGGAGGCATCGCCGAGGCTCGGGTCAGAATGTCCTCCTATCTTGACGATGCCGATATAGAGACTCTTTCCTATGTCGAGATGGACTTCCGGGTCTTCGGGCTGGAGGACGGGATGTTCGATCTCGAAGCGGCTAAGAAAACGGAAAAGACAGATATTTTCATTCCCATACTTGTAAACAGGGAAAGCGTGCATACGGAGGAAACTGTTGAGCCTGAGGGCGGAGACGGCGGAGACGGAAAGATACTCTACCCTGCCGAGGACGAGGATGCCTTCAAGAGCAAGACCCTTGACGGCAGCAGCGAGCTGAAGCCGGTGAAGACCCTCATCGGAGGGAAGGAGGCCGACAGCACCTCCCTCTGGGACGGCAACGTTGAACTGAAATACATCTGCACCTACAAAGAAGAATATCACGACAGCGACGATATATGCGTCTGCTTCAAGGCCACGAATCACTTTGATAAAGATATATTCCTCAGCTGCTACGGCACGGTGAACGGGGCTTATGTCAGGACATACGGCAGCGATACCGTAGAGGCTTACAGCGAGAAATACCTCACCGTGCAGCTGCCTGTTGAATACAGGGAGATATACGGCGAGATCACGGATGTGGGCGTCGGCTTCACTGGCGAAGCGGAAAGCGACAGCTATGCCGGCATCCCTGCGGACACAGGGCTTTCACAGATATGCTTCTCGGAAGAGACAAGCACGCTCAAAGTCCCGGAGGATGCCGAGGAGTTCTATTCCGACGACTATGTTACCATTTGGATGATCGACAGACAGCAGACCGAAAACACCGTCCGTCTCGGTTTCTTTGTTGAGAACAAGACCGACTCGCCGGAGATAATCTATCTGACGGCAGACGACGGTGATGAAGACAGCGCATTGTATTTCACTGCCTTTTTCGCAGCTTACGGAAACAACTGCGCCCTCGGCGCAAAGAGCATAATGAGCACCGACAGCGGCGATCCTCCGACCCTCGAGAGCATCAAGGGTCTTAAGATCAATGTCTCCGTGTATGATGCGCAGTATCAGATCATCAGCGAGGGCGAGGCAGAGCTATGAAGCAGTTTTTAAAGTCACTTAAAAAGCGCCATATCGTCCTTGCTTCGATCTATCTGTTCAGCATCCTGATTCTGGTCATTGCAAGGCTTTCGGAAGGCTTCTGCAACGTATATGCAAAATATGTCTTTCCCCTCTGGGTGAATACATACGGACGGCTGACTTCCCTTTTGCCCTTCTCCTTTGGAGAGGCGCTTATAATCCTGGGGATAACCATAGTCCTGCTGACTTTGCCGTCTCTTGCTGTCCTGATGATAATAAAAAAGAAAGAGCGCAAGCGTGTGCTCAGGATATACGGCTTTTCGTATCTTTGCATAATCGCTTTTATCCTGCTCACCGAGACCCTCAACTGCTTTGTTATCTACCGCTGCTCGACCTTCGGCGATATTTATAATATACCCGCCACCGAGCATACCAACGCAGAACTTATCGAGCTTTACGATTTTCTCGCTGCGAAATGCAACGAGAGGGCAGGACAGATGCAGAGAGACGACGAGGGGCTTTTCGTGCTGACAGCCGACCTTGACGAAACAGCGAAAGAAGCCATGCAGAACCTGGGCAGGGAATTCGACAGGCTGGACGGCTTCTACGTTACGCCCAAGCCCATACTCAATTCCTATTTCATGAGCCAGCAGTATCTTATGGGAATGTACTTCCCCTTTACCCTCGAGGCCAATTACAACAAAGAGATGTACCCCTCGAACCTGCCGGAGACTGTCTGTCACGAGCTTGCCCACACAAGAGGCTTCATGCTGGAGGACGAGGCGAATTTCATCGCATACCTTGCCTGTGCAAGGAGCGACAACATAGAATATCAGTACAGCGGATACCTGAGAGCGCTTAAATACGTGCTTTCGCAGATAAAGGACAACTGCACCCAGCAGGAGATAGACGCAGCCTACGGCAAGCTTTCGAATGAAGTGCTGACCGATATCAACGGCAACGCGAGCTACTGGCGGAAGGTGCAGGAAAGCGACGAAGGCATCCTGCCCTCGAAGAAGGTCGCCGAGGTGGGAGACAAGGCTATGGAGGCTTCGCTGAAATTCAACGGCGTCGAGGACGGCAAGAAGTCCTACGGAAGAATGGTTGATCTGCTGCTGGATTACGATGTGATAAACCACGCGGAATTCTGACCCTGAGAGAGCGAAGAGAAAACAATGGAAAAGATAAAAATAAAGCTTTACGATACCGAGCGGCAAGCCGAAAAAGACGCCGTGGTCTTCGTTGTCGAGGACGATATGACAGACAATATCATATTGAAGCTGATATCCGAAAATATCAACGAAAGTGCAAGTGCGGAAAGCTGTCTCGCGGCTTATCAAAAGCTCAGGGACAAGCTGCTGGGAAAAGGGCTCGGGATAAGATGCAAGGGCTCGCTGATAAATGCGGATCAGTCGGCGATGATGTCCCGTACAAATAATATATACCTCGCGGAGCTTGGAAAGCAGGCCTTAAAAAAGGATATGGTCTGCATCTGGGACTATTGCGGCATCACCGAGTTTCCCGACATGGAAGAGCAGAAATGCTTTATCGGCAAATGGAGAAGCTCGCTGAGTGCGGACAAAAACTGAAAAGGAGACCCCTATGACCACGATAACGACCTGCTCGGCGGCGGAGACCGTCGGGCTCGGAAAAAGAATAGGAGCTAAGCTCAGGGCCGGCGATGTCATCGCTTACCGGGGAGGGCTTGGTGCAGGAAAGACCACCCTTACCCGGGGCATAGCCATCGGCATGGGGCTGGGAGACGAGGTAACTTCGCCCACCTTTGCACTTGTCAACGTCTATGAGGGAGAGGGAGTTCCCCTCTGCCACTTCGATATGTACCGCATAGGCTCGGAGGAGGAGCTGGACGCTATCGGCTTTTACGACTACCTTGAACAGGGCGCAGCCCTTGCGGTGGAGTGGAGCGAGAACATCGAAAATGCGCTGCCTCCCGGCACTGTGAGCATAATCCTGGAACGGCTTTCGGACAATGAGAGACGGATAACGATAAACGGAGATGATCGCTTTGACGATATTGGGGATTGACACCTCGGGAAAAACAGCCTCCTGCGCTGTAATGGACGGGGATCGGCTGCTTGCCGAAAAAACGCTTTACACAAAGCTCACCCATTCACAGATAATTCTGCCCATGGTGCAGGAGCTGCTTTCTGACTGCGGGCTCGAGCTTTCGCAGCTCGATGCAGTTGTCTGCGCAAAAGGACCCGGCTCATACACCGGGCTTCGCATAGGGATAGCCGCCGTCAAGGGGCTTGTCATGGGCTGTCCGGGGCTTGAATGCGCCGGCATCTCGACCCTTGAGGCTCTGGCATATTCCGGCGCTGCTTTCCGCGGACGGATAGTTCCCGTGATGTACGCGAGACCGGGAGTTGTTTACGCAGGGATATACGAGAGCGACGGCGAAAAGATCGCCTGCATAAAAGAAGACGCCGTGCTTGACGAGGCGGAGTTTTTTGCCGAGCTTGACGCCGGAGTTCCGACCATCCTGACAGGGGACAGATGCGCCGAGATCAAGCAGGCTTACTTCGGGGACAACGCAAACATCCTGCTTGCCCCCATAGCCGACCGCCTGCAAAAAGCCTCGTCCCTCTGCGCTGCATACATAGCCGACCCGACCCGAGCCCTTCCGGCCGGAGAGCTCAACGCAAGCTACCTGCAAGCGACAAAGGCGGAGAAGCTAAAACGGTAAAGGATTCGCTTCGCGGTTTATTCTATTTTTCGAGGTGCTATATGAAACTTCTTGTAAAAAAACTTTGTCCCTCTGCCACCGTCCCGGGACGCGCAACTTCCGGCAGCGCAGGCTACGATCTTTCCGCCTGCCTCGAATCTCCCCTCACTATCCTCCCCGGCGAAACTGTCAAGGTCCCCACAGGCCTCAGCTGTGCCGTCGAGGGCGGCGAGGATTGCGTTCTCCTGATCTACGCCCGTTCCTCAACTGCCACTAAAAAAGGCCTCGCTCCTGCTAACTGCGTCGGCGTCGTTGACAGCGATTACCGCGGCGAGATCATCGTTGCCCTGCGCAACCATTCCAACGAGGCGAGGATAATCGAGCCAGGCGAGCGCATAGCACAGCTGGTCATAACCCCGGTATTCCTGCCGGAGGTCGAGCTTGCGGAGGAGCTTCCCGAGACTGCTCGGGGTGCCGGCGGTTTCGGTTCAACAAATACAAAATGAAAGGCTGATAACATGGATCAGATAACGATATACAACGCTAAGATATACACCCAGGATGCTGAGAGAAAGGTCATTGAGAACGGCTTTGTCCGCTGCGAAAACGGGCTCATTGCGGAGGTGGGAAGCGGCACTCCCGAGCTTTCGGGGGAATGTATCGACGCCGGCGGAGCTTCCCTTTATCCCGGTTTCATCGACATCCACACCCACATGGGCTTGACCACCGGCGGCACGGGTGTTGAGGGCGAGGATTTCAACGAGGAGAGCGAGCCTATCTCTGCGAAGTTACAGATACTTGACGGCATCAATCCCCTTGACCGCAGCTTCAGGCAGGCGCTGGAGGCAGGCATCACGGCGGTGGCTGTTTCTCCGGGCTCGATGAATCCCGTTGCCGGGGACATCTGCGCTATCTCGACCTACGGCAGGCGCATCGACAAGATGCTGCTTCGTCGGATAGGCGTAAAGTTTTCCCTCGGAGAGAACCCGAAGATGACCTACATGGACCGCAGCGAGACCCCCTGCACGAGAATGGCTATCGCGGCGATGATAAGAGAAGCCCTTGCCAAGACTGTCCGCTACATTGACGACAAGAAGAAGGCTGAGGAAGAGGACGAGGATATGCCGGAGCTGGATATGCACAGCGAGGCTCTGACTCCCCTTATCGAGGGCAAGCTGAAAGCCCATTTCCACTGTCACCGAGCCGACGACATTTTCACGGCGGTACGAATCGCAAAGGAATTTTCCCTTGACTGCGTGCTGATACACTGCACTGACGGTCATCTCATAGCCGAGGAGCTTGCCGAGGACGGCGTGAGTGCCGTTGTTGGGCCGATAATCTCCGACGCCTGCAAGGCGGAGCTTGCGAACATCACTCCTGCGAATGCGGCGCTGCTCGATAAAGCCGGAGTGCCTGTGGCTATCTGCACAGACCATTCCGAGATACCGATTGAATACCTGCCGATAAGCGTGGGCATCTGCATAAAGAACGGCCTGCCCTTTGAGAAAGCTCTTGATGCCGTGACGATCACGGCGGCGAAGATCGCAGGGATAGACGATCTTGTGGGCTCGATCGAAGTCGGAAAGAGGGCTGACATGGTGCTGTTTTCGGGCAACCCGTTTGAGGTAATGACCTCGCCGAAGAAGGTTATCTGCGGCGGTGTCGCTGCGGCGACAGCGCTTGACACGGTCGGTGCCCCGACGGGGCTTGACACGTGACGCAAGCAGAGCTTGCTTACGTTGAGTAAGAGGAAACGGCTCCCACGCGAGCTTGGCTTCATCGGCCGCGGAGCGCATTAAAAAGGTTTTCGGTCAAGCCTTTTCCTCAAAAAGGCTTGCGGGTTC
>CAMVOF010000015.1:0-21832 GCA_947169055.1 uncultured Clostridia bacterium
ATCTTGACCAGATCCATGTGGGCTGCAAGAAGGATACTACCACCGTATATTCGGTTTGTTACTGCTATCCGTGATAAGGGCGGCAGATCACAAAGCCAAATCCGATCCCTACCATAGAAGCGCGGCTCCGCGCAGAAAGCCCATCTCTGACGGCTGTCAGCGGTGGACTTTTTGTTTATGCGTAAATTATATGTTAGTTCGGCAGCCGGGGCAGCGGACTATGTTTTGTGAAATGTCACTATATAAAAAAACAATAAAGCCCGAAATTCTCCAAATAGCGTAATTGACGGGTTTTGCGCGGTGTGGTATAATATTATATGCTTAAAGTATTAACAAATCTTATAATGAAAACAAAAAGGAGAAGGATAATGAAAAAAGCATTGGCTATGCTCATGGGAGCTGTGGCTGCGATGGCTTTCAGCGTTTTTTCGGCAGCAGCTGCGGATGTTGAGATCGACACCAAAACGGCAGTCGAGACTTCGGACGGCGTTTCCTTTACCGTTAAGTCAAATAAGCTCGCCGCTTCACAGCTCAAGGAAGATTCGACTATCACCGTGACCTGTGACGGAGCAGAGGGTGACGAGAGCCCTGCAAAGCTCGTCCTTGATTACTGGGATGCAGCTTCTTCGGAAAATCTCAGTATCGGCGAACCTGCTTCTGTGGAAGTGGCAGCAAGCGAGTATTCGGACGGCAAGGCTGTATTTACATACGCAGATATCAAAGCAGCCCTTGGCGACACCGACCTTTCCCTGGTCTATGCAATGGATGTTTCCGCGGCTTCCGGCTCGGCATTCACCTGCACGGGCGTTCAGGCAGCAAATGTTTATTCCGAAGCCGAAATGGCTGAGAACGGCATAAACCGCACCATCTGGGTACACCCCAAGACCCCTTCGACAAGCGAGAACTGGGGACAGACTCTTACAGTCAGTGTGGATCAGTTCGACACCAGCACACTTACCCCCAACTCTTACGTAGTTGCACTTTACGAGACAGATGCAGTTGACGAGCTGCCCGCATCGCCTGTTGAGTTCATCCTCCAGAGCACGGACGATGACGTTTCTCCCAAGGCAAAGAAGGGAACTGTATGGGCTAAGGTATCTCCCGAGATGTTCACCAACACCTTCGCTTATTTCAACTATGATACTATCGTTGATGCCTACGGTATCGATGATTTCAGCTGCGTTTCCGTAGCCTATGTCGGAGACACCGGCAAGCACGCAGTTACCTGCACCGATCTGTTCGTATTCAACTGCAAGACCCTTGCACCTGCCGTACCCGAAGAGCCCGAGGAAAGCTCCAAGGAAGAGACAACGACGACCGCTGCCCCTGCTCCTGCTGCAGCTCCCGAGGAGACCACTACCACCGCAGCATCCAGCTCCTCCGACAGCAGCTCATCTTCCCTCGGCAGCAACGTGATTTTCATCGTTATCGGCGTTGTTTCCGGTATCGTTATCGCCATAGTTGCACTGTATGTCTTCCTCGGCAAGAAGAGCAAGGAGACCTACGATGTCAACAGCCACAAGTTCGTAAACAAGAAATAATAAACAGAACGACAAAGAGCAGGCCTGAAAAAGCCTGCTCTTTTTTTGTTGTTTCAGAACTCTGTCCAGCTTGTCTGCATATCGGGGGTCTGCCAATATGAAAAATCTCTGTAGATCAGATCGGCATACATATACACCAGAAGCAGCTCATCGCCGCAGTTCACCGTCAATTCGACCTGATGTACAGCCGGATCTTTTTGGTTATAAGCGTCTATCTCTCTCATGATAAGGGCGATGTTCTCGTTTATCGCCTCGTCATCTCTTTCCGGAAAGCCCAGCCGGATATGCAGGGTGCTGCCGGCGGCAGAGGAGCTTACGTCCAGATTTACTTCAACATCCTCCGCTGTAACTTTCTTTATCGATGCTTCCGGTTTTTCAAGATCGGGAACTGCGGCCCTGTTTTGGAGAAGGGAAATGCACTCGGGGAAGTCCGGCAGCTCCATGATATCCGATTCGGATTCAAGGATCACAGCACCTGCCGAGTTTACAATGACCTCGTTGTACTTTTTCATAGAGGAGATCATGCTCAGATCTTCAGCTTCGTATCTCAGAGTGTTTCGGGCGATCCGCTTTGCATATATTGAGGCTTTGCCCTCCGGTTGTGATCTTATTGTGAGCTTCAGACAGTTATTTTCCTCATTATACTCGCAGTTATCAACGCTGACGCCTTTCTCCGCAAGCCTGCGGGTAAGGATATCTGTATCTGACGGGGTATCGTCGGGGTATTTTGCCTCAACGTCCGCCAGCTTTTGCTCGGTGGAAACGAGCCTTGTTTCCAGCAGGCGTCTGCCTTCTTTATCAACAACATCGAGGTCGCGGGCTGTTTTGATAACAGCATCTGTCATTGACCTTGCAAGCTCTTTGTAATTGTCGGAGAAGAAGACGTTTGAGGTCTCGCTTGTGACCGAACCGACTTTTACGATACAGCTCGGCATAGATACGATATTGAGCACCATATCCTGCTCAGGATGATCGGGATATCCCTTTTTCACACTGCTGCCGGTCATCCCGGCTTCTTCCATTGCGGAGACGATATTCTCTGCAAGCACTTTGTCCGGCTCGGGTCTCGAGCTGTGTATCCAGGCTGTGCAGCTGTCGTCGCTGCCCGACCTGTTCAGCGAGATGAACATATCCGCTCCGTAGAACTCAGCCTTCCTGCAAATATCATCCACGGTGTTGAAGCTGTCATCCTCGCGGCTCAAAATCACTTTCACTCCCCGGGCTTCAAGATCGCTTTTCAATTCCAGCGCAAGGCAAAGGTTGTCGTCCTTTTCGGCACGAATGATCTCTCCTGTTTCCTCATCGACAAGAGTCTGACCGTTGTCTTCACCGCCTTTGCCGGGGTCGATGAAAACGCTGAACTGCTGGGTGCCTTCTGTCCATTCGCCCCATTGATCCACGGCTTTCTTTGCGATATCTTTCTCGTTCTCAGGCTCTGCTCTCTTGCCTGCCATGTGTGTGCCTACCACAAAGGCGCTGATACCTATGGCAGCAGCCAGAACTGCCGCAGCTATGCCGATGTTCTTTCTTTTGAGCTGTGCAGGCCTTGTGGTCTTTGTATTTTTTTCTCCTTCATTTTTTTGCGGCTCGTCCGCAGCTTCGACGACCCTTTGCATCAAGGTCTCGTCCGGGGCGAGCTGTGATCTTATAGAACGGAATATATCTCTATTCAAAGTATTCGCCCTCCAATCTCTTTTTCAGCATCTTTCTTGCACGGGACAGCCGCATCTTGACAGCTCCCGCACTCAGCCCGAGGACATCAGCGATATCCTTCTCGGTCATCTCCTCAAAGTAGTACAGCCACACAGGCACTCGGTATTTCTCCTTAAGCGAACGCACGGCAGTATAGACCTCGTTCTCCTCCTTCGAGAGAAATTCCACTGTCAGCTCCTCGCCGGCCTTCTCCTGCTTGTCCACCCGGGTGTTCCAGATGCTTTTGTTCGATCTTCTGCAAAGGTTGAGGGTAGTGCGGACGAGCCATGCACGCAGAGCCTGCTCGTTGGGGCACTGCGGCTTCTTTCGGAAATAGGTCAGGAAAACTTCCTGGAAAACGTCGTCAGCCTCGCTTTTCAGCCGAAGCTGGGACACGGCAAGCCCATAGACGGTCTGCTTGTAGAGCTCCATTGCTTCGTCAAGCGACGGAGCGAATATTTCCGTTTCGCGCATTTCTCTCACCTCCTGTAATAAGATCGCTCCAAAGAGCCGAAAGGTAACAGTTTTTGAAAAAATTTCAAGCAAAAGGCATTATCCTTATTGTATTATAGCCTGTTTCGGGAAATATTTCAATATCAAAGCTGCGGACAGAGCTTGTGTTGCCTTAATGTATTTATATTGACTTTAATTGTAAATCATGATATGATTGTTATGAGATTATTACGGAAAATCGTTATGACCCACGGTAGATTTTCGTGCGGAGCATCATTTAGCTCTGCTGTACAGTAAAGGCAACACCGCACGACCCGCGGCTAACGCCTCTGCACATCATCTGCTTGCCAGCTCTCCGTCATATTACCCAAATTCTCCTTGACGTTGCGTAAAGCGAAGTGAACTTCGCTTGCAAGCCTGCGTCGAATTTAGGCAATCTGACGAAAATCTGGACGGCGCATCTGATGCACAGGGGTCGTGCGGTGTTGCCTAAAAGAATATGGAGGTCCATTATGAAAAAGCGCAGAAGATTTTTAGGCGTGCTGCTTGCGGTCCTTATGGCCGCCAGCGTGTTCCCGGCTTTTCCGATCGGTGCAAGCGCTGCCATCACTCCGGAAGAGTACGAAGTCGTGGACCAGGCCTACAACGGTGACGGTATCATCAACACCTTCATCGGCGAGAAGCTAAGCGACAAAAAGATAATCACCGAAGAGGAAGCCTACGATTTCGTCATGAGCATGATCGACCGCATCGGCGGAGACTCAACGACGGAACTGGAGCTTGCTTATACACGCCAGAACGCTAACGGGATGGCGATCGTGACATTCTCGCAGCAAGCCGGTCCGATGCTCGTTTACGGTGCGGCGGTGAAGCTCATCATCGACAAGGACGATTATCCTATCGGGATCGTCAGCTCCATTATGCCCAACGTTCAGATCAGACCCATCGACGAATGGGCACTCGACGAAGATCAGGCAGAGCAGATCGTTAAGGAACAGCTGAAGAAAGCGGGCTCGAAAGATGAGGTCGTTGAGGGAGCCGGCGAAAGAGTTATAATCCCGGCGCCGGATAGCGACGGGCGGTTCGTTTGTGCCTGGGTGATCTACTCATACAATAAAAATAAAGGCCGGGACGACTATGCTTACAATGCACACTATGTAACTGCCGACGGAGATTATCTTTACAGTATCGCGGTCTCACAGCCCGGCGATCCCGATGCCGAGACCGGTCAGACAGCAAAGGAAACCTTCGATTTTGACAAATACGAAAAGGACGAGCTCACAGTATCCGTTGACTGGCACGACGGAACGACCAGGGACATCACCGTGCCTGTGCTGAATGATGCAGCTTCGGGTAAGATATATCTTGCCGATGCCGAGCGCAAGATCCTTTGTGCCGATATGGCAACGTTTATGTTCGATGATACGATAGCGCCTATGGAGGTGCAGGACGGTGCCGATCCTATCGACGTGAGCACCTACAGCTGCTATATTCGCATATATGACATTTACAAAGAAATGGGTTGGGAAGCTCCCGACGGAAAGGGTACTCCGAGCCTTCTGCTGATGAATTATGTGGATCAGAACGGCGAGCCCGAATACAACGCTTGCTATATCTCCAAAATAGAAGGATTTCAGACATTTGTCTGGACGCGTGTCAAAGACTTCGGACAGTGTACGGATATTGTGGGACACGAATATACCCACTGCGTCACAAGCAATGCAATGCTCTATAACCTTTACCGGAACGATCCCGGTGCGATCAATGAAGGATTCAGCGACATCATGGGCAGCCTTATCGAGATCATGCTGGACGGCAGGGGAGAAGGCTCGTGGATCGTGGGAGAAAATACAGGAAGTGCTATCCGCTTTATAACTGATCCTCACAAGGGAATACAGCCCGAATACGCCTTTGACCTTTACTATGCTCCCAACGCAGCGGTACCCTCAGGTATGAATGACCGGGGAGGTGTCCATACAAACGCTTCTTTGCTTTGTAATGTGGCATACAAGCTGGACCAGGCCGGGATGTCACCCAGCGATAATGCATATTTCTGGCTCAACGCGGCACTCTTTATGTCTCCGCAGTCAGACTATCCCATGATGGCAGCGATCCTGCCCTGGGTATTGAAGCAGCTCGGATACGACGAATACTTAGACGTGCTGGAACAGGCTATCGAAGAATCCAAATTCACTGTCACCGAGGACCCGGAGATCATCTCTGAGGGCTGCGGTGCTGTGACCTTTGACTTTGCCGACATCAAGGACCTTGCAGATAACGGACGAGTACAAATATTTCTTATTGATGCTTCGACAAAGGATTACAATAAGCGGATAAGCTCATGGCCCGGTCCGGGCACTACTGTCGCAAGGCTCTATGCTCCCGCAGGAGAGTATTATGTCATGATATCTATCTCCGATCCTTCCGGTGAGGTCTCAAGGAATCTTTGCCTTACGAAAGATGGATGGAAGCTGATCGGAGATGATATAAGCAAGGAAGAGTTCGATTCGATGATAATCCCGGTGACTGTCAAAGAGGGCGAGACCATTGTCCTTACAAACGACAATTTTTTAGAAGCTGCCGCTGAGCTGCTCAAAATAGTTGACCCGGAATATGTCCTTGAGATCCCTGCCGAAACACCTTCCGGCGATAAAAACCCCGATACCGGAGATGCTCAGGATATGAGCCTGTGGATCATAACGGTGTTTATCAGCGGCTTTGCAGCCTTTATCCTGATCGTGCCCTGCCGCAGGAGAAGGGTATCGAAAGCGGAATAATGATCTCACCGAAGCAAAACTCAGAACAGCGATAAAAATAAAAGAGCCGTCCCCCGGAGCACAAAACTCCGGGAGGCGGCTTTCTCATTTTCATATCATCTTTATCCCTGCTTTTTCAAGGCGCTTTTTCTGCTTGGCGACTTTCTTTTCGGGAAGGACGGTCTCTGTTCCGTCGGCAAGGATATATGCCTTGTATCCGCGCTTGGCAGCACCGAGGGCAGTGGCGGTGACGCAGCCGTAGCGGTCGAGTCCGCAAAGATGAAGCTCCTCATAGCCGCACTTCTTTATATGCTCCCGGAGCTTCTTGTTGGAAAGTGCATCGCCCAGCAGTTTCTCAAAGCAAAGATCGGACACGATGTCTATCCCCGAATATATCTCGGCACCGGGTGTGCCTGCGATAGAATACCCGAAGAACAGACGGTTGGTCGGCAGGTTCTGTATTATGTGGCGGATATAGATAACATCGCAGCCTGCGTCTGCATAGCTGTGTATAAGTCCGTTCACTCCGGCCGTCAGCTTTTCGGTGTCATAGGCGAAGATCTTCTTCCTCTTTCCCCAAAGATAATCATTCTGCATATCTATCACGATAAGCGCTTTTTTGCAAGACATAATAAACCTCCTGTCAGTTCTCTGTTCTCTCCGTTTTCTTCAGTCCAGCAGTCTTTCCGTTGTTGTCCTTACATAGTCTTTCAGCACTTCGTCGTCGGTGAGGTCGAGTCCGCAGGACAGTTTGAGCACCTCGTGCCGAAGCACCGCAAGCTCGTGCAGGCTCGAAAGCTCAAAGGAGATCAGCCGGCATTCCTTTTCGCTCTTTCTTCCGGCGAAGTGTTCCGTTATGCAGGGCAGGCTCTCCATTCCCACATCGCCTGTGCGGTTCAGGAGAATGTATCGCGTTATTGCTTTTGAGTAGTTGAAATGGGAGAGCATAAGCCGCATCATATTGTAGTGGATAAGGATGACCCTCTCCCTCGGGGCAAGCTCCGAGCATACTGCTTTTGCAAGCTCGGGGCTTGCGTTCTGTGCATCGGCGAGAAGCTCCTTGAAGACCTCGTAAAGCAGCACCTCCCTCGACCCGTAGCAGTAGTTTATCATGGCAAGGTTTACCCCGGCCTTTGCTGCGATAGCTCTTGATGTCACCTCGTCCGAATCCGAACAGCCGGTCATCAGCTCCTTTGCTGCACAGAGAAGCGCTTTCCTCGTGGCAGCTATATCACGTTTCTGCTTTTCCGCCATTGTCTCATCTCCCAATTTAATTAAACGCGTTTAATAACTAAAGCTATTATACATCATCCCGGGAGCTTTGTCAATAGGTAAAAGAAAAAAATCTGCAAAATATTACGTCCCCGCAGTCAGCCGAAACTGCGGGGACGTTCGTTGTGCCGTGTTTTTTACTTTGTGATCTTTTCTTTCAGCTTTGCTGAAAGTGCTTCAAAGCGTTCGTTTCCGGCAAGCGCTTCGCGGAATTTGTTTTCAGGCTTTGTGATGATATTATACACGGTATCATAGTCTGTGTTTTGGTCGGATCTGCCTACATATTCCCGCTTATCATCAAGCTCGGAAAGCCAGCAGGGTGCAAATCTTTCTCCGTCGGGACGGGTCTCGTAGCTGTCGGCATGGGCGTATGCGGCTTCGAGCAATTCCACAGCCTTTTCCTTTTCGCCGAGCTTTAGATATAACACAGCCTGTGCTGCTGCATTGACCGATAACTTGCCGTGAAAAAAGTTGGGCTTGCCGCCTGTTATCAGCTCTGTCACGGCGTCGTCTGCCTTTAGTATCTCTATTTTCTGCTCATATGTGTAGGAATCGTCACAGGATATATTCCAGAACAGATTATGCATCATCTGAGTAAAGCTCCAGAGCAGCGCAGACTGTCTGTGTTCAAGAGCTTCTTTCCCGTCATACAGCTCACATTCATACAATTCTCTTGTGCAGCTTACAAAAGGCAGCGACATTATCATCTCTCTTGCTTTCTCTTTATCGCGGAGATCATAGAGATAATGGATAATGAGCTGCTGCTTCGGAAAGCTGTTGTCATCGGTAGGATCATAGTATTTCAGCGACCTTTCGCACAGAGTTATTATCTCATTTGACTTTTCTTTTTTAAGCTCCGCTGTATCTGCTTTGCCTTGGACGAAATAGAAGTTCCGCAAAGCAAATGCAAGATAAGCAAGCAGCTCGGGCTCGTTGGGATAGGTTTTCAACTGCTCCCTGAGATACTCTATCGTGCTCTCCTGATCGCCCTGCTCCTGGAATTTATTGACCTGCTTTAATATCTTTTCGACCTCTTCCTCACGGCTGCTGATATCCACCCCCAGCAAATGGTCTGTGGTCACATCAAAGAAATTCGCAAGAGCCGGCAGCTGCGAGATATCCGGGGCTGTTCTGTCACACTCCCACTGGCTCACAGCCCGGGAGGTTATGCCGAGAGCCTCTGCCAGCTGTTCCTGCGTTACGTCCTGCTCCTGCCTTAGCCGCCTGATAGTCGTTCCTATTGACATATTTATCACTCCTTGATTTAGTTCAAAAGCGCCTTTGTTGATATCATTATAGCGCATTCCAAAGCATTTGGCAAGGAAGTATTTGCGGAGTCTGGGTATAGCGGTGCTTTGATAAGTCCGCAAAGTGTAATTATTTTCCTGTAAATATTGAAAAAAACGAATGTTTATGGTATAATAAATCTATCTATAATGACTAAACCGGGAATGACACGATGATCGTTAAGGGGGTCTCGGATATGGACGATAACGAAATGCTCCAAAGAGCCTGCAAACAGTGGGATCGTTATTCCTGCGCCGACTGGGAAGGAAAGCTCTGTCTTATGCGGCACAGCTTCTCCGTGAAGATCGTCCATACCAACGAGTTCGCCGAATTTGTAAGCTACGCTCTGGACGGAAAAAAGATACAGGAATTCCGCCTGCCGAGACCCGGCGGTGATGAGAGCGGCAGCTTTGTCCGGGATTTCGTCCGCTTTGTGTTTTCTCTCGGTCCGGGTGAAACAAAGCTGTTCAGACTGATAAAAGGGAAGTCAGAATTTACCTGGCTCCTTTCCCGGGAAGGCTGGACGCTTTATGTTGACGCTCCCGGGATAAGCGACGGCTTCTTCATACGCTACGGAGTTTTCAGGGACGCATGGTTCGCCGAATACGAACGGGTATATGGCTTTGGATACAGAGCCTGTATCCAAAGGATCGAGGTGCCGGCGGAGGACCTTGAATCCCTGCGGGCTCTGGAAACAGAGGATGAATTTGAGCTTGTCCGCTTCATTGACGACCAGTCCTTTGAGACCACGGATGTCCAACGGTTGTTTAAGCTTATCGAAAAGAGAAGGTCGGATGAAGAGACTTCCTTTTCCCCGGATAAAGATCACATAAATTCTTTAGATGAACTGCGCCGGGCGATAGAATACTATTTAGCCGAGCATAAACGTCTCAGGAGAGCAAAAAAGCTCTTGCGGACCATCGGCATGGATTTTTCCCGGCTGAAAAACAACTGGGAAGAGTGCGACTTTTGCTATAATGTCTCGCTTAATACGGACGATTGGCACTACGATGTTTACCGCCGTTACGGCGATCTGCCGGACGGCAGACATTTCGGCGTTTATATCTGGCCGAAACACGAAGAATGTCCGCCGACATCGATTATGATGATTGTCGGGGAGAACGGAAAAATGCAGACCAATTCGGTCATGGACGATCGTTGGGAAGCGGACGAAGCCGACCGTTGGCCGCTGGCGGCGGTGGCTTCCCCCAGCGGCAAAAGCATCGTCTGGCTCAAGGACGGCAGGATATGGGTCTGGCGTGAGGACTGGCGCAGGGACAAGCAGGATATACGCTTTCAGCCGGATGACGGAGAAGATATTACGCAGCGGCTTGAAAACTGCGGTGTCCGTGATGCGATCATGCTGGGAGACGGCATTCTTGTGATGTTTCTGGAGGACGGAAGAAGGATGGGCTATCTTTGCGATGCCGATCTTGTTCTGTTCCCTTGGAATGACGGCTGGATACCGAGAACGGAAGAACACTTGCAGCTTTCTTATGCTTTGAAGGAAGGCTCTCTGGACACCTGTCCCGATTCCCTTTATGTTATGATACACGAAGACGACGGCTGGGGCGAATACGCCGAACGAGGCGTAAAGAGAGTCTTTTTCCACCCGGGACTGGAAAGGATCGAAGGATTGATCCTTTCGGAAAACCCCTATCTTGAGGAGATCGAAATACCCTCTTATGTCGAATATGTTGAATACGGAGCTTTCTGTAACTGTACGAACCTCAGAAAACTGGTGATCAACGGCGATCTGTCCCGTGTGGCAAAATGGGATAAGGAGGCATTCAAAGGCTGTCCCTGCGAAGGGTACTATCTCTCTATACGCAACAAGACCGATCAATAATAAACATACAGTTCCGATGAGAAAGGAAGGATATTATGGCATATACAGCTTTGCGGCAGATGCAGGACAAAAACGAAAAGGCTTTTGGAAAGGGTATCGGCCCTGTACAGCCCGAACGTCATTACGATTCCGTTGACCACGGGCTGAAAGCGCTGGCTCTGCGTTTTCTCCACACAAGATGCGAAGGCCTCGGATTCAGAGCCGATGAGCCGGAGTGTGAATATCAGGGAGCAAGTCTGCTGCCGGGACAGATACCCTACAATATGCAGATGGACATAAATCGGCTTTGCCTGGAGAGAGAACTGGAGAAATTCATAGATTCCGGATCGGCAGAGGATGCCTATACTATCTACTACTGTTATCTGGAGATGTTCTTCGGCCACTACGGAAAGACCAAGAAAATGGTGGAGCTGCTCTCGGAGTTCGAGTCCAACGGAAGCTCTCTGCTTATGAAGCACCGGGACCACTATTCCCACTCGGTCTATGTCTTTGCGCTGGGACTTGCTATCTACGAATCAAATGCCGCATACCGCACAAGCTTCAAGAGCTTCTACGGTTTCGATACCGACGGCTCAAATGCAGAAGAAGACCACGCTGCTGCCTGCTGCTTCCTTGAATACTGGGGGCTGACATCCCTTTTCCACGATATCGGCTATCCCTTCGAGCTGCCCTTCGAGCAGGTGCTCTCTTACTATGAGGTCACGGGAAACAAGCGGGGAGAGAACAGTCTGTATCTTGCCTACTGCAACGTTGATACCATAACAAAACTGGGTGCTGCCGCAAAGGAGCAGTTCCGAAAAATATACGGCCGTGCCTTTGATAACACGGAGGAGCTCTTCGCCTTCGGCATAGCTGAAAAGCTGAGCAAGACCTATGAGTTTACAGAAGAATACATATATGACAAGATACACGGCAAGCCCATATCGCCCAATTCCTTCAACTACTTTATGGACCACGCATATTTCAGCGCGACACGCCTTTATCGTGAGATAGAAAATTCCGTCGGCATTGAAAAGATAAACGAAAAACACGTTGATGCTCTGACTGCGATACTGCTGCACAACAGCCTTTTCAAATTTGCCATCTCCTTCTTCGGCAGCAAGACAAAGCAGAAGCAGCCCCTTGCCATGAAAGAACATCCCCTGGCCTATATGCTGATGCTCTGCGACGAGCTGCAATGCTGGGACAGAACAGCCTACGGAAGGAATTCACGCACCGAGCTGCATCCCATGGCAGCGGATTTTGATTTCAAGAACAACGCTGTCCACGCCATATACTATTATGACAGGGAAGAGCAGGAGAAGATAGATGCCTTCAAAGTCAGATACAGAAGGTGGGAAGACAGCGGCGAAGCAGGCAATGCCCCGAGGCTCAAAGCTTACAGCGATATGGCTGAGAAGGAGCAGCGCTTTGCTTCGGATATCGAAAAGATAGTGGATCTTACAGATATACCGCTGACGGTAGTTCCCAACACAAGAGCGGTGGACAGAAAGAGCAAGCACACCTATCTTTCCGCCAGCAACTTCCTGCACTTGTATGACTTCGCCGTGGCGCTGAATTCCCGTTATTCCTACAAAGGCGCAGAGAAGGACGTTGCAACGGAGCAGCTGGAAAAGGAGTTTGAAGCTCTTTCTCTTGAATACCAGCTTTCAAATATCAATCAGGCGAAAGCCTTCTCCCGTTATCTTGATGCGCTTAAGTGCTTCTATACCGACAGGCCCGTTGATTACGATATGGTCAACGCCTTCAACAAAAAGCAGCTGGAGGTGTTTGCACCTATGGAGCACGAGCGCTGGATAAGAGAGCATATCTCTGCAGGTTGGATTAACGGAGACCTGTATGAAAAAGCAGAACTTTCCGAGGAGATGCTTGAAGCTTACGGCGATGAAAAGACAGCACGCAAAGCCCTGAGAGAGCAGCTGCGTATGCACAAGCTGGCTATGGACGGCGATCCCAAACAGGCTGAGATCTTCGCTCACTATGCGGCTCTTCCTCTCGAAGAACGGGAGAAGGACTACGAGCCCTTCAACAGTATGCTTAAGCTTATCAAGAAATTTGACGGACTACGTATCTATAAGCTGGATTGACAGGATATTAGACCGCAGCAGGGGATAGTGAAAGTATGTCGGAGCTGACGATCCGAAACAGCAAGGAGGATGAATATGGAAGATATGAACGGCAAGACAAAGCTTGTGCCCGGTGTGGGACGGCTGCCTTATCCTGCGTATAGAGGGAATGAACCATATATTTTTATAAGCTATGCACACCTGGATCAGGATGCGGTGTTTGCAGAGATCAAGCGCTTCAATGAGGCAGGGTATCACGTCTGGTATGACGAGGGTATTTCTCCCGGAAGCGAATGGTCCGACGAGATCGCAGAGGCGCTGATGAAAGCTTCCGTATTCGTTGTTATGCTGACGAATACATCTGCACCGAGAGAGAACGTTCTCAATGAGATCGACTTTGCCCTCAACGAGGGGAAGTCTTTCCTTGCGATCTATCTCGAGGATACAAAGCTCCCTCCGGGACTGAGGCTGCGTATCTCCCGCAAGCAGGCGATACTCAAATACAATATGACGGAAGAGGAATACGAATATAAATTCACAGAGGCTTTTACCAGATTCGGGCTTGTACGCAGCGAGGCTAAGGCTTCCGTTGATATGAATGAGCCGGTTCCTGTCAAAGCGAATAGTGGACCTGCCGTGAAGTCCGACGGCGGAGTGACCGTCAAGCAGCTGGATGAATTAGTAAAGAATTTTCTTGGAACAGATAAAGCTGCAGATGCAAAAAAGGCAGAAAAAACAGGAGAGGAATTCTATGATGATCCCCCGGAAGACGCCAAGAAAAGAGCCAACGGAGATCTGGTACGCATCGACGGCTTTGATGTTGAACACGGATTTTTAAGAGGATACAAAGGAACGGAGAAAGATATTGTCGTACCCGATTCCGCAAGAGTTATCGGTAGTCTTGCATTTTCAGGTCAATCATCCATTGAGTCTGTTGATCTCAATCAGGCAGGGCTGATGATCGCCGGTCGGCTCGGAGTTTTCTTTAACTGTCCCAATCTGAAAACCGTTAGGATACCGGCAACGGTCAAAGAAGTGACCCCGAATATGTTTCAGCACTGCCCAAACCTGACGGTCTATGTCCGCAGAAGCCAGACTTCTCCTGGCTTTGAAGAGCGTTTTACGGGTAAGGATATCGTTTATCTTGATGAACAGACCGCAGACGGCCGTGGAATAAATCAAAATCAATTTGACCGACGGGAACGCACACCCTAACTTTAGAGATTTATTCAACTTTTTCGCGAGCATATACATTGTCATCCGAGGGGAAGTGTGCTACAATAGGGTCAATAAATCTAAAGGAGGCCGTTTTATGATCTATCAGGAAACCTACACTTTATCCAACGGAAATACTATCCCAAAGGTGGCTATCGGCACCTGGCAGACCCCCGATGAGGAAGCTGCAAGGGTGGTCAAGTATGCCCTCGAGATCGGCTATCTGCACATCGACACAGCTATCGCCTACGGCAACGAAGCGGGTGTCGGCAAGGGAATGAAGGCCAGCGGCAAGCCCCGTGAGAGCTTCTATGTGACCTCCAAGCTGCCTGCGGAGATCAAGGACTACAACACCGCAGTCCAGTACATAAACGAGTCCCTCGAAAGGCTGGATACCCCCTACCTCGACCTTATGCTCATCCATTGGCCGCGTCCCTGGGGAGGTGTTCCCGGCAAGACCTACAACGAGGAAAACCTTGCGATATGGAAGGCCTTCGAAGAGGCATACAAGGAGGGGAAGCTCAAGGCAATCGGCGTGTCTAATTTCAGCATCGAGGATCTTCAGAACCTGCTCGACAACGCAGAGATCAAGCCTATGGTAAACCAGATAAGAGTGCATATCGGACACGTTCCTCAGGAGCTTATGGACTTCTGCAAGGCGAACGATATACTTGTTGAGGCCTATTCTCCCAACGCCACCGGCAGGCTTTCGGGCAAGGCAGAGATCGCAGCTATGGCTGAGAAGTACGGTGTTTCCGTATCCCAGCTTGCGAATCGCTTCGACCTGCAGCTCGGAGTCCTTCCGCTGCCGAAATCCGTCCACGAGGAATATATCAAGCAGAACAGCGAGCTTGATTTCGTCATCAGCGACGAGGATATGGAGACCCTGCTTGCAATGACTGAATAAAAAACACAAGGGGCAGTTGCTTACGGGTGGTACAGATATAGAAGTGTTTCGCCATAGTATTTCTGATGTAAGGTCAGAAGTACTATGGCGTTTTAATTGACAATGCAGCTATGTTATGCTATAATTATTACTGACAAAAATCGGAATTTATAGAGGTCAAAATGAAGACATTATATTTGATTGGCGGAACGATGGGTGTCGGCAAAACGGCGGTAAGCCAGCAGTTGAAAAAGGATTTGCCGAACAGCGTTTTTCTTGATGGGGACTGGTGTTGGGATGCAGACCCCTTTCAGGTGACAGAAGAAACGCAAGTTATGGTCATGCGTAACATCTGCTATTTGTTAAACAGCTTTCTCCACTGCACTGTATATGAAAACATTATTTTTTGCTGGGTTATGCACGAGCAGACTATTATTGACTCTATAACCGATAGACTGGACACAGATGATTGCAAAGTCATAAAAATCTCTCTTACAATTGACGAAATAAATCTGCGGAATCGTTTATCCTCCGACATTGCACGTGGAATCCGTACCGCAGATGTCATCGAGAGGAGTCTTGCAAGAATCTATAAGTATTCAGCACTTAACACTGTAAAAGTCGATACAAGCAATAAGACTATTAGTGAAATAGCGGATGAAATAATTGCTCTATGATGCTGACAAATTCTGATTTATCTTAACACCCGAATAAAAATGCCCCAAAGCACAATAAAGTGCTTTGGGGCAAATCTTCTATATGGGTACCCGTCTTATGCGACGCCTCTTTTTTGTATTTTTTTCTCCGAAACCCTTGCTCTTTTCGTTCATGTGGAATATAATATAGACAGGCAGAAAATTTCGGCTCGATTTGAAGGAGGAAAGAAAGATGTCAGACAGGATAAGGATAGAGACCGTAAATGCAGGATCATTCTCGATGGATTATTTTAAGTTCGGACAGGGCAAAGAGACCCTTGTTATCCTGCCGGGGATAAGCGTGCAGAGCGTGATGCTCTATGCCGAAAGCATCGCAGGAGCATACAGGATGTTTGCGGACACCCACACGGTCTATGTCTTCGACCGCAGAAAGGAGCTTCCTGCTTCTTATTCGGCCGGCGATATGGCAAGGGATACGGCGGAGGTGTTTCAGCTGCTGGGGCTTGGAAATATCCGCCTGTTCGGCACATCCCAAGGCGGCAGGATCGCTATGGAGATAGCTGTCAGGCATCCCGAAATGATAGATAAGCTGGTGCTCGCTTCCACATCGGCATACGTGGACGAGGCTCATTATCAGACCTTTGAAAAGTGGACAGCCCTTGCAAGGGCAGGAAAAAAGGCAGAGCTTTATCTGGTCTTCGGCGAAGCGGTCTATCCCAGAGATATCTTTGAACAGACCCGGACGCTCCTGACGGAATTATCCAAAGAGGTGACTGATGAAGAGCTGGCACGCTTTATCGTAATGTCGGAAGCCATGAGCTCGCCCGACCTTTCGGAAGATCTGAAAAAGATAAGCTGTCCCGTCCTTGTGACAGGCTCCCTGGATGATAAGGTGCTGGGAGGCGATGCAAGTATCAATATAGCAAAAAGCCTTAAAGAGCAGAAGGGCGTAGTCCTTTATATGTACAACGGCTACGGCCATGCGTCCTATGATACGGCACCGGATTATAAGGAGAGGCTGCTTTCGTTCCTCACACAGAGCTAATAATAGTATAACAAGTTCTGTTAACTTAATGTGTCAGTGCTTTGCCGCCGGGTATCGGAAGTTTCAGCTAAATAACATCTTTATCGCGCCCCCTGAAACGGGCGCTTTTTTTGTGCAAAAATTATTTTCAAAATAATTTGAAGATAAAATTCACCAAAGGGGCTGCCGAAAGACAACCCCTTTGGTGAATTTTAGTGATATCGATCTTTTGAATAGCTTATCAGATCATATAGCAGCCTCGGCCTTACGTTTCGTCAGGCTTGTCATATCTCTCACTGTCGTATTTCTCCCAAAGCCTGCGCTTGGCAAGGATATCTTCAAGACCTGCCTTTTTGTAACAGCTTTCCACATAATCCCACCCCGGGAAAGAATCTCTGAAATCTCTCTCCCTGCGGAGGGCATCGTTTGCGATCAGCAGCATATGAGGATCAAGCTCGCCTTTTAAAACCTCGCTTACGGCTTTCAGAAGGCGGTAGTCGGTGTAACTGTTGTGAAAGTGAGGTTTACGGGTGCAGAGCTCATCGGTGTAGTATTCAAGGTTGTGGTAATCGTGGACGCACTCGTCGTAGAGATAGCCGCCGCTGCCGAGCCAGTAGCCGTAGGCCGTCATATCCGAGGCATCGGATCTGGCTCTTCTCTTTTCTATCCATTCCTCGTCCTTGTCCCAGTAATAGATGCCTGTCAGCACCATCGGTTCGGGACGGCAGTCGACAGAACAGGAATAAACCATATCACCCTTTTTGAAGGGCGTGGGGATATATACCCAAACAAGCTCATACAACATACAAAGCATAGTGTCATCGGGATACCAAAGCCGGCACACCTCAAAATCATCTGTCAGGTCAGCGGTGATCTCATACTCCGAATCGGGCTGACGGGCGACTATCTCAAAGCGCAGCTTTTCCCGGTCTTCGCGGCCTTCGTTTTCGGCTCTGACAGCCTCCAGAGCCTTATCGAAAGTGGAATAAAGCTGCCTGCTCTCTATGCTGTCATCAAAGCGGTCGGAACGGTATTTGTAGCTGAACACAAGACCCTGCCCCTCGCGGAGCTTTTTCAGCATCTCATGATCCGTTTTAATAAGTGCGGCAGCGTTCTCAAAAAAGCTGTCCGAGAGATCGTTGCGTTTGAGCTGACCGGGATGTTCATCGGGCATGGTGCGCATTATCTCTTTCATAAGCCCGATCTTCTTTTCAAAGCTGATGTGCTTGCAGTCGTTGATGATGAATGCCGCTTCGTATGCGTTGAACTGATGCCCGATGCTGCGGCAATGGTCAGCAACGGTCTTTGAATTGAAATAGCTGTAAATGTCCATTTTATTCTCCTTTTTTGAATAGATTGATTACCTCCAGGCCTTTATATTCGGCAAAGCCGATAGTCTGTGAGGTGCCGCTTTTGCGTGTCGGGTCGTGATAGCAGATGCAGTATTCCCCTGCGTGCTCTGCAAGCTTCTTGTTGCGAAGCGTCATACAGCCGCGGGACATATGCTGCGATGTGTATTCCACGCTGTCTGCCCTGGCAAGTATCAGTCGAAATTCGTACTTCTGTTCAGCCGTCCAGTTCTTTGTCTGTTCCTCATTCGAGCAGGGGAGTACAAGGTGCAGCTTCACATCGTACTTCTCCCGGAGCCGCAGCACGCACTTGGCTGCAACTGTATCAAAGCCCACCGCACCGCCTGCATAGTAGTTCGTTATAAATTCTTCCGTGATGAGCCTTTCAAGCAGAGCGTAAAGCCTTTCCGAAACGTCTTTTTCGCTTTCCGCCATTTCTCTGTGACCTGTGAAGCAGGCAGAGCCTTCAGCTTCTTCGATAAAGCCCTGAAGAAATTCTCTCATCCCTTCCGCAAAAGCCTTGACGTGTTCGGGGTATTCATTTTCCTCGGTATTGCGTTCCTTATCGTTCATCCTTTATTCCTCCTGTCAGATATCCTGTTCAAACATATTGGTTATTTTTTTCTTCCCCGCCTTGATAAAGAACTGTTTTGCGTTCTTCGCGTTGGGCAGAGGGCAGCGAAAATGTATATCCGCCAGCTTCAATGCTTCATTCCCCGGCAGGCGGATAAGTCTCTCCGAAACGATCTCCTGCACCGGCGTACCTGGTATGAGTTCTCCGAATTCTATCTCGTGACGCTCGCTGTGAAAGTCGATCTTGTACCACTCTTCAAGGGTCCCCTCGTAGTAGATCTCCCGCAGAGAGGTGCAGCCCTCAAAGGTGTTTGTCCAGATGTTTTTGATGCCTTTCGGCAGGGTTATCCTTTCAAGAGACGTACACCCCGCGAATGCACCGCCGCCTATCTTTGAGATATTGCTGCTCAGGATGATATCCGTGACTTCGGTGTTCCCTCTGAAGGCCTCCTGACCGATCGCGATAACAGGCACATTTTTGCCGTATTTGTTTTTCGCTTCAAGGGGCACTCTGATGATCTTATCCTTGCAGCCGTTCAGCGACACCACGCCTATCGGCAGGCGGCTCGGGTTCAGCCAAAGCACCGCCAGCTGATACTCCAGCCCCTCTGTCTCGGGCGTCGCACGGATGATGTTTCTGTATTCGTTGTAGTTCATGACGGCCTCCTATTCTTGGGTAAAAATACAGGTCTTATCTTTGTTCATCGCAGCGACAAGATTATGGTTTGAATCCAAAACATAGCAGCTAAGAGTCCAAGTACCGCGTTCACTTTCAACAGGCTGCAGCTTATCTCCATATCTTTCTGTCATTGCCTCGACCGCAGATTCCAAAGTGTCAAATTCCATTTCGGGCAGTTCCTCACAGCACACTATCCACTGAGCGCATAAAAGCTGTTGCTCCGGAGTTAATCGCTTCTGAACGGCTATAATACCCTCTGAATGTGAGTGCGACATGTAGCCATTCAGTGTGGTGATCCCGTACCTGCGTTTTTCAGACATTGTATTTCCTCCTGTTCGTTTATCTTTCTGATATTATCATAACATACTGCTTATGCAGAATTTTGCGCATAAAAAAGCCGCCCCGGAGGACGGCTGATTTTTTACAACCTCGGATCCACCGGCTCGCTCTCAAAAGCCAGCACTCCGAAGGAGCATTCGTGTACTCGGTAGAGAGGCTCGTTCTTCACGAAGCGGCTGAGGGACTCCATCCCGAGGGAGAATTCTCTGAGAGCCAGGCTGCGTTTGCGGTTGAGGGAGCGCTTTTTCAGGCGCTTCAAATGCTCGGGTTCGAGATACTCCGCACCGTAGATTATGCGAAGATACTCGCGTCCCCTGCACTTGACCGCCGGCTGCAGCAGCTCGGCACCCTGCCTTGCGATGTAGGTCTCGGGCTTTACCACCATGCCCTCGCCGCCGCTGCCGGTGAGCTCCAGCCACCAGTCCACTCCGGCCTGAATGCTCGCCTCATCCTCGGTGTCAACGGTGATGTAAGGCGTCTCCATGAAGACCGGGTCGGAGCCGTTGGTGATGTATTTTCTGATATTCTCCATGTGCCATTCATGGGTCTTGCCGGAGAATACTTCGCCCTCTGCTGCAAGGATATGAAACGGCGCGATGCGGAAATCGTCGATGCTTTTCACCGTCCAGCAGTACTCGCGGTAGGCATCTCTGTAGCGCTTTATGTCCTCGAGACGGGCGGTGTATTTTTCAAGAAGTTCGCCGGGATCGACGTTCTGCCCTGAGGTGGCCGCATCAACTTCATAGGAGATGTTCTTCCTCTGAGCAGCCTTTTCAAGAGCTGCCACGGCAGCGCTCAGTCCGCTCTCCCCGGCATAGCCTGTGGGAGCATACTGTGAGCGGATAAGCCCCTGGGCTTTCTCCGACCAGGGCATGAGCTCGGCATCGAGGCACACCCAGTCAGTCTTGAGATCTGTCCAGAAATTCGTACTCGTGAGAACTTTGTCCAGCCTGTCGAGCAATGCTGTCTCGGTGGTGCCGCTGTCGAAAAAGCGTCTGCCTGTCCGGGTGTAGATGATGCCTCTTGTGCCGTCGTTGACGCCGAAGCGCTTTGCAGCGGTCTCGGCATCTCTGCACAGCACGATCACAGCCCTCGAGCCCATGTGCTTCTTTTCGCAGACGACATTTTTCACGCCGTGCTTCCGGAAATAACCAAAGGCCTGCAAGGGATGCTCGAGGTAACCGTCGAGAGAGCTGGTCTCGCAGGGAGACATTGTCGGCGGAAGATAGATCAGCCAATGTGGATCGGCAGCGAACCGGGACATTATCTCGAGAGCTGCCGCGGCATTGTTTTCGTGGATGTCGATAGCCGGCATGAGCTCCGTCTCGATGTGCAGCCTTTTGTTGTAGTCGCCTGCCCTGAGCATATCGCCCATTTCCGTAGTCTCCGGGGCATCGAGGGGCTTCACCGGCTCGTAATATTGCTTCAGGGCATCAACGCTTACGAACTCCTTTTCCGGCCAGCGCATCGCCGTGAGCTTGCCGCCGAAAACGCAGCCCGTGTCGATGCAGTAGGTGCCGTTGACGTGCTTGACCTCCGTGCCTGCGATGTGCCCGAAGACCACAGCGGCACGTCCTCTGTAATCCGCTGCCCAGTCAAGGCGGACAGGCAGCCCGTATTCGTCGCGTTCGCCGGTAGTCTCGCCGTAGAGGCAGAAGCTTCTTACAGCCGCAGAGCCTCGTCCGATATACTTCTCCTTGAGCCCTGCGTGGGAGATAACGAGCTTGCCGTCGTCGAGGACATAATGGCTGATGAGCCCGTCGATAAACTGACGCACTTCGGCCTTGAGATCCTCTCCCCGGGCTTCGATCTCTTCGATAGTTTTATCGATGCCGTGGCTTCTCTGTATCTTGCTTCCGTTGAGATATTTGAGCAGCTTGACATCGTGATTTCCGGGAACGGCAACAGCATTCCCTGTTTTGACCATATCCATAACGATGCGGAGGACATCGGCATTGCGCTCTCCTCTGTCGCAGAAGTCGCCGAGGAAGGCGGCCTTTCTGCCTTGGGGGGGAGAGTAAACGCCGTCGGTCTTCACATAGCCCAGCTTCTCGAAAAGCATCTCCAGTTCGTCGCAGCAGCCGTGGATATCTCCGATGATGTCGAAGGGCCCGTGCTCGTCACGCTTGTTGTTCCAGAGCTTTGTGCGGACGATCGCGCAGGTTTCCAGCGGCTCGGGGGAGTTGATTATGTAG
>CAMVOF010000016.1:0-21827 GCA_947169055.1 uncultured Clostridia bacterium
GCTGGAGTCGGGGGTCATCACCTCGTCGCCGAGGGTGAGCACGCCGTTCTCGTCATAGCCGAACTCGAACTTGGTGTCGGCGATGATGAGACCCTTCTTCTGAGCGTCCTCATAGCACTTGTTGTATATCTTAACGCAGATGTCGGCGATCCTGTCGGCTTCCTCGGCGCCCAGCTCAGCCCTGAGCCTGTCCATGGTGATGTTCTCGTCGTGACCTTCGTTGTTCTTTACAGAAGGAGTAACGATGGGGGTCTCAAGCTTCTGAGCCTGAACATACTCACCTTCAACGGGCTGTCCGCAGAAGGTCTTGGTCTTCTTGTATTCCTCCCACATACTGCCGAACATATAGCCTCTTACGATGAACTCGTAGGGCAGCATCTTCAGCTTTCTTGTGAGGATAGTTCTTCCCTGATACTGCTCGCTGTCCTTGGCGAACTCCTCGGGCATATCCGAAAGCTCGTCGGAGATGATGTGGTTGGGAACGATGTCCTTTGTGAGATCGAACCAGTAGAGTGCGATCTGGTTGAGAGCCTTGCCCTTGCCGGGTATGGTGGAGTTGAGGATAACGTCGAAAGCAGAGATCCTGTCGGTGGTCACCATAACGAGCTGACCGTTGTCTGTCTCATAGACCTCTCTTACCTTGCCTGAAATGATCTTCTTCATAATAAGCACCTCTTAGCCTTTCTTTTCTGCGATCAATATATCCGTACAATGCTGGTGCGGCAGAGCAGACTGCCGGGAGAAAAGCCCGTGGTATAATGACCTATACTATGATTATAACAAATCCCGCCCGAAACGTCAACCATAAGAAGCACGATGATTTTAAATAAATAGTGAATATTCATTTTGCCTGAGATGAAACAAAATCACCCGAGCACTTGAAAAATCCGTCCCGATGTGATATAATACAACATATATCGCATAAGCTTTATGCACGTTCAGAGGTGGACTGAAAATGAAAAAACGCAAGGGCAGAACGCCCTTTCAGGTCATAATATCCAGCTTTTTCGCCATGATACTTGTCGGAGCATTCCTGCTGATGCTGCCGATATCCTCCCGGGAAAGAACGGTGACCCCGTTTTTCGACTGCCTGTTTACCGCGACCTCTGCGACCTGTGTTACCGGGCTCGTAGTCCATGACACCGCCACATACTGGTCGCTGTTCGGGAAAGGCGTCATAATCACGCTGATACAGATCGGCGGCATGGGAGTCGTCACCATCGGCATCGCAATAATGAAAGCCACGGGAAGAAAGCTCAGCCTTTCTCAGCTGAGCACAATGAAGGAATCTATCTCGGCTCCCCAGGTAGGCGGCATCATGCACCTGACCGGCTTTATCATCAAAGGCACGCTGATAGTCGAGCTTGCGGGAGCTGTGCTGCTGGCGCCGGTGTTCATCAGCGACTTCGGCTTTGTCAAGGGCATAGGCTATTCCCTGTTCCATTCTATCTCGGCCTTCTGCAACGCCGGCTTCGACCTTTTGGGCGTAAGAGAGCAGTTCTCGTCGCTGACGACCTACAGCGCCAACGCCTATCTCAATACCGTGATAATGCTCCTGATAGTCGTGGGAGGTATAGGCTTCCTGACCTGGAGCGATGTTATGACCCACAAGCTGAAATTCAAAAAATACTCTTTCCAGAGCAAGCTCGTCATGCAGACGTCCCTGCTGCTGATAGTGATCCCGGCACTGTGCTTTTTCTTCTTTGAGTATTCCGACCTAGGGATGAAGGAAAGGACCCTCAGTTCTGTGTTCCAGTCCGTGACGGCGAGGACGGCAGGCTTCAACACCCAGGACCTCTCGCAGATGAGCGAGTCGGGGACTATGACCATGATAGTGCTTATGCTTATCGGAGGCTCTCCGGGTTCGACTGCCGGCGGTATGAAGACAGCTACCTTTGCGGTGCTGCTGCTCGGTGCGATAACCGTCTTCCGCCGCAAGAATGATGTGGAGTGCTTCAACAGACGTGTCCCGGACAACGCCATCAGAAACGCAGGTGCGATACTGTTCATGTACCTGTGCCTGTTCATCACCAGCGGAATGATAATCAGCCGCTATGAAGGGCTTCCGCTTATCACCTGCCTCTTTGAGACAGGCTCGGCAGTAGGAACTGTGGGACTTACGCTGGGGATAACCCCGGAGCTTTCGGTGCTCTCAAAGAGCATACTTATGTTTTTGATGTTCTTCGGACGTGTGGGCGGACTGACGCTGATCTATGCGGCAGTGTCCTCCTCCGAAAGCGCAAAGGGCAGACGCCCGGTAGATAAGATCGCGATATAAAGGAGAAAGGGATATGAAATCAATACTTGTTCTGGGTGCCGGAGAATTCGGCAGTACGATAGCCAAAAGAATGAGCGAGCTGGGCTGCGACGTGCTTTCCGTGGATTCGGAAGAAAGCGCAGTCAACGAGATAGCTCCCTACGTCACCAACGCAATGATCGGAGACTGCACCAACCGCGACCTCCTTGAATCCCTGGGGATAAAGGACTTCGACATCTGCGTCGTTGCTCTCGGCGGTTTGTTCCAGGCTTCCCTTGAAGCTACCTGCACGCTGAAAGAGCTGGGAGCCAAGTTCGTAATGGCAAGAGCCACCAACGACGTGCAGATGAAATTCCTCAAAATGGTGGGAGCTGACGAGATAGCCTACCCCGAGAAGCAGACTGCTATCCGCTTTGCCACGAGATATGCCTCGGATATGATACTCGACTTTATCCGCCTCGACAGCAACTACTCGATCTACGAGATAAAGGTGCCGAAGGACTGGATCGGCAGAACGCTTGTCCAGATCGATGTAAGGCGCAAGCACGAGGTGAACATCATCACCCTGAAACGGGGAGAGAAGGTATTCATCCCGACTCCCGAAACGGTCTTTGCGCTGGACGACATCGCCTTTGTGATCGGTGAGATAAAGGACATCCGCAAGTGTTTCAAAATCTGATACAGGCAAGCAAAAACGTCCGTACAAAGAGTACGGACGTTTTTTGTGCTTATAATGATACAAAATCTTTAAGGCAACACCGCACAACCCGCGGCTAACGCCTCTGCACGTCATCTGCTTGCCATTTTTCCGTCATATTTCCCAAATTCTCCTTGAAAGGCGCCAGCCTTCCTGCGTCGAATTTAGGCAATCTGACAAAAAAATGGACGTCGCATCTGACGCACAGGGGTTGTGCGGTGTTGCCTTTATATCCCCGTTATGGTCTGCTCTGACTCGTAGATCAGCTCGCCGAGGATGCGGATAAGACGGTCTGCTTCCACAGGCTTACTGAGATGTGCGTTCATCCCTGCCTGCAGCGAAAGCTGTATGTCCTCGTCGAAGGAGTTGGCGGTCAGTGCGATTATGGGTATCCTCTTTGCGTCTTCTCTGGCCAGTGCGCGGATAGTCCTTGCGGCTTCAAGTCCGTCCATCTGCGGCATACGGACATCCATAAGTATGGCAGAGTAGATGCCTGCCGTGCTGTTCTCGAAAAGCTCCACTGCGATCTTTCCGTTCTCGGCGTGATCGACTTTTATGTTCTCCATTTCCAGCATATCAGTCAGTATCTCTGCGTTGAGCTCCATGTCCTCAGCCAGCAGGAGACGTCTGCCTTCGAGCCTTGCCCTCTTCTTGCCGCCGAAGATATCCATATTGCTCTGCCTTGCGATACGTCCCAGGTTTTCGATGACGTTGGCTGCATAAAGAGGCTTTTCGAGGTAATTCTCAACGCCGGCGCTGTGTGCTTCCTCCCGGATATCAGCCCAGTTGTATGCCGTCATGGCAACCACGATGCTTTCCTTTCCGTACTGCCTGAGTATCTCGGCGGAGGTCTCCGCACCGTTCATTCCCGGCATATTCCAGTCCATGAGCACGATGTTGTAGGGCTGCTTTCTGGCGTGCTGAACTTCCATCCTGTGGAGAGCTTCCTCGCCGCTTGTGCAGGTGTCGGCTCTTATCCCTGCTTCGTCCAGCACCATTCCCGCGTGTTCCGCTTCGATGGGGTTGTCATCCACCACAAGGATATAGAAAGCCTGGGGATCGATCTCGCCTGAGTGATCGCTGTCGTTTTTGCTGTTTTTTTCGAGGCCCACATTAACGGTGAATTCCGTGCCTTTGCCCTTTTCGGACCTGACGCTTATGGAGCCGTTCATCATTTCCACAGTCTTCTTGGTGATAGCAAGACCGAGACCGCTGGTCCCGGGCTTTGTCCTGTCCTGAGAGAAAGCGTCGAAAATATACGGGAGAGCATCTTTGTCTATGCCTGTGCCCGTGTCCTTTACCGTGAAGACAAGATCAGCTCTGTCTTCGTGGCCTGCGGCCTTTTCGACGGTCATCGTAACGCTGCCGGGCTTGTCGGTGTATTTTACCGCGTTGGAAAGGAGGTTCACCAGAACGTTCCTGAGCTTCTTTTCATCGCCGATATATGCTTCGTCAAGCTCGCCTTGGATATTGCATTCGTAGGCAAGCCCCTTTTCGCTGCACCGGGATGCGAACTGGGAATTGATCTGCTCCAGCATGGCGGCAAGGGAGAATTTTCCGTTGTGGAGTACCTCTCTGCCCGATTCGATGCGGCTCATATCAAGAATGTCGTTGATGATCGAGAGAAGATCCTGTGCGCTGGTGCCTATCTTCTCCAAGTATTTCCGTGTGTCTGCGTTCAGGGACTTGCTTTTCAGCGCAAGGGTGTCAAGGCCTATTATGGCGTTTATGGGAGTCCTTATCTCGTGGCTCATGCCCGAGAGGAAGGTGTTCTTCGATCTGTTAGCCTCCTCTGCCGAAGACAGGGCTTCGGAGAGAGCCTCGTTCTTCGCCATAGCTTCACGCATCTCTGCATCCACGTTGGTAAAGCCTATGATGATATAGTTCTCGTTGTTCTCCATCCGGGAGATCTTCATGCTGAAATAAACGGGTTTGTTCCTGACCAGCCTGCGGTAGGTCGTAACGAAAGTGTCCTTGCGGCTGAGAGCCTTCATCAGTTTTTTGCGGTTCATCGCCGTGATGAAAGCCTCTTTGTCATCGGGGTAAACGCTTTCGCTGAGCTCTGCCTTGCAGTCGCTGAAGAAATGCCAGCCGTGACGAACTTCCGACAGAGTTCCCCTGTCGCCTTCTCTGCGGTATTCCGAAAACTCCTCCGTGTCCGTGTTGACATAGAACATCTCCGTGTAGTCGCGGGCAAGGGTATGTGCGATATGGGTGTACATAAGGCCTGTGCTGACAGCGCTTTCGTAGGCTTCTTTGGTCATAGCCTGCTCGCGCTGTATGCTTACAAGATCGGTGATGTCCTGGCATATTCCCAGAACACAGGTCCTGCCGTCGATGTCCTTGTATTTTAATTTTGTGGTCTGCAGCTGATGAGGCTTTCCCATAGCGTCCATAACGTCTTCGTGGAAGATATAGGGCTTTGTCAGGGAAAGGGCTATCTTGTCAGCCTCGGCGAAATGTGCCGCTGTTTCGGCGTCGAACATCTGAGCGTCCGTTAGCCCGACGGCTTCATCGGGGCTGTTCTTGTGGGCATACTCGGCAAAGGCCTGGTTGCAGGCCAGATACTTGCCTGTCTCCGCGTCTTTGGTGAAGGTCATTCCCGGCATATTGTCCAGCAGGGAGAAAAACCTGTCCTTGAGCTCGGCGGTCTTTTCCGCTTCCTCCAGCTTCAGCTTGTACTCCGCTCTCTCGTCGTTTGCAACGAAAGCGTGCAGCAGGCAGGTGCCCAGCATATAGGCAACGGAATAAAGGGGAAGATAGGGGAACCACAGCTGTATAAACAGGAACAGAGCCATTATCATGCCGAAGGATGCCAGTATGCGGAAACGCACGCTTTCCTCCGGGCTGTGCCTTTCCCTTATCATCATCGTCAGGGCAAAGACGGAAATGATTATCAGAAACAGTATCTGACAGGCCAGCATAACATAGCGCATGGGAAGGGCTGTATATACGCTGTCGCTGTCAACGGTGAAGATCACGGGGATGAAAACGTTGACCGCCGTCAGACCGAAGATAACACCGCCGAGGACACGTCCCGAATATACGAGGAAATGTCCGAAGGGGTTTTTTTCGTTGAGATAGGCAACGGTGTATTCAGCCCAGAAACAGATGCCTGCCGCCATTGCGATGAAATATACGGTGGTGTCGGCAAAGAGCGCATCAGCAAGTTTTTTGTACTCCAGTATGCCCCAGAGGATGTCCGTGACATAATACACCAGAACAGCAAACAGGAATTTCCGGTAAACGTTCCAGGCAGGCTTTTCATAGGCCCGCGGATGCAGCAGGATATCCCGGTTTACTATCAGCAGTACCAGAGCTGCCAGCACACCGATCGCAGAATAATACATATATTTTTATCCTCTCTGCTTCTTTTTTTCTTTAAGATAACTCTTGTTCTCGTACATATTCTGATCTGCACGCTCATACACACGGGCGACTTTGTCGTCGTGCTCGTAGCGCGACATACCCATGGCTATGACTATGCCGCCGTTTTCGACGGCTTCCTCGTTGTGGTCGCTTATGATCCTTGTCAGCTCGTCGATACGTGCAAAGTCGTCGCCCTGAGAGAGCACCGCAAATTCATCTCCGCCCACGCGGAAAACAGGACTGCGCTTGAAGGTGGTGCAGATTATCCGGCAGGCGTCTCTGATGTACTGGTCTCCTGCCTTGTGTCCCTGTGTATCGTTGACCTTCTTAAGGTCGTTCAGGTCGAGGATAGTCAAAGCAAAGTCGGGAGCACGGTCCATTTCTATCTGAGCGTTGAGTCTCTCTTCGTAAACGCGGTAGGCGTTCCTGTTCTTGACACCTGTCAGAGCGTCGATGTTGGCCTCGATCCTTGCCTGTGCAAGACGTCTGCCGTATTCCTCTTCCTGACGTACCTGTGCGTCGATGTCGTTGACACCCACTACCAGACGACATCCGTCCTGCTCCTCAACGAGTGCGGCTTTGAGCTGAACATATCTGGGTTCTCCGTCTATCATAAGGCGGTAGCTCAGGGTGAAGATGCCGTTCTTCTCCACTTCTTCCAGAGCGTTCTCCATCGTGAGGGCTGTGAACACGCGGTTCTTGTCCTCGGGGTAAACTACCTTTATGGAATTCTCTCTGAGGTCGGAGAAGAAATCCATTCCCTCTGCGGGCATGGCAAGAGCATCGAAGCCTGTTGCCGAGCTGTATTTGCGGTACTGTCCCGTCTCGGGCACCATGATATAGATGCACAGGAAGTCTCCGGCAAGAGCGCTTATCCTGCCGTATGCCGTCTGCTCCTCCTGCATACGCTGTGCAGCCTGACGGTGTCTCATCTCCTCGTCGATGTCGGTTATGCTGAGTATGATGAACCGCTCGTCATCCGGCATCCGGGTGACTTTCATATTTACATAGAAAGGCTGCTGCTCTCTCATCATGCGGTAGGTCATCATGAATACATTGTTCTGGTCGAGGGCTGCTTCCAAGGTCTTGCGGTCCATAGACCTGAGAACTTCCTCTCTGTCCTCGGGATAAACATTTATATCCGTTGCGTCCTGACCTTCCTCGAAGAAATGCCAGCCCCGTCTTACTTCGGTAAGGCTGCCGTCCTTGTCGTCCGAGCGGTACTCGATGAATTCTTCGGTAACAAGATCCACATAGAAGAGGCTCATGAATCCGTGGGCAAGGGCCTGTGCGATATGTGTGAAGATTATGCCGCTGCTCCGTGCCTTTTCGTAGGATTCCTTTGTGGAGGCTCTTTCTCGCGAGATGCGCAGGCTGTCCGAAACGTCCTGGAAGATACCCAGCACACAGAGCCTTCCGTCGGCATCGGTATATTTCTGCTTTGTGACTTTGACGTTGGTCATGTTGCCTTCAAAGTCTTTCATGTTATCGTAGTAGATAAGAGGCTCGTCCATGGAGAGCACCATTTTGTCGTCCTCGGCGAAACGTTTTGCCTTTTCTTCGTCGAAGAGATCCGATGCAGTGAGCCCTATTATCTCGGAGGGATCCTTTTTGTGGATATAATCCGCAAAGGACTGGTTGCAGGCAAGGTATTCGCCGGTGTTTGCATCCTTTGTAAGATAGATCCCGGGTATATTGTTCAGCAGAGAAGATATCGTCTGCTGCAGCTTTGCGATCTGTTCGGCTTCTTCAAGAAGATGCTTCTGCCTGCTTGCCAGACGTTCTGCTCTCAGCTTTTGAGCCAGCAGGAAAAGGATGATAACGAACAGTACCGTCAGCACCGCCACGACCGCCAGCCAGTTGTTTTTCAGAAACTGCATGAAGGTCACTTTCTGATCCGAATAACTATATGAAGCCAGGGCCGTGTCCATTTCGCTGCTCTTGGTGGCAAGCACGGTCTTGTTCATTATGGAATAGACCTCAAGATCAGACTTGTTGACAGCGAAGGAAAGCTTGAGGGATTCGCCTGTGGGGACAGTGTAGAGCTTGTTTTTCTTCAGGGTGTCTTCTTCCGAGGGTATCCTGTAGTTGCTGACGATCACACAGTCTGCATCGCCGTTGGCAACTGCATCATAGCAGGCCTGGAGACCCTTGAAGGCCTTCCTTTTTGCCTTGGGGTAGAACTCCATGATAAACGTATCCACATTCACCATGTTGGCGTTGACAGCAAAGGTGATCTCGCTCTCGTCGGAAAGTGTGATGTTGTCGGAGGAACGCATGATAGCATTCATCTCGGTCTCGACCGCAGGCTCGGTAAGGCGCATACCCCGCTGGTCAGCATCATAGGTGCTGAGGCATACCGGGAATACGCAGTCCACCTCTCCGGCTTCAAGAGCCTTCAAAGCATCCTCCGTCGAATCGTAGGGTATGGTCTTGAATTTCAGGTTTTCGCTGTTCAGCTTGTTCTCTGCGTGAGCAAGATAATCTTTCAGCGCACCTGTCAGTTCATCGGTGTCGTCGTCCTTGTCGCAGAAGGGAAGATAATTGTCTCTGTACCCGACTCTTATCTCGCCGTGCTCTGTGAGCCAGTCCTCCTGCTGGGGTGTCAGCAGCGCATTTGTCTTGCTGTAATAGATACGCCGCTTGGATATCTTCTCGTTGAAATACGGGTCCTCGTCCTGTATCTCCGCCATTGCCGCGTTCAGCTCTTCGATAAGGTCGGGCCTTGACTTGTTTACGGCATAGTAATAGTCCGAGCCGCCTATCCTGCTGACAGGCATAACGTCCTTGTTGTAATCGAAGGTGAAGACCGTTGCAAGTCCGTCGATCTCGCCCTTCGTTATCATCTCCATGGATTCGTCTTCGCTGCAGGAAAGGGGAACGGTCTCGAATGTCAGCCTGTTATTTTCTTTCCAATCCAAAAGCAGACCTTCCTGGAAGCTGTCCTTGTTAACGCCTATTTTCTTTCCGTTGAAGGAAGACAGGTTGCTTGCGGTGATCTCTCTGTTGTCCGAGCCCACATAGATATAGTAAGCCTCCGTGCCCATGGGCAGATCGGAGAAATACATGGATCCTTCTCTCTCGGGCTTGTAGGAAACGTCGCTCAGCAGGTCGATCTCTCCGTCTTTCAGCTTCTGGAGCAGATTGGGCCAGCTGTCCTCCACATATTCGTAGGTCCAGCCTGTATAGGCGGATATCTTCTGGTGGTATTCGTAGTCGATGCCGCAGCGTCTTCCGAAGCTGTCGTAATAGCAGAAGCTGGAATCGAACCAGCCCACGCGCACTACCTTCTGCTCTTTATTATCCGCAGTTTCCGCAAGAGCCGGGACAGGCATCAGCACACCTGCAAGGACGGCTGCCGAGAGGAGTGCAGATATTATTCTCTTTATGCTTTTTTTCAGTATCCTCATTCCGGTGACCTCCTTATCTGGTGTTGCTTTGATCCGGCTTGTCCGACCCGGAGATCAGACGAGCCATTGTCTCGTACATCTTTTCCGGCTCGATAGGCTTTGAGAGATGCGCGTTCATCCCGGCCTCGTGAGTCCGTTCGATGTCTTCGTCGAATACGTTCGCCGTCATGGCTATTATGGGTATGGACTTGGCATCGGGACGGTCAAGGGCACGGATAGTCTTCGTTGCGGTAAGGCCGTCCATTTCCGGCATACGCACATCCATGAGGATAGCATCGTAGTAGCCTTCTTCGCTTTCCTCAAACATCCGCACGGCTTCTTTTCCGTTGACTGCGTGCTCGGACTCTATGTCCTCAAGCACCAGCATCACCAATCCGCCGAGCCCCAGCCCCAGAGCTGTTCCCACAGGCCCTGCGATTGGCAGGAAGGTGGTCCCGGGCATAACAAAGGAGCCCCAGCCTACGCTGCAGCCGAAGGATAATGCCCAGGCACCCAGAATGCCGAGATATTTTTTGTTGTTCGACTTCTCCATTTGAATGCTCCCCCTCGGATCCGCTCAAGAGTTCAGCCCTCTTCGTATTTCTTTATGCCCTCTGCGGTCTTCCTGTATGTCTCTTCGATCTTTCCGATAAGCTCTGAGACGTCCCCGTCCGAGAGCTTCCTCGGATTTCCCGGCCTGTATTCTTCCGCGATCTCCGATGCCATAGCCGAAAGGTTCACGAGCCCGAGATTGGCGCAGACTCCCTTCATGGCGTGAGCTGTTTCAAAAAGCTCCGTGGGGTCCATTCTCGATCCGGCGTCGATAAGGTTATCTACCACGCCTTTTTTCGTCAGCTTTCTGATGTGCTTGTCTATCAGCTTGTCCATACGAAGCACACGTACAGCCTGATCGTAGTCTCCGCCTATTTCCGAATATAATTCCTGAAGGGTCATATATTTCATCTCCTTGAAATGTTTTTACCGAGCTAAAAGCTCAAGCTCTTTTTCTGTCAGCTTTTCAAATTCCTCCGCAGGGACGGGTCTCGAGAAATAATATCCCTGCATATTCGTAAAAGAAATTGCGGCTGTAAAGCCCTGTTGTCTCCGCTGTATCTGTTTTGATCGGATCACTGAAAACTACCCCGTTTCATGACCTGCATTTATAAGCCTGAAAAGTGTCTTGTAGAGAAGCTCGGCGTCAATGGGCTTCACCAGATGAGCATTCATCCCGGCCTCCGCCGAATTCTTTATGTCTTCCTCAAAAGCGTTTGCCGTAAGCGCGATTATGGGAACAGTCTTCGCATCCTCACGTTCGAGCTTCCGTATCTCTTTTGCGGACTCCAGGCCGTCCGTTACCGGCATCCTCAGGTCCATAAGTATGGCATCGTAGTAGCCGAGTGGGGAGTTTCTGAACATCTCAAGGGCCTCAGAGCCGTTTGCCGCACGTTCGGACAAAGCGTCCTCAAGCTCCAGCAGGTCGGCAACTATCTCCGCGTTTTCGTCTATGTCCTCGGCTATAAGTATCCGCCTGCCGGCAAGGGATATAACTTCGTCGGAAGAAGCCGCAAGCCCCTTTTCCGGCTCTGCTGAGCCGAAGGGTACGGTCACGGTGAATTCCGAGCCTTCGCCCTGCTTGCTGGAAACGCTTATCGTTCCCTTCATCTGCTCGACCTTCTGCTTTGTCACCGCAAGACCCATTCCGCTGCCGCCGAAGCGGTTCGTGAAGCTGGCGTCCTCCTGGGAGAAAAGATCGAAGACCTTCGGCAGGAATTCCTCGCTGATGCCGACCCCCGTATCCCGGACGGTGAACCGCAGAACGCAGGAGCCCTCCCCCGAAGGCTCCGCCTCGATCCCGAGCGTCACAGTTCCCGGCGGAGAAGTGTATTTCACCGCGTTGTCCAGAAGATTCATCAGCACCTGCTTTATCAGCATCTCGTCTCCGAGAAGGCTGTCGGGCATTTGCTCGCCGGTCTCAAGTTTGTATGTCAGCCCCTTCTCCTCGCACATCGTCTCCGCCATAGCGTTTATCTGGTTCGTGACGTTGTGCAGGAAGAAGGCTTCGTTCTTCGGTTTCAGTTCCTCTCCGTCCATATCCTGCATCTCGAGGATGTTATTGATTAACCCCAGAAGATGCTTTCCGCTTCTTTCGATCTTTATGAGCTGCATCCTGGTCTCCGGGGGTATGTCGCTGTTTTTCTGCGCCAGATCGTCAAGGCCCAGGATAACATTCAGCGGTGTTCGCATCTCGTGGCTGACGCTTGCCATAAATGCGCTTTTAAGGCGGTTGCCTTCCTCAGCAGCCATTAGTTTTGCTTCAAGCTGTTCGCTTTCGATTATAGTCTTTGTTATGCGGTTCAGGAGCAGCATCATGATGAAAACGAAGATGCTTCCTCCGAAGAGTATCCCTGCCATGATGATGTCGGGTGAACCGAATATCCAGACAGCCATATATCCCACAAAGAAGAAACAGAGCAGAACGATGGGCACATACAGTATCCAGCGGCCTTTGTTCCATTTCTGCCTGCCTTTCACAAAGAGGGCATACTTAACAAAGCCGATGATGTTCACGATCATCAGTGCGCTTCCGAAGATTATAAGCGAGTTTATTATCCATCGTATCATGATATCCCTCTGCCGTCCGGCTTTACAGCTCAAAAGCTCTAAAATATAAACTTTTGAGCATATACTTATACATAATACTATAATAACATAAAAGGCCGCTCTTTTCAATACTTTTATTAAAAAAAGATGTATAAACATCAATTATTTTTTAACAAAGCCTATCCTTTTCACCGTTCCCAAAAAAATATCCGAAAAACCCCTTGACAAACCGCGAATTAGGCAGTATATTACTTATATGGGCAGTATATTACCTAATATGGACAGGAGGCCTCTTTTATGTACGATTTTGAACACATGGACCCGAGGATAATAGCCTTTGTCAACATCTTTATCTGCGCCAACCGCCTGCAGGCCATAATGGACAACGGCCTTGTTGATATCACCGCTAAGCAGTGGCTTGCCATAGCGATGATAGAAGCCTTTCCCGAACCGCCGACCCTAAAGCAGATGTCCGAGCTTTCGGGAGTCACCCACCAGAGTATGAGGCAGATAGTTGACCGCCTTGTGGATAAGGGCTTTCTTGAAGTCATCCCCGATGAAAAGGATAAGCGTGCCATAAGGCTCGTAAAGACAGAAGCGGCAAATCATATCCGCACGAAAAAGGACGACCAGAACATAAAGTTCGTGTATAAGCTTTTCGACTGCCTGACCGAGGATGAATTGAAGGTCTACTGCTCGTCCCTTGAAAAGCTGTGCGCCAGGCTGAACGAATTGAAGATCGAAAACGAGTCCTGAGATTAAGGAGGGTATTATGAAAACGATAGTTGCTTACAAATCAAAATCCGGTTACACAAAGACCTACGCCAAGTGGATAGCTGAAGAGCTTGGCTGCGATATAAAGGAAAACGCCGAGCTTTCGGACATCATCGGGTACGACACCGTGATCTACGGCGGAGGGATGTACGCCGGCGGCTTCAACGGCGCAAAGCTCATCACCAAGAACCTCGACAAGCTGTCGGGCAAGAAGATAGCTTTGTTCGCGGTGGGGTCAAATCCCGGCAGAGAGCATGAGATGCAGCCTTTCTGGAACAGGATACTCACCCCGGAACAGCAGAAGGATATAGGCCATTTCTATCTCCGCGGAGGCTTTGATTTCAGCAGGCTGACTGCGGCGGACAAGGTGCTGATGAAGATGCTGAAAGTCCGCTTGCAGAAGAAAAAAGAACGCACCGAGGACGAGCAGGGAATGCTCGACGCATACGATACGCCTGTGGATTTCAGGGACAGGAAAAACATAAAGCCCCTGATAGAGTTCGTGCTGAAATGACAGAGCCTTTCTGTTGACATTCGTTCCGCCGCGGAGTATAATGATTATAAGGCAACACCGTACGATCCCTGTGCGTCAGCCTTGGGTCGTGCGGTGTTGCCTTAACTCAACTGACGGTTGATTTCTCCCCGTTCAACTGTCGGTTCCTGTTTTTTTCACGATGGCCGGAGTATAATGAAGCCGAAAGGAGGCAGAAGAATGGATCAGATCAAAATAGGAAAGTTCATCGCGAAGAAAAGGAAAGAACAGGGTCTGACTCAGGAAAAGCTCGGCGAAAAGCTCGGCATCACCGACCGTGCGGTGTCGAAATGGGAAACGGGCAAGTCTCTGCCGGACGCTTCGATAATGCTGGAGCTGTGCGGTATCTTGGATATCACGGTCAACGATCTGTTATGCGGGGAGGTAGTTTCAATGGAGAACTATAATGCTGAAATGGAGAAGAACCTTATCGAAATGGTAAGGCAGAAGGAGCAGTCCGACAAAAGGCTGCTAAAGACGGAAATTATCATCGGCGTGGTCTCGACAGCATTCTTTTTTGCAATGTTCGCAGTCAGCTTGGTATTCAAGGATATGGAAAAACCCTCCTGGATGATCTATCTGCCGGCCGGCCTGGGATTTTTGCAGTTCATCATCTGCATGATGCTTGCGCTGCGGATAGAGCAGGTAGCCGGGTATTATGAATGCCGCAAATGCGGACACAGATACGTTCCGACCTACAAAGCCGTGAACCTTGCGATGCACATGGGCAGGACACGCTATATGAAATGCCCGAAATGCGGCAAAATGTCCTGGCAGAGAAAAGTGATAAGCGACGGAGAACAGGAAAAATGATAGTTGAGGAATTTGAGGTAATAAAAGAGCTGTGGGGAGAAGACGATCCCTGCCAGATATACGGAATGGCGTTATAAACGCCGATCATGGAGAAACGAGGGATAATAATGAAAAAGTGGTATGACGAAGAGTACGAGTTCACAGTTGAGGTAACGGGTTTCCTCCGCGGAGACCGCACAGAAAGATACTGCCGGAACGGCGAAGAGATAGGCGATAAATATACCTGCACATACGGATGCCCCGTCAATTCCCAGGGGTACGGCATCTGCTCAAAGACCATGATGATGCTTTATCCCCTTATGGAGGCTGTGAGAAGCGGCGGCGATCTGGAAAACCTCGGCGGCGACAGCAAGTACACCAAGACAATAGTTTGTCCCGACGGCTGCGTGATGTTCAGGCTTACCGCAAAGCCCTTGGGAAACGAAAATTTCCACAAAGGCGGCTTCTGGGAATACCCTGACGAGACTGTATGATCTATATTTGCAGGTGCGAATGAAATGGATAAAATAAAACGGGTCATAAAAAATATCTTTATCACCGTAGGCTTCGGAACGATGGTGTTCGTTCCCCTGCTTTTGCTTGATAAGGGGCTCAACGATACGATGAAGTCGGTGCTGACCTGGGTGTGCGCTTCGGTGCTGTACGGGCTATCATTTGTGATACTGGAGCTCAAGTCAAAACTCAGATCTCCTCTGCATATAGCGGCGTGTTTTGCTATCACTATTGCCGCCCGTTTTATATATTCCTATGTCGAGAACGGGACCGTGGATGTGATAAAAACGACAGCGGTCACGATACCTATATTTGCGGCAGTCTATATAGCTTTATATTATTTTATGAAACACATCGGAGACATAAACAAGTAAAGCAAAACTGAACGAAAAAATGCTTTCCGATGCAGCTGGATTACAGGAGATGATCTTATGGTGCTTTTGGTGGTAGATGCGCAGAAGGCTATCGTGAACGACAGGCTATATCGCTATGATCTGTTTGTTTCCAATGTCAGGGAAATGATCGAAACTGCACGGCGGAACGATATCGAAGTCATATATATCAGACACGATGACGGCCCTGGCTGCGAGCTCACAAAAGGAAATGACGGCTACGAGATCTATGAGGCTCTTAAACCGGCTGACGGCGAGAAGATCTTCGACAAATCCCGGAACAGCGCCTTTCTGAACACCGGCCTGCTGGAGTATCTGATGCAAAAAAATGAAAGCACTGTTATCATTGTCGGGCTACAGACGGAGTACTGCATCGACGCCACGATCAAAGCAGGCTTTGAGCACGGCTTCAGAATGATAGTCCCCGAAAACACCAACAGCACATTCGACAACAGATTCATGTCTTCCGAAACGACCTGTAAGTATTACAACGAGTTTATCTGGAACGGCAGATACGCAGAGTGCATTCCCTTCGACAAGGCGACAGAAATGATGAACGGCGATGCCGACACAAGCAAATAAGGTCGCAAAAACGAACAAGCCCCGAAAAATTCGAGGCTTGTTTTTATTTAAGTTTGTCTTTTCCGATAAATCTTGCCGCGCAGGCTTCGGCTTCGCGGGGATAGGCAAATCCCCGCTTTTCCGCCACATGTTTCGCAAGCCTTGCAAAGAGTTCGTGCGTTGCGAGAAGTGCTTTTTTGCAGTCCCGGACATCGTAACGGGCAAAGCAGTTTTTCAGCTCTTCGGTGACTGAGGGATCGGCCCAGCGGTCTAAAAATCTTCCGTCGTGCCATACGTCGGCAGGCTCCTGCACAAGCTGATACTGCTCGATGATCCTCAGCAGACGCTGTTTGAGGTAAGAATCTATGCACATCTTCGCCGACCAGAGCTCTCCGCGCATGAGCTTTTTATACGCCCAGATGTTGTGGAAAAAGAAATCGCCGACGGTGTTGAGGAAATCCTCCTCGGTCATTCCGGGCTTTGAAACAACGGGGCTGACAAACCTTTCCGCCTGCTCCTGCCACCTGCCGGGACCGTAAAGGAACCTATATCCCCTGTTCATGACCCAGGCAGCAACGCCTTCTTTGAGAGCCGTCTCGAACTGCTCCGGGGTGAGGACTATCATATCCACGTCCTTGTCACCGTCGTAGATGCTCCGGCGTTCTTTTCCTCCGCCGAGGGTAGGCTCGATGAACGATATGCTGATCTCCCCCAGGAGAGCGGGATACTCCCCCGAGAACCATTTTCCCGGGTCCGCTGTGACTATTATCAGGTCGAGGTCGGAATATTCGTCGGCAGGGGTATTTTCCCTTGTGGACGAGCCGACAGCGATAACGGCGCTGATATCCGGGTCGTTCTCGGCATACCGGCAAAGCCGGTTTTTTATCTCCCCATAGCGGTCGGGTGAAGTTTGAAGCATCGAAAAGCCCTGCCTTTCCTTTGTGTGATATGATTATTGTCCGTATGTGCGGAACATATAATCAAGTCTTTCGGCTGAGATTTTCCACTCGTCGGGGATTTTGTCTGTTGTACCTCTTCCTGCTGCACGAGAACCCCAAGAATGGCATTCCCGAAGAACTGTTTCTCCCCGTCCTCCTGCTGAAGCATCCAGCATATCAGCTATTTCTTTTGGAGATGCCAAATAGATTCTTGGAATCTCGTCCGGCGTTGTATTCTGAAATTGAACTAAACAGAAAATGGTTTTCTTATGATGGGCATTCAGCCATTTTTTTGTTGCTTCATGATAATCGCAGCCTTTTTTATATCCCTGTGTTAACCCCCAGCCGCCGTCTTGACTTCCCTTGACAGATATTTTAAGCATTTTATCTCCGGACACGGCAATCAAATCATATTCCGGTTGATTTGCACCATACTGTACAGAAACATTATATCCATACCGAGCAAATAATGCCGCAGAATATGCTTCTGCTGCTATACCCACATGCCAAGAACTGATAGTTTTCATTTCGACACTCCTCCCTTTTTAGTTAATTATACCACAAAGCCCCGTCTGCTGTCAAACAGGTCGCAGCGGCAGTTTCGGAACCCCTCCGTCACAGCGGAGCTGTGACACCTCCCCTTTCAGGGGAGGCTTTCTGCGGCAGGAGCAAGCCCCTGCCCTACGGTCATTCCACGCACGAAGCAATTTTGTGGACGATACATAGCAGCACGCTCTGTTGGGGGCTTTCCGATCGCCCCCAAACCCCTTCGGATACCCTCTATCTTTTTCTTGCTGGTAAAAACAATCCCCAACCCCTTCGGATACAAACCTTTTCCTTTTATCTTTTTCTTCTGATATAACCGTAAAAAATCGGCTCCCTCTCAGAGGGAGCTGTCACCGAAGGTGACTGAGGGAGTACATAAGCAAGCCTCTCCCAACGGTGTCAACGCGAACTAATCCACAAAGGCACCTGCCTCCCCTCCGGGGAGGCCTGGCGAAGGTCGCCTCATTCCCCCAATGAAAAATGGTGGGGGAATTAAAAAGAAAAAAGGGGTTGATTATTTATTTCTAATGTAGTATAATAAAAAGAGTGTAGTGTTTTAGCTGCAAAATCGGAGGGACAAAATGAATCAGGAAACGATCCTTAAATACGGAGTAAAAATAATAATCATATTCCTTGTTATACCCCTGCATGAGTATGCCCATGCCTGGGCTGCGACAAAGCTGGGGGATAATACGCCCACGTATCAGGGCAGACTCACCTTCAATCCCCTGGCGCACGTTGACCCCATAGGCGCTCTGTGCATCTTCTTCACGGGGTTCGGCTGGGGCAGACCTGTGCAGGTCAACCCCATGAACTTCAAGAAATACCGCAAGGGCATGGCTCTGACAGCTGCCGCAGGTCCGATAATGAATATTATCCTCGGGCTCATCGGCATAATCATCTATAAATCCGTCTGGGCTGCATATATCGCAAACCCCAGCGACGCCGTGTTCTGGACAGCGCTGATCTTCTATTACTTCACGCTGATAAACGTGGGCCTCGCAGCCTTCAACCTTATCCCGATACCGCCGCTGGACGGCTCGAAGATACTTTCGTATTTCACGCCGCCCAAGTTCGATAAATTCATGACCGAGAACAGGCTCTATATCACCCTGGGCTTTATGCTGCTGCTGGTGTCCGGTGCCCTCGATGTACCCCTGGGCTGGATCCAGAGGGGAATGTTCTGGTGCCTGGACAAGATGACCTTCTGGGTGGATATCATAATCAAGGCGGTGCTTAACTGACATGGCAGCCATTTCGTTCAGGCTTGAGACCTTTGAGGGACCGCTGGATCTTCTGCTGCACCTGGTGTCCAAGCATAAGCTGAATATCTACGACATCGAGATATCCCTGCTCCTCGAGCAGTACCTCGATTATATGTCGAAGATAGAAACGCAGGATTACGAGCAGGCTGCGGATTTCCTTGAAATGGCGGCAAGGCTCATATATATAAAGACCTGCTACCTGCTGCCCAAGCCCGAGGAGGGCGACGAGCTCAAGAAAGAGCTTGAGGGCAGGATGATAGAATATTCCCTGTGCAGGCTTGCGGCGCAGAAGCTCAGAGAGAAGTATGCCGGAAGCAGCATCTTTGTCAGAAAAGCAGTGAAGCTGCCGGTGAACAAGACCTACAGCCGCACTCATGACGTCTCGGAGCTTTACAACGCCTATATGTCTATCTCCTCAAAGGTCAAGGAGTACAAGCCCCTGAGAGCAAATATGTTCTCGCCCATAGTTGCGAAAAAGATAGTCTCCGTCGAGTCGAAGATAACTCAGATACTGGAGCTGCTCTACACCACAGGCAGCTTCGGGATGGACAAGCTCTACGAGGGAATGAAAGACCGTTCGGAGCGTATCGCGGCATTCCTTGCCGTGCTGGAGCTCACGAAATCCGGCAGGATAGCCCTCAACGAGGACAACACGGAAGTCACCCTTCGCCGGGACTACGACCCTGAAGCTGAGGAAGAAGATGGCGGAGAGATCGCCGAGACAACTTCCGAAGAAGAAGCTGCCGAGGAAGTGCCGGAAATGACGCCGCAGGAGGAAGCACCCGCCGAGGGATCCCCTGAACTTGAAACAGAGACGATCCCCGAAAAGGAAGAATATATCACCGAGGAACAGCCCGAGCCCGTACCCGAGCCGGAGATCGAGCCGAGCCGTCCGAAGAAGCAGTCGGCAAGCCTTGCCATACCACGGCGAAGGCTGATGTTCAGCGAACCCATTGCCGTGGCTGCATACGCACCCGAGGTAAAGGAAGCCCCGGAGGAAAAGCCGGAGACCGCCGAAGAAACAGCTGAACCCGAAACAGAAGCTGCTGCTCCTGCCGAAGAGATTTCGGTGCAGGAGAGCGCCGAACCGATAGTTGAGGAAGCTGTCGAGGAAATCGCCGAGCAGATCGAGGAAGTTCCCGAGCCCGAACCGGCTGTTATTCAGACCGAAGAAACAGCTGAACCCGAAACAGAAACAGCTGCTCCTGCCGAAGAGATTTCGGTGCAGGAGAGCGCCGAACCGATAGTTGAGGAAGCTGTCGAGGAAATCGCCGAGCAGATCGAGGAAACTCCCGAGCCCGAGCCGGTGACAGTTGAGGAAGAAAAGCCGGAAATAACCGAGTTTGAGCTTCCGATAGTGCCGGTGGTCGAAAAAGACGAGCCGGAGAACAAGCTTCCGCCGGATACGGGCTACACGCTGAAAGCCAACCTCTGGGGGCAGAAGCGCTACTGGGGAAGCAACAGCGGTGAATTCAGAATAATTGCGAAAATGAGGATAGGATAATGACAGACAACGAAAAGGCTGCTGCTGCCGAAGCGATACTTTTTGCGGCAGGAGACCCCATTGAGGAGGACAAGCTCGCCGTTGCGGCAGGGATAGAGCTGAGAGAGCTGGACGATATTCTTGCCCTGCTGGACGAAAAATACAGCTCCGAGAACTCGGGGCTCGAGCTCCTGAGGCTCGACGGCAGCTTGCAACTTGCCACAAAGCAGCGTTTTGCCGAGCAGATAAAGGAAGCCCTGGAGATACGCCGGAACACGGCGCTTTCCTCGGCGGCTATGGAAGTCCTGACCATCGCAGCTTACAACCAGCCGGTGACGAAATCCTTCATCGAGAACGTCAGAGGCGTGGATTCCTCGGGAACGGTGAATTCCCTGGTAGAGAAAGGGCTGCTCTGTGAGGCAGGAAGGCTCGATCTTCCCGGACGTCCCATAGCCTACAAAACAACGGATGTTTTCCTGCGCTCCTTCTGTATCTCGAGCCTTGCCGAGCTCCCGCCTTTGCCGGAGCAGGAGGCACAGGTGACCATGCAGGAGATCACGGAGGAAAGCTGATCCGAAAAACCCTCATGAAAGGCGGTGGCAGAGATCAAAAAACTGAAGATCATACTTATAGCCGCTGCCGTTATCGCAGTGATAGGTGTGCTGATATACTTCGGCATATTCTGGTGGCTGCTGCTGGGGCTCATCGTGCTTACGGTGATCCTGCTGCATTTTTCCATAAACATACACGTCAAAGCCAGCAAGGCCGAGGGCATAGACATAAAAGGAAAATATCTTTTCCTGACGCTCTACCCAAGGAACAAGAGCTCGAAAAAGAAAAAGGAAGATGTCCCGGAAGAACTGTTTGACGGCGAATTCGGCGACGATCTCGACGACTTCGACGACCTTGACGACATCCCCGATGACGAGCTGCCAGAGCTTCCCGAAGGCGAAGAAGAGGAAGAGCCCGAAGAAGACGGTGAAGACGAGGACGAAGAGGCTGAGCTTTCCGCAACGGAAAAGCTGGCAAAGAAGCACCGCAAGGACAAAAAGGACGACGATGACGACGAGGATGAGAAGAAGGAGGGCAAGCTCGCTTCTCTGCGCCGGAAGTACGAAAAGATAAAGCCCTACATCCCCATGGGCTGGAAAGCCACGAAGAAGCTCTGCAAGGCTATCCGCTTCGACGGGTTCTATGCAAGGGTGGAGGTCGGAAGGTTCGATGCCCACGAAGCCGCGATCTATTACGGCATCGTTCAGGGAACGCTGTTCCGAACCCTCGGCTGGCTTGCGAACATCTTCACCGTGAAGATGAAAAAGGCTGACGTCAACTGCCATTTCAACGAGAACATCATAGAAGGCGAAACGGAGTTCACGGTGAGAGTGAGACCCAGTACGGTAATAGCCATAGCCTTCTGCGCAGGAGTGAATTTCCTGATAATACGCTCCAGAGAGAAGCGCAGAAAGAAGCAGGAAGAACAGATCGAACAGGAAGAAAATGCCGCAGAGGCTGCGGCGTAAATATATGAAAGAGGAGTGTGTCATTATGAGCGACATCAACATCAAGAAAATGAAAAAGAGTAAGAACCAGAACAGCTTTATGTTCCGTCTCGGCCACGACAAGGCAGGTCTCATGCTGAAACTGAAGTGGAACACAAGCATGATCTTTGCTCTGGCCGTAATGTTCTTTGCCATGTTTATGAGCATCAGCTGTATAGT
>CAMVOF010000017.1:0-21682 GCA_947169055.1 uncultured Clostridia bacterium
AACGGAAGCCTTCTCGCTTTAAATTTCTTATAGTTCTCTTGACGTCGGTGCAGTGCTTGCGGATAACTCTTTCGGGTAGGTCTCTGTCGGGACGCTGCTTGTTGCGCTGCTGCAAAAGCTCCTCGGGAAGATCGAGAACTATGGCTGCGGCATGGACGTTCTGCTCTCTTGCAGTCTGCAATATCCGTTCTCTTGCGTTTTTCTGGATGTTCGTTGCGTCGATGACAGTCAGCTTCATGTTGTCGAGACGCTTGTTTGCAGCATACCAGAGCAGGTCGAATGCTTCGGCGGAAACTGTCTGATCGTTCTCGTCGTCGCATACCATGCCCCTGAAAAAGTCCGAGGAAAGGATCTCTGTCGGTTTAAAATACTTGTGTGCAAATGTGGACTTTCCCGAGCTCGTTGCACCGACAAGAGCCACAAGGCAGAACTCGGGTATCTCTATCTTGAATCTATCCATTTCTTGTGAACACTCCCATCTGTGTCGGTGTGCCGAGGCTTTCGTCCTCATCGCCGATGCCTCTTATCTCGCAGGTGTAGCCGAAGCGCCGGCAGACGCTGTCGCACCACTGTCTGAACTCTGCTCTCGTCCACTCAAAGCGGTGGTCGCCGTGGCGGAGAGAGTTCTCCTGCATATGCTCGTAATTTGCGTTATACTCCCTGTTGGGGGTGGTGAGGATAACTGTTCCGGGCTTTGCGAACTCGAAAACCGAACGCTCCAGCGCCGGCAGTCTCGAGGGCTCGATATGCTCGATGACTTCGATGATACAGGCGCAGTCGAAGCCCGAGAACCTGTCGTCCTTATAGGTTGCCGATGCCTGCATGAGGGTCAGCTTGTTCCTGCGGAAGGGTGCCATCCTGTCGAGATGGAGCTTCTGCGCTGCCTTTTCAAGGGCGGCAACGGAAACATCGCAGGCGGTGATCTTCTTGATCTGCGGCTCGCTGAGCAGCATCGAAGTCAGCCTGCATTCTCCGCAGCCCAGGTCGATGACCGACTCTGCTCCCGATGCAAGGACTGCTTCTTTAACGGCTTTCATTCGCTTGGTGTTAAGCGGCGTGAACTTTTGCTTTTTAGGCTTCTGCTCCTGCTCTGTCTCGGTCTCAGTCTCGGACTCTTCTGTTTCGGTCTCCTCGGGCTCGGTCTCCTCGGGCTCGGTCTCCTCGGCCTCAAGCTCCTCTTCTTCGATCTCTTCTTCCTCGATGAGCTTGCTGATCGCACGGCGGGCATAGCTCCGCTTGGCATCGAAATATCTCTGCGCGATCTTCTTCCTGTAGGGATGATCGGCAAGCCAGCCCTCGCCGTGGCCGAGGAGCTTCTGTATCTCGTCCTCCTGGATGTAATAGTGCTTGTTCTTGTCAAAGACAGGGATCAGCACATAGATGTGGTTCAAAAGCTCCGAGAGCCTTACATTTCCGCTTATCGTAAGGTCGATGTAGGGCGAATCGCCCCACTCGGGGAAGCGCTCGTCGAGCAATTTGCGCTCTGTCTTTACCTCATAGCCGAGGGGTCCAAAGAGCCGGCAGGCAAGCTCTGCATCGCCGCTGTCGCGGAGTGCCGAAAGAGTCGCCGTGAGCTTCAGCGGAGTCTCCGCAAGCTCGGGACGCTTATCGCATCTACCGGACATTGCCGTGCCGAAAACGCGTACTATCGCCGTGCTCATAAAGGAGGTCGAAGCGTAAGGACGGTCGTTGACATAATCAAAAAGACCGCCGTCCTTGCTGCCGACCTTTCCCCTTGCCAGGTCTATGGGGTCGATGTCCAGCAGCAAAGCGGCGGTGGTGCGGGTGTCTGATACCTCGGGGTAAAAGACATAAGCCCGCCCGAAATTCAGCTCGAACTGCTGTGCTCGCGAGGGGTTTTTATGCAGCAGGAAGCCCAGCTCCTGCGTGTTCTGTCCTTCGTAGGTTATGGTGAAAAGCAAGGGGATCATCCTTTCTTTGGGGTGGTTTTTCTTATGATAGCATATCTGTGAGCAAATGTCAATCCAGCTCCCACTGGTAATCATACACCCGTCTGTATCCTCCTCCGCGCTGGGGAACGTTCTTTGCTCTGCGCACCTTGCGGTTGGCGACGGTGCGGAGGTATTTTGGGAACCCTTTTCCGGCGCGTGCGTAGTATCTTACATATCTGCCTCTGTCCTCATCATAGTAAGCTTCGCTGCCGAACCATTTGGATGTAGCGTCTGCCAGCTTTTTAAAACGCCGTCGGGTCTCGCGGCTCCTTCGGTGGCTCATTTCAGTGCCTCCTTAGTTTCTCCCTCAGATATTCATGGACATCGACCGGGCAGTCTCTTTTTTTGATAAGGCCCCTGCTGTAGTCATAAAGCAGGTCTTTCATCGTGTACCAGCTGTTTTCATCCGTTGCCATAGCAAGAGCCTTTGTTCCGTATGCAAGATGTCTGAGGTCGTCATCATTACAATAGTCGAGTTTAAGAGGATCAAATTCATCTCTGAAAAAATCACCGCCAAGCGGATGATTCCATTGATCACGAAAACGCTCCAAAGGGCAGAGCATATCGATACTGTTGCCTTCCATGCGGTGAATCTCACGCCAAATGAGAAACAACTTATCCGTTTCATCATCATCTCCATCAAATACACCGATTTCTTCTCCGAAGCGCTCTCCGCTGCGAAGCCGTGCTTTCACCAGATCGCCCTTTTTAAAAGGCAGCGGTATCCACACATAATACTCCGAAATATCGAGCACGGGGAAGTCATCATCAAGGGGAAGGATCGGTTCAACGTACACAAGTCGAAATTCATTATCATAATTGTGTCTGTATCCTCTGATCGCCCCGACGGGCATAACTATTATCCTGTATTCGTATCTGCACTCGGGGAATTCGGCTGAGTTCTCTGCTTTCAGTTCTTTGAGCTGTTTATATGCATCCGCATAACAGCTGAAATATCTCTTATCGTGGCCGTCGTATTCATAGCCTTCCTCACATTCGCAGGCTATGAACACATATCCCTCCGAGGCTTCCTTAAGTGCAAGTGAAGCCCCTATACCGACGATGTAGTTTCTCAGCCTTTCGCGGAAGGGCATAGTATCTCCGTCTCCGAACATACCCACTTTATCTGCGCCGAATTCTTCTTCGGTGTATTTCCCGTAAAGATATTCAAGTGCCTCAAGCTTTTCCTCCACGGTATGCTCATAGCTGTGAGTGAGTATGACCGCCTGCTCTGCCGGGGTGAATTCGTAGTTTGTTTTTCTTATATGTTCCCTTATCGCTTCGGAGTCGATAAAGGATAGAAAGTCATACGTCATTGTTGTCTCCTTTATTTCATTCGGCTCCCCATGAGGCGTGAAGCTCACGCCCCCGGAGAGCGCCGGATCGGAGCATTCGGTCTTTTCCAAGGACCTTTTTCATCTCCTCTGTCCGCCCTGTGCTTTTCGGCATAGGGCAGGGTTCTTTTCTTTGGCCGTGCCCGGTATCAGGCACGGCGGGTACGGGATCAGAATCTCCCGCTCTTGGTCTTTTCTCCGCCCTTGTACCAGTGATCGTCTGTGATCACAGAGCACTCGGGCAGAGCTCTGCTTATCTCTTCGATCTGCTCTTCCGTAACAGAGCAGCCTCTCATCGAAAGCCTTCTGAGATTTTTGAGTTCTTTTACGGGGCTTATATCCTTTATCTTCGTGCATTTGTCGAGATCGAGTATCCTCAATTCGTTTTTGCCGCGAAGTGCCGAGATATCCTCTATCTCCGTATATCCGTAGATGTCAAGATTTCTGAGCTCGTTCCAGTTTTCAAGGAAGCCGAGGTCCTTAACGTCTTTTACTGTTTCTTCGTTTTTTGTCCTGTCTAAGTATGTGTGTGCGTAAAGGTTAAAGCGGGTGATATTGGTTTTGCAGGACAGCCTTTCAAGATCATCAGCCGAAAGCTCGCTGAAGCGGAGCTCGGTGATGTTTTCGTTTTCGGTTATCGCTTCCATATCGTATTTGCAGCGGATAAGAGAAACACGTCTCAGCGATGTGAGAGTCTCCGGGAATCTCTGACCCGTAATGTCGGAATCTCTCAGATCGACTCCTTCTATCCAGTCGTATCCGTCGAGCTTTGAGAGATCGACTTTTTTGTCCCTGGTCCTGGGGCAAAAGTGTATAAAATTAAGGTCGTTTATCTCACAGATGCGGATACTCTCCTCCAGAGTCCTTGCGCTTCTGCTCTTTATCATCCTGTTTTTGCCGATCATTCTCTGGTTGTGCATACCTGTTTCAAACTGCTCTTTGAGCTCGTCGTAGAAAGCGGGCTTGTCCAGCACAACTATCTTGTCTATGTAGGGCATGATGAGCCTTCTCAGGCTGTCAGCAGATGTGGTCACGGTGATGACCGTGCTGTAGCCGTCGATCTCAACATGGAAGGGTTCCTTTCTGAAATCGCCGCCGAAATCGTTGAGGAAGTCATCAACGATATCATTGTCGATCTTCAGAGTAAATCTGTCCTTGCTGCCTCCGCAGAGCACAGGCTGGGAATTGATGTATTCGTTCATATCCCTGTAGCCCAGCAGAGAGAGTATCTTTCCTGCCTTGCGGACAGGCTCTTTTTTGAGCCTGATGTCGCAGAGCTTGTCAACGTAAAAATGTGTGAAGCTGTCTTCGCCGTCGAGAGCGCAGATCAGTATGTACCTGCCGTTCGAGAGAGTGATATCGAAGGGAGATACGGTGATGTTCGACTTGTACTTGTAGTCAAGTTCAAGCCTCTTGTTATATACCTTGTAGTTGCAGATGATCTTTGCCTCGCCTGCGATAGCGCGCTGAATGATCTCGAGGTTTTCAGTCACGATATCGGAGGAGTGCTTTCTGCCTCTTACGCAGTTCTGGAATTTGCGGCAGCTGTTTCTGAGGGTCTCGCTTCCCAGGTCGCAGAGCTCTGCGATCATTTTCTTTGCGGTCTCAGAGCCGACCACGCCGTTATAGATCAGGCAGTCGATGAGCACGCGCAGCTGTGCGTCAGTAAACTCTCTGCCCTCAAAGATATAGTGATTGCCGTCCTCGGACTCGCGCAGAGTGTAGCCGCAGCGGTCGAGGGTCTTGAGCTTTGCCGTGAAAGTGTTGCGCGTAACCGTGATGCCGTAGCCCTTCTCGAGCTCATCCTGCATCTCGCGCTTGTTGTATGTGTCGCCGAATCTGCGAAGGATATCGAGTATCGCCAGCAGAGCTACAGACTTGTCGTTCGCATAGAGATCGTAATTCATTTTCATAATAATACCTCCGTCTTTTCCTGTTATCATCATACATCATCCTATGCTCAAAATTTTGAGCATGGCCTTTAAGGAGTTCCGGTTCTTCGTCTGTATATATGATATCATATCCGAAAACGCAATTCGTCAACAAATTGTGAACAAAATCTGTCAGTACAAATATTCGGACTTGTTTCAAATGGTTTGAGTTTTTTGGACATCAGGCTTTAACTCAATTGTCTTTATCATCTTTAAACAGTATAGGCAACACCGCACAACCATTGTGCGTCAGACGCGCAGTCAGATTTTTCGTCAGATTGCCTAAATTCGACGCCGCCTTGCTGGCGCAAGGCAAGGAGAATTTGGGTAATATGACGGAAAATATGCAAGCGGATGATGTACAAAGGCGTTAGCCGGTGGTTGTGCGGTGTTGCCTATATATTTAGCAAAATCGTCTTGTTTTTCGTTGGGATTTTTTATATTGACAAATCCGCACAGATATTGTATAATATTATCGTACATCTAAGGAGGGTAAAATTATGGACAGCAAACAGAAAAAAGCTCTTGAACAGGCGATCGCCTCCGTTGAAATGGAAGGCTTTCGTTTTTCCGAAACGGATAGAAAGCTCTGCGAGAAGCTTGTCTCCGGAGAGATCTCCCTTGCAACATTTCTAAATGACTGCAAAGCAGGGAAATTCAGTGCTTACGCGGGAGTCTGAATATGGCTTACTCTATCGGCAGCAGTGACGACAGCTGCTACGAAGGCACTCTTGTTCTTATCAATAAACTTGGTATTCGTGATGAAAACGAACTGAATGAGATTGAAACGATCGTTACCACGACCAAGATCACGATGCTGCTCTCGCAACCATATAGCGGCGATCTCACTGCCGATCATTTATGTGAGCTGCACAGAAGCATCATGGGCGATCTCTATGATTGGGCCGGAGAAATAAGAACAGTTCCGCTTTCAAAAAAAGGAACGACATTTCATTCACCCGAAGGGCTTGAAAAAGCTGTAAGATCGCTTTTCAAGCATCTGAATGACGAAAACTGCTTTCTTGATCTGAATGACGATGAATACGCCCGAGCTGTGGCGGAGTTTTACAGCGACCTTAATCTGCTCCATCCGTTTCGTGAAGGCAACGGCAGAACACAGCGAGTGATGATCACTCAGCTTATAGAACGTTCGGGCAGAAGCATTGATTTCAGTTCCTGCGACAAGGATATGCTGATGATAGCGACGATCCATGCGGCACAAGGCGTACTCGATCACCTGACCGAGTTTTTCAAAACAGAATTACATTGATCTCAGCCGGCTCTTTCCCGAGTCGGCTATTTTCATGCCGCAAGGATCACAGCGACAAATTTCTCCTGCCGCTCCATATCCTCGATATTGCACCGCGTTCCCTTGCTCACACCGTCCCAGAACATCAGCGCGTGGTCGGCGTCGAGGGACATGGCGATGTCCTTCTGCCTGTAGAACGCAAAGCCTCTCAGGTCTTCCGTCCCGATCATCACCGTCGGGAAGCCGCCTATATTGTTCCTGACTTTTCTTCCGCTGGCATAGACCGTGACCTTGTCAAAGCCCCTTGAAACGAAGTATTCCTGCACCAGCTTGTCTGCGCCGAAGCAGTCGCCGATCAGCACCTCATACCCCTTATCACAGACCCATTCCAGAGCCTTTTTCATGCACGGTGAAAGCTCTTTGAGCATCTTTGAACCGCCTATAAAGATCTTCATTTTATTTATCACCCTCTGTCAAGCTCGCACTGATAGTGTGCCGAGCCGTCTGCTTTCAGCACGACTTCCTTTATACCGTTCTCCGCTTTCAGCCCGAAGCGCTCGCTCACCATCGCTTTCAGTTCCTCTGTGCAAATGTGCGGCGAGCAGAATATCAGCGCCTTTCCGTGCCGCAATTCCACCCTTCCCCGAGGAAAGAAGTTATACGGATGCCCTCCCGTCACAAGGCTGTCGAGCCTTTCCCACAGCCGCTTGTGATTGATGTCCTTAGACACTATGCTGCTGTCTGCAAGCACGCCGTTTTCATCGGACGGGAAGCGAATAGAGATCATACCCTCTTCGGCAAGAGAGAGTACCCAGAATACGCCCCGGTATAGCATTGGTCTCACCTCTGTTTCTATTTTACAGCATATCACGCTCGATCTTTTGTGCATTCATCCTCTTCCCCCAGCTTCTCAATCTCGGAGAAATAATTCTCCCTTGTGAACCTAAACTCAAAGGGATATTCCCAATTCCGATGATCATGAAAAAAATCCTTCATCAGGATATAGCCGCCGTCCTCCCGAAAACAGCAGCACACCGACCAGCAATCGCAGATGCCGCAGGCAGCGCAGGAGTAAAGAGCGACCTCATCCGCACCTTCATATTTAGGCGGTTCAAGAGCGCGGGCAAACTGTCTGCACATGGTCTCTTTGGAATTAAGACTGTACGCGCACACTAATTCGGGCAAGCCCTCCTGCTCGCAGTAAGGGAATTCGATCTCGCGGATCATATCAAGCAGCGGGATGCCGTTGATATAATACTCCACGCCGGGATACGTTACCGTCCGAGCCGGATCGTCCCACGATTCAGTTGATGCAGTAATAATTCTGATCTCAAATATATCTGTTTTCGGCATGATCGTTGTCTCCTTTCGTTCTGCTTTTATTATATCACGATCAATGTTCAAAACTTTGCGCACATGATCGGGTACCACCAAGCACACATTCCCGCAATATGAGATAACTTTGCCCTCTGCGCTTTTCGATGCAGAGGGCATTTTCTCGTTCAGACATCTCTTTTTATCGAATACATCGTGTTCTCGCCGTTCAGTATGGCATCAAATTCATCGAGGTTGTGAATTGTGTTGTAAAGCACGAACAGTCTCTTTGCCGCGAGGGCTTCATCAATATGAAAATGCCCGCAGAACCACTTGTCGTACTGCACCCTTTCAAGCACCGTGTTCAGGAACATCGCCGTGCTGCAGGGCTGGATATCCGACCTGAACCCCGGCATCTGCGAGAGGATGCTCTGGGGCATGGTGTGGGTGACGATATAGTCCACCTTGTACCCCACACCTTCAAGAACCTCGAGGGCGTGCTCTGTTTCTTCAAAGCTCGCCTCCTCTCCTTTCCACCAGCTGCAGCCCTCGGTACGCCATTCCTTGTCGGTGCTTGCTGCACCGCCGAATGTGAAAAATCTCTTCCCCTCTATCTCATAGACCTCGCCGCGCATCAGATGGATGACATTCTCTGCGTGAGGATGCACCTGCACCCGACCGCCGAACATCTCCGAGACCGGCTGACGGCTCCACCAGTCGTGGTTATCGTGGTTGCCGTCAACGAAAAGCACCTTATAGGGACGCTTCGCGAGCCACTTCATCCAGGTAGTGTATTCGCCTTTTACGCCGTTATCGAAATCGGAGATGTCCTTCGGCGAGAAGGGGAAACCGAAGTCTCCCGTTATTATCAGATAGTCGTTTTCCGTCAGCTCGATATGCGAATGTTTCAGCCCCTTTCGGGACAGCTTGTACATATCGACACCGGCGTGGGTATCGCCTGTAATGCAGATCATTTTATCTCCTTGCCCCGAGCCTGCCCTGCACCGGACAGGCTCGTTTATCCATTGCTGCTCATACGGCAGCTTCGGTTATTTCCGAATTGTTTCTGAGCTCCCTGATGTCGGAATACAGGAGCGTTTCTTTCTCGATAAGAGCCTCGGTAACCGCTTCAAGGAAAGCTCTGTTCTTGATAAGTATATCCCTTGCTTTGAACATATACCTTTCAAGCTCGGCGTGTATTACGGCCTCGCTGCGGGAATTCTGAGTTTCGGAGATCTCGTAGAAGTGTCCCGATACATCTATCATCCCGATGCCGTGAGTACCGTTTTCCGAAAGACCGTCCCTTAACATATAATATGCTTTTTTGATGTCGCTGTGGCATCCGCTGGCACAGGTCTCCGAGTAATACAGCTCTACTGCGGCCTTTCCTGCCAGCGAAACAAGTATTTCATACGGTCTGCGAGGAAGATCCTTACAGCGGTGTATAAATCCGCCCACAGGGTTTCTTCCCGATAAACGCACGGAAGCAAGTCCTACACTTCCGGGCACAAGAACTTCGCTGACCACAAGATGTCCTGCTTCGTGCAGTGCGGTCTTTCTTTTGTTTTCGTCGGAGGTCTTGTTCATATCATCCGGCGAATTATACTGCATCCTGAGGACAGCCTTGACAAGGTCGTCCATCTCGATCCTGTTCTTCCTCTGATATGCAGCGTTGATCGCGGCTTCGTTAAGGATAGTCTCCAGCTCGGCGCAGGAGCTGTAGCTTATCATTTTTGCAAGGTCTTCCATATTTACTGTGTCAGCTACCTTTTTGTCGGAAAGGTAATGCTTGATGATCGAAGCGGCGTCGTCTTCGGTGGGACGGAGGAACATGATCCTTCTGTCAAACCGTCCTGTCCTGATAAGCGAATCCGGCAGCTTGTCGATGTCGTTTGCAGTTGCAAGAACAAATACATCGCAGCCTTTGACTTCGTCTATCCCCGACTGTACCGCAACATATTCTTCTGCATCGCAGTGACGCTCGTCTTCATTGGCGAACTTGTCCATATCGTCAAGAAAGACTATCACCGGCGAATTCTCCTTGGCCTTGGCGAAGGTATCGGTGATAACGCCGATAAAGTCGTCGTTGCCCTTGTTTCTTCTTATCGTGTAGGCTTCAAGTCCGCTTTCCTTGATAAAGCTCTTTGCCATAAGGGTCTTTCCCAGTCCGGGGGCACCGTACAGAAGGATGCCCTGCGGCAGTTTTGCTCCCAGGTCTTCGTATGCTTTTCTGTTATGTATCATATCGCAGATCTGGATCAGTTCGTTTTTGATCGTCTCGTACCCGAGTACTTTGTCAAATGCATTCATTTTTATTGTCTCCTCTCTGTTTGTCTATATATCTGTGAATTTTCCTTTGTTGTTTTCAAGTCTGAATCGAAATGAATTTGCTATATGTATTACTGCTCACAGCTGTTTCCTCCACGTCTCTATATCACGAGTTCCCCGCCGTCAAGCTGTTTTGTTACCTCTTTGGTATGCTCATCATCGTCAAAGCCGAATTCGGTCATCCACTGGAACAGCTCTGCGGCAAGCTCGAGCTCGGTGAATTCCTCAAAGCATTTCTCGTCGATCTCGGTTCCAAGAACATCTCTCCACTTCGCAAAAATAACGGCGCCGGTATCTCCAAAGCGAGTATTGGTGATCGTCTGTTCATCTGTCAGCAAGCGGTCATCAGAAATATATGGAAGCAGACTCTCAAATTCATCAAGCACGGACTCAACAAGATCATCGGGGTAAAAATCCCCCAGCTTCTTAGAAAGCTCGTCACAGTCAATCTTTGCAAACAGTTCCTGTACGTTCATTTTGTCCTCTCTTCCTCCGCATAAGCGGCTCTTAGGTCTTTCTTCATCTACTATTATACACCCCGGTACGCGCAAAATTCTGCGCATTGAACAAGGTTTTTATCGGCTGCGGAAACCGCGTATCTTCGGTTCTCCTGCCCTCTGTTATTATCTTAGCATATTCAAAAACCGAATTCGTCAACAAATTATGAGCAAGCGAAATGAGTCCAAAATTTCTCCCAGTTAGCTTTGATTTCCTTCTTCTGTATATATAATAACACGGACCGTGCACAAAAAACTGTGCATGATCCGTGTCGTTCATCAGGACATTATGTAGTCTGCAGCGGCAGCTATCACCGCTGCGAGCTCGCCCTCTCCTTTGAAGCGGTGATCCGCTCCGTCGATGACCTTCAGCTTTGCCCGGGGGTTTGCCTCGCAGAATCTTTGAATATGCTCCGGCAGGACGATATCGTCTCTGCTGCCGTGGATAATGAGCATCTCCCTCTGCATATCCTTCTGCGAGATGTCGTTCTCCCGCAGCTCCCCGAGAAAACCGTAGGGCACATTCACCCTGCGCTCAAAACCCATTTCCGCAAAGCCTGTTTTCCTGTATTGTTCGGCGGTAACGGGAAGCAGGCTCTCGAAGGTCGATCTCATATCCACAGCCGGTGCTCTGAGGACCGTCTTCATATCCGGCGGCAGGCTGTCCAGAGAGAGCAGGGTAACATATCCGCCGAAGCTCGTCGCGAATATCCCCCGGCGTTCGGAGTCCGGGTAAAGCTCGTCGGCAAAATCCCGCACCGCCGCAAGATCGAGCCGGCAGTTCAGCAGGCAGAAATAATTGTCTGCGCTGCTTTCTCCGTGAGCAGGGAAGTCAAAGGCTAACACCGCAAGGCCCCTCTCCGTGATCTTTTCCGCAAGAGCCTCGATAGCCGAGCTTTCCTTGTCTCCGCCGAAGCCGTGGACTCCTATAACATAGCCCCGGGGTTTTCCCTCCGGCTCGAACCGTTTGACGGGTATATCGTATATCCCGTGTATCATTTCATAGCTTATCTTCAAATCCGCATCACTTTCCTTTCCCATATTATACTATCATTTGCCGGACTTTTCAAGAGAAGTGTATCTGTAAATATACACATCAATGTTTTTCTTTTCCGCCTGCCTGATCGTAAATCCCGTGCCTCTGCTCTCGCCGTTCCAGAAGGCTATCACCGCCGATCTCGGGAACTGCGAGATATAGTTTATCATCTCGGCGTTGCGCTTTATCCCTGCCGATCTTCCGAAGGTTTTCCAGTCGGCAGGGAAGCGGCTCAGCGCAAGCCCGTGTTCAGCAGCATAGCGTTCGCCTGCAAGGTCGGCACCCCTGCATCCTCCGCTGACTATCTCGCAGTCCTTTGCCCCGAGAGAAGCCAGCACGGCAGATATGAAAGTGTCATAGACATCTTTTCCGAGATCGCTTTTCCCTCCGCAGATGATTATGCGGTATCTGTTGTCTTCCGGTCTTTCTTCTTCACACATTTGATTTTCAGTCATATATATCATCCTCTGTTACGCCGTATTTGTCCTTTATAATGTCAAAATAAGTGATAAGATGCTCTTCTGTAAAGGAATCCCCGCACTCCGAGTCTGTAAACATAAATCCGTGATCGTTGTTCTCGTGCCAGAAACACACTGCAAAGTATTCTATGTCCTCTTTGCTGTATTTCCCCAAAAACTCCTCCAGTATCTGAGCATCTATGATGCCGTTATACAGATGCCAGACCTTGTCCTTTGTAACGCTGTAAAAGCCGAAGACTTCGTTGTTATCATTTCCGGAGTAGGTGTGTTCGTGTACCGAGATATATAAACCTTCAGCGGTTTTGAACGCTTCCTTTTCGCCGTCGCTTCCTGCTTCTTCTTCTCCTGTTTTGTGAGCTGAATATTCCTCGCACATTATATCGTATATCTTTGAGATGTTCTCCTGCCTGTTTACAGCGGCACGACCTGTTCTGAGCTTGTCAAAATCAATGTCATCCATCAGCAGCTTCATGCAGCGAAGGGTGCAGTAGAGCCTTTCGTATATCTCCAGGTTCAAAACGTAATCGTTATTCCTGCTCCTGTGCTTGTTGAAGATCTGCATACCGCCGCCTGTGAAGAATTCGAGGATAGCTGCCGCACAGGAAGCACCGCGTGTATCTTCCTGTATATAGAGCGTTCTTCCCTCTGCGACGGCACGGATAGCCATTGACGCCACCGTTTCTTCATCGGGGAAAAACCTGCACTCGTATGCAGCGCCGTAACGTTCCTTGTACTCGGAGCTGCTGAGATCGTCAAGCTTAGCGCAGATGTATTCGCACTCGCCTTTTATCTCGAGGGGTTCTTCACCCTCGCAGTAAAAGCAGATCACGGTTGCGTGTTTGCCGAAATCACGCTTTTCAAGTTCTTCTCTCGTCTTAAACCTAATATTTACCATTATGACCGTCTCCTTTTCTTTTGGGCAATACCGTGCAACCCCTGTGCGTCAGATGCGCCGTCCAGTTTTTCGTCAGATTGCCTAAATTTGACGCAGGCTGGCTGGCGCCAGTCAAGGAAAATTTGGGTGATATGACGGAAAACTGGCAAGCAGATGGCGTGCAGAGGCGTTAGCCGTGGGTTGTGCGGTGTTGCCTTTGTTCCGGATCTATCATATCATACCCTGTGCGCAGCTTTCAGAGCATCAAAGAGCTTCCTGAAAACCGCCTTGTTGGGGCAGTAGCGGTCATCAGCAAATACGGTGATGCCGCTGTTCTCGTAATGTTCCAAAACAGCTGCGGCACAGCCTGCGCTCCTGCTCATGCCGTACTCGCACTGGCAGATGATGCGCTTGCCTGCCGAGAGAGCCTGCACGATAAATCCAGCCGCCTTGTCCGCCTGCGGGAAAAAGCCGTCAATATCAAAACCGGGCTCGTCGCTGTCGATGTCGTCAAGCTCCACAGGGAAGGCCTCTGCTCCGCAGCCGCCGAGATCGACAGGCTCGGTGCCTTCATCGTAAAAGCTGACGACGGCACATCCCTCATCTATCAGCCCCTTTCCGAGCATTCGTGTGATCTCCTCTCTGCCGAGAATCTCTATTTCCATGCTGTCCCTCCTTTTGCTGATATAAGCATATCACACCGCAGGCGCAAAAATCGGAGCAGAGAAAAACCGCCCGAAGGCGGTCATCTTTTCAGGCGTCGCTCATAGCAGCTGTCGCAGAGGGTCTTATAATAGTTTGTCGGCAGCTTTCGGAGCGAGCCCTCCCTTCCGCAGAGCTCGCAGACCGTGCCGCTCTTTTCCTCATACCTGCGGACAATGCTTTTTATCTCTGCACGCAGGGCTTTCACATCTTCGGTGATGCTGTCGTCTGTGGGGTCAAGGCGAAGCGTCCCCGAGCCGAGAAAGTCGATCACCAGCCCCGGAGAAGCGCCCACAAAGGTGTAGTAGAACCGCAGCTTTGCAAACTTCTGCTTCACCTGCTCTACGATGATATCCGGCTCCTTTCCTGCACGCGAATAAGCCTTGGTTATCTCCGTGCAGAGGTCTCGGATCAGCTTGTACCATCCGTCTCCGCACTCGCAGCCCCAGCGCTGATAGATCGGGCTTTCAGCATCGGGATCTCGCTTCATGAAAGGGAACTCCTCGCCGAGGGCTGCTTCAAACTGTCTCTGCCCTCCGGTCGCTGTTACTCTTGCATAGTACCTGTATTTGGGGTTTATCTGCTCATCGACGCTCTCGTTAATGAAATACAGCATATTCTCATCCGAGTGACCCCGCTCCTTTTGCCGGTCGCGGTAAAACTCCGCAGCCTTCCGGGCATATCCCAGCAGTTCCTCCGGGATGTCCTCTCCGTCAAAGGCGAAAAATACATAGTCGGCGATGCCGCGTTCCCGGAAAATCATTTTCACAGCCGATGCGGTGATATTGAAGATGATCGTTCTTCTTTCGCTGTCCGTGAAAAACACATAATGACCTGATCTCAGTTCGCTTCCTAACCCCTCCGAGGGAATGACTGCTGCCGTCCTGATAAACCGCAGATCCGCACTTTCAGCATTCATATTCATAATACATACCTCCTTAGATCACTTCCCACCAATAGTCGAAAACTTTCTTGTATCCGCCGCCGTCGGGAACGTTTTTGGCACGGCGGACAGCGCGGTTGGCCTGCCTGCGGAGATATCCCGCGCAGGGATAACCGCTGATATAGTATCTCATCGTCCTGCGTTTTTTCGTGTCGTAATAAGCTCCGCCCGTGACTCCGTTCCCGGTCAGGTCGCAAAGCTTTTTCAAACGCCGCGCTCTTTCGCAGCTCCTGCGCCAGCCCATTCTACCGCCCCTTTCTTTGTTTTCAGTATAGCACAGGGGGTGCGCAGGATTTTGGGCAGAAGTGCGTATGACAAATGCTGTGCTTCCCGGTCCAAGATCATTCTCTCGTGTTCTGCGAACCCAAGCCCCCTATTCCCCTGTGAACTGATACAAAATCAAGGGTTGACTTTTGTGCAATCATACAAAACATTTAGATCTTTCCGCGGCTGCGATTTAATTTCTCCTTCAAATCTGCTATAATTATTGTATAATGTATAAGTTCGGAGGAACGGCAAAAATGAACAAGCCCAAACTGTTTTCCGTTATATGTGCGCCGATGGCAGCCCTCTTGCTGAACTGCTTTCCCGTTTATGCAGAGGCGGAGGTGTCTGTCACCGATATTCCTGTTGTGCAGAAAGACGGGATAGTTTCCTATAACGGAGAAGATTATTATAAAGTCAACGCTCCTGCCGCCGGGCAGGATGCTTTGATCGCCGCTTATGACGATGAGGGCGAGCTTCACGCCCTTGCTCTTGATAACGGAGAGTCGGTCTCTGCGGTCTGGGGATTTGCACAGGACAAACTCGGTATCGCAGGAGAGGGAGCTTTCAATCTTGTCTTTGAGGACGAATATCAGCTGAAGCCAACAGAGGGGATGCTCACCCTTGGAGAAAATTCCACCGGGCTTCCTCCGCCGCCGAGCAGTACAGGAGAAACACCGAAACGACCGATAAGCCTCGATCACTGGGAATATCAGAATGATACGCTGTATTATGTCAGCGGAGAGGTCTGCTTTTTCCTGACGTTTACCGAAGAAGGCTTTTCCGTCACCGATGATGAAGCTGCTGCTTCGGAGATAGTCCTCTTTTCAAAGGGAGATACCCTCGGCAAGTGCATAGGCACTCAGCCCGGACCTGCGCATTACGAGACAGCAGACAGCGGTTTTGCAGCACCGGGATTCAGCGTGACGCTGCTCAACGACGATATAATCCCCGACAGCGTTGAATGGTATATCGACGGCGAAGCGCAGGGTGCTGATACTTTGAATTTCAGTGCCGAAGCTCTCACGGGACGTCCGGCGGGACTTTACCGTGTTTATTGCAAGGTCGAGGGACACGACTCCCGGTATTATTACTACAAGGAAACATCGGACACCGTGAACTTCATTATCGCAAAGGGAGTCATCCCCAACAGCGTTCTGACCTTTTCCGACGTACATCAGGAATTTGAGAATATAGGTCAGGCCATTGAACAGATCATGGAAGAGAACGGCGGCTGCATACCCTCGCTGATAGTCAACACCGGCGACTGGGTGACGGATTTTGCAGCTCCCGACGATGATTTCAGGAATATCTGGTTCGGGAAAATGCTCGCCCAGCAGGGCGGCATCGATTCCGTATTCGTTTCTGGCAATCATGACAGCAGCCCTGCCACAGCAGAGCTTACTTTTGCAGCAGGCCTCGGCACCGGCAATGATCTTGATGACGGCGTAGGAGTGATCTTCGACAGCCGCAGCGAGGATAAAAACCGAAACGCCGGAAGCAGCCGCGGGGCTGAGGGACTTATCGTTTACGGGCTGAATTACGACGGCCTGGAGAAACAGACTGCCGACGGCAAGAAATACACCTACGAAAATGCGATCAGTCAGCTCGAAGCTTTCCTTTCGGAGCTTGCCAAGGGCTATAACAACGAGCTGATAATCATTTCCTCCCACTCCGGCCTGCATACTCTCGGAGTTCAGCCCGAAAGCACCGATGCCGACGGCAAGCTTATCGCCGAATGGGCAGGGGATAATGAATACAACCTCGATATGTCCTATGAGCTGGCGGAGCTGCTGAACAAGTATGCGACCGAATATAACATGGATATAATGTTCCTGTTCGGCCACGACCATTCAAAGGGAGAGGCTGAATTCATCATAACTCCCGGCGGCGAGCTCACCTCGACAAAGAGCTTTACCGACAAGACTTACGGCACTCAGAAAATAGCATTCACCTACGCCCATGCAGGGTATATCTCAAGCAAGATCGGCTCCGCGGACAGGCACTATTCCTTTATCCGCTGGGACGACGAGAACATATACACAGAGCTCAAATGGCTTGAGGACAGCTCTGCCCGTTCCGAAACCATCCCCCGTCTTGCAGAAGAGCAGGGAAGTACCCCCGAGTCCGGGGAAGACTCGGGAACAGAGTCTCGATTCAAGTCCGATATCTCTGAAACAGACAGCAGTCAGGCATCGGACAGCTCGGATACCGGCACTCCTCCGAAGGACGGCAACCCCAATACGGGCTTGCCGGGAAAAGGAGCAGCGGTCATTATCCTCATCGCAGCGGCAGCGGTCTGCCGGATAAAAGGCAGGAACGGATGACAAGACCGAAAAACCTCAGCTTCGATCTCTGCCGGAATATCAAATAAAAGAATAAAAGAAGGATGTTAAGTGGACAATAACAGTATATTCACATCGGCAAAGCCGTCGTCTGCACTTGCAAAAATGGCTCTGCCCACCGTTGCGAGCCAGGTGATAATCCTCATATACAATCTTGCGGATACCTGGTTTATCGGACGTACCAACGACCCCAACATGATAGGCGCCTCGTCTATCGCGCTTACGGTCTATCTTGCGGCTGTAGCCCTTGCAAATGTGTTCGGCGTCGGCGGCGGAGCTCTGATGGCAAGACTCATCGGCGAGAAAAAGGAAGAGGATGCAAGGCGTGTAGCATCATACACCCTGACCTCCTGCACCATAGCGGCGGTGGTTTTCTCGCTTCTGGTGCTGGCGTTTGCAGACCCCATACTGCATTTTCTCGGTGCGGACGACTCCACGATAAACTACGGCAGGCAGTATCTTATCACCACCACAGTCATAGGCGGACTGCCGACCATTCTCTCTATGTGTATGCCGCAGCTTCTCCGCAACTCGGGATTCTCCATGTCCGCCGGTGTAGGCGTAGCTATCGGCAGCGCTGCGAATGTGCTGCTCGACCCCCTGTTCATGTTCGTCATCCTGCCGCCGGGATATGAAGTCCTGGGCGCAGGTATTGCGACAGCGATCTCCAACTTCATATCGCTGATATTCTTTATCATCATGTTCATCCGGGTAAAGGACAAAAGCGTTCTGCGGATACCGAGAAAGCTTGAAAAGATCGGCCCGGAGAACCTGCGTTCATTCTATACCGTCGGGATACCTGCGGCTATCGCCGTATTCCTCTTCGACCTTGTGACCATAGTCCTGAACAAGCTGGTGGTAGGTTACGGAAACGTGCCGCTTGCGGCTATGGGTATCGTGCTGAAGCTCGAACGCCTGCCCATAAACATCGGGCTCGGGGTGTGTCTCGGGATGGTGCCCCTCGTAAGCTACAACTACGGCTCGAAGGACCGCGAGAGGATGAGCAAGTTCGTTTCCCTTGCAAGGATAGTGATACTTGTATTCTCCGCGCTCTGCGCTGTGCTGTTTTTCTTCTTCGCCGACAGCATCGTGGGCATTTTCATCAACGACGAGGAGACTGTGAGATACGGCGCAAAGTTCCTGCGGGGAAGATGCTTCTCCCTGCCCTTTATGATGATAGGCTACCATGTCGTCAACTATATGAATGCCGTCAATAAAGGCATGATCTCCTTTATCCTTGCCATCATCAGACACATAGTGCTCATAATCCCCATAATGCTGATAATGAACGCAGTATGGCAGCTTGACGGACTCGTGTGGTCGCAGCTTGCGGCCGACGTGCTGAACTCCGCCGCCGCACTTGTCATATTCCGAAAAGTCAACGGACAAATATGCGGAAATATGCAGGCAAAGGCGTAGGCGATATTCTTGGGCAACACCGCACGACCCCTGTGCGTCAGATGCGAAGTCCAGGTTTTCGTCAGATTGCCTAAATTCGACGCAGGCGGGCTGGCGCCCGGCAAGGAGAATTTGGGTAATATGACGGAAAGCTGGCAATCAGATGGCGTGCAGAGGCGTCAGCCGCGGGTTGTGCGGTGCTGCCCTTGAAAAAGGCTGGATAACACAAAAAGAGCAGGCTCGGAATTTCTTCCGGGTCTGCTCTTGTTTTCAATAACCTTGTTATAGAACAAGGGGCTTTCGATTTATTATTCAGCTCTCTTCTTTATCACGATCATTGCTCCCGCTGCTGCTGCGGCTGCAAGCATAACTCCTGCTGTGCCTGTCTCGGGATTGTCTCCCCTTTCCTGTTCGGGTACGGAGCTTTCCGGCTTGCTTTCGGGAATGCTGTCATCGGACTTGCTGTCGGGTATGCTCTCGTCAGGCTTGCTTTCATCCGGCTTGCTCTCGTCGGGAGCCTTTTCGGTGACGATTATCTTGCAGAAGGCTTCCACGCCGTCAAAATTCGATACCCTGACGATCACCTCACCGGGAGCAACGGCCCGGAACACGCCGTGATCCAACAGCTCGATAACGCCCTCTTTGTCCGCTGAATACATAAGATAGTTGTCGGTGTTGGGCTGGGGAGAGGGGTTCACAGCGATCTGTCCGTATTCGCCGACATTCAGAGTAATGGTCTCACTTTCGAGGATAAGCTCTGCGGTCTCCTGCGTCGGGGTGATCTCCGAGTCGTAAACGTGGAAGGTGTAGCTCTTCTCAACGCCGTTTCTCAGCTTGACGCTTATCACCGTTTCACCCGTTTTATGGGGAGTGACCCTGCCCTCGTGATCCACGCTTGCGACCTTTGGATCGGAGGAGCTCCACTCAAAGACTCTCTCCTGTGCGTCTTCGGGGAGTACGAGGATATCCGGGCTGAAACTGTTGCCGTCGTTTCTCAGGTCGAACCATACATCGTAAAACCAGAAGTATATATCCTCCGCCATGACCGCTTCATCCTCGGGGATAAACCTTGCGGTGAGGGTGATATCCTCTGTCAGCAGCCCGGGGATATCTTCCGCAGTGCCGTTTTCGAGCTGCCACTCAATAAAGACCCAGCCCTCTTTCAGCGGAGGGGTAACACCAGTTGAGACATCCGTCATATAGTCCTGCTCCGAGACCTGGATGACCTCATCGCCGCTTTTATAAGTGACTCTGAAACGTGCCTTTGTCAACTCATCTTGTACGTTCTCTCTCACCCACTGCTGCCTTTCAAGCAGCCAGCTGCGGAGCTCTTCGATCTGCTGACCGTAGTCGAACTCCATTCCCATTTCGGCATATCTCTCTTTTATCTCCCAGCGCTTTTCGTTGTCCTCCTCGGAAGCCCGGAGCTCGTCCGCATAAGCGTCAAGAACGCCGCCCTCTTTTACGATATCGGTAATGATGCCGTCCAGCCTGTCCCAGGTCTCAAAAAGTATCTGCTGATACTCGGCATTGTAGGCTCTCAGTCTGTTGAGCCAGAGAGTGTTGCCCTTGTAGAAGCCTTCGGCGGATGAACCCGTCATCGACTGGTCGAAGTCCCAGAGAGGTCCGTAGAACAGCTTCCCGTTTCGCGCTTTGTAGAGGTAGGTGCTGGTGGTGGAGAAGGCATCGTGGTTTTTCAGGAAATTGTTTACCCACCAATATGAAGCGGCAGACTGAAGATCGAGATACTCGCTTACAGGCACGCCGTTCTTGTCCGTGAAATCATCTGACAGCACGGCATCCTCGATCTTCTGCAAATAATCGGAGATGTAGGCAAACTGCGCATCCGTACCGGTCTCGTCGTCGGAGTAGTTGGTGTAGAACTCCGGGGTCTCCCCGAAGAACACATTGCCGCCTTCCGTTATGATATGGCGGTAGATCTGCCCGGTGCCCTCCGGGTCGTTCTTGCGTCCGAGGGCGAGAAGATATCCCCCCGTGACCTCCGGCGCTTCGCTGTCCGTCTGTTTCAGCTCGTCTATCTCCACCCGGGAATTGCCGACCCTTACCTGCTCGGACAGATAGTAATTGCCGAGGTAGTCGCCGTTCATCACCACATCAACGGGGAGCATCTGCGGAGTGTAAGCCAAGCCCAGCCTGCTTCCGATATAGCTTGTGATGCGGTTTTTAAGCAGCGTGTCATCCCCCGTGTTCGCAAGCAGCACCCAGTGCTTGTTCTTGCCCATACCCAGCAGATCGGCGCCTTTGTCCAGCTTGAACTTGTAAGGCTTCTTATCTCCGCCCCAGGTAGAGTGCCCTCTGCCGCGGATGTATGAGAGTTTGAGCTCTGCGGTATCGCCGAGAGCCGTATCGCTGTAATCGCCGGTGTAGCCCTCGGGAACATCCAGCCTCACAGTGCCCGTACACTGGGCGGAATGATCCGGGCTCGAATTCATCTCCTCGATAGTGCCGTAGCCCTCGGCAGTTTCATCAATGCTGATATACAAAACAGGAATACCGTTGTCCGCAAGCCCGGCAAGATCAAAAGCCTCCGCCTCCGCAAAAGCATATCCCCCCGGGGATATTGCCGGCATAAATGACGTAAGCATCATCACCGCCGAAGCGGCGCCGATAAATCGTCTGCATAAAGCCCGAATACTCATAAAGCACCTCCGTAAGTTCGTGTTTTTCACTTATATTATATTCCAAGAACAGTGCGGTGTCAAGGAAGTTTAACGTTCTGTCTCACTTCATAGGGCATACAGCCGGCGGAAGCGCTTCGGAAGCCCTCGGCGAGATACTTGAAACCGACTTTGAAAAAGCCCGAATAATACAAAAAAGCAGGCATGTAAAGCCTGCTCATATATCATTCAAAAAAGCGATTTTTTAAGGCCATAACGCCCAAACAACACCCAAAACCGCTTTTTGAGCAAAAACAAAAGCTCCCAAACCGCGCAAATACGTTGTTTGAGAGTTTAAAACTTTGGCGCGGATTGAGAGATTTGAAATATAGGGAGCTGGTTTAGTGTAGTTAAGCAA
>CAMVOF010000018.1:0-21444 GCA_947169055.1 uncultured Clostridia bacterium
CTGAATAACAAGCACTAAGATTTATCTTTACAGGGCAGCAAAAGCTGCCCTGCTTTTTTGCCCTGGCATATCAAAAAACATACATCAGCTAAACAAGAAAAAACAAGGCACTTGAAGATCAGGTGCCTTGTTTGCGCTTCTATGAGTAATTGTCTGTTATCCAATATGATCCTGAGATATGAATATGGCTTTCTTTAGCTTGAAATATACATCATAAAAAAGAAGGGGATTTATAATTATTCTATCATCTGTTCCTGCCCCTCAGCGCTCTTCATCCTGCAAAAAACATTAGCCAGTATCGCACCGGATATGTTGTGCCATACCGAGAAGACTGCGCCGGGGACCGTGGCCATTGCAAGATCGGGGAAAGTCGTTCCCGCAAGGGAAGCCGCAAGTCCGGAATTCTGCATACCGATCTCGATAGAGAGGGCTTTCGCTCTCGGCATATCCAGCCTGAGCAGCTTTCCGAGCCCGAAGCCCACACCGTATCCCGAAAGGTTGTGCAGGATAACTACGGCCAGGATCGTTATTCCGCTTGTCAGTATCTTTTCGGAGTTGTGGGATACAACGGACATAACGATAAGGCAGATCGCGGTAACAGAAAGCGTAGGCATAAACTGTGTAACTCTCTCTGTATGCTTGCCCAGTATCTTGTTGATGATAAGACCGAGGGCTATGGGTACGATGACCACCTGGATGATCGACAGGAACATACTCCACACATTCACTTCGATGTTCTTGTGCAGGAAAAGATAGGTTATTGCAGGAGTCAGCAGAGGAGCCAGAAGAGTATTGACGCTTGTCATACCGACGGAAAGAGCCACATCACCCTTGGAGAGATATGTGATAACGTTGCTTGCCGTTCCTCCGGGACAGGTGCCCACAAGAACAACACCGGCAAGAAGCGCTGTATCGAGCCTGAATATGTGACCCAAGCCGAAAGCCAGAAGCGGCATCACCGTAAACTGACCTATGCAGCCGATCAGGATGTATTTCGGATGCCTGACAACATACAGAAGATCCTTCGGTTTCAGGGACAAGCCCATGCCGAACATTATGACCATAAGCAGCGGATTTATCCAGCCGGTCTGCACCCATAAAGATGCCTTCGGCACAAGCAGAGACAGGACTGCCAGTCCGAGAACTATGAAAGCCATATAGCTTCCGAGAAGGCTGTTTAATTTTTCGGAAATTTTCATAACTCCACCTTATATCACAGAACTTGCTTGACCCCGGAAAAGCACAGTCCTTCGTTATTCTGATAATGTTATGCCGAGCATGGTCAGGTCATCGAACTGCGGAGCATCCCCCACAAAATCATTGACCGCACTGTGTATGCCTTCAAGGAGCTGCTGCGGACTTGCACCCTGCATCTCGTTCAGCTTTTCAAGCAGCCTTTGGGTCTTGAACATCTCATTGTTCGCATCAGTTGCTTCGGGTACACCGTCGGTATATACAAAGAGCGTGCCGCCCTTTTGCAGCGTGAATTCGTATTCCTTGAATTTCATATCATCCATTCCGCCGAGAACGAATCCGTGCTTGTCCTTTAAAAGCTCGAATTCTCCGCCCGGCTGGCGGATTATCGGATATTCGTGTCCGGCGTTGGCGGCAGTTATCTTTCCCGTGGATATCTCCAGTATTCCCAGCCATACGGTCACGAACATCTTGTTGTCGTTGTTCTTACAGAGAGCCCTGTTTGCGCTCTCAAAGATCTCGCTGGGAGAAAGCCCCATCATGGCGTAGTTGTTTATCAGTATCTTCGACATCATCATGAACAGAGCGGCAGGGATGCCCTTGCCGGAAACATCTGCTATGACCATTGCAAGGTGGTCGTCGTCAACAAGGAAGAAATCGTAGAAATCGCCGCCGACCTGCTTCGCAGGGGTCATTGAGGCGTAGATGTCAAATTCCTTTCTGTCGGGGAAAGCAGGGAACGTGCTGGGGAGCTGCTCCGCCTGTATCTGTGTTGCAAGGCCAAGCTCAGCCGCAACTTTTTCCCGTTCGCTGGTGAGCTTCGTGTTTTCCTCGGTGTAGCGGTCTATGGCCTTAGCAAGGTCGGAAATATCCTTCGCCAGGAAACCGAATTCGTTCTTCTGCTTTATTTCCGCCATTTTCGAGATAACGGCTTCGCTGTCCTGAGTCTCGATGTATTCACGCACTCCGCTCTGTATCTTCTTGACAGGCAGGACAGCGCTGCGGTAGAGCATATAGAACAGTATCAGCATAGCGATAAGGATACCGCCGATGAACAACACCGCCATCTGCCTAACGGTCTGTCGGGTGTTCTGCTGGAATTCCTCCCAGTTATAAACTATTCCCATAGCTGCAACGACTTTTCCATTTGCCAGCACCGGCTTGTACCCGATATAATAATTCCCCTTCTCCGGGAAGTCGAAAACTTTCTCAAAAACTATATCATCGCTGTTGTTGTCCAGCATCTTTTGGATAGCCGGGTGATCCGAGAGATCAAGATCGTAGTAGTCTCCCACGCCCTTCTCCAAAGACCGCTCGGCGTATTCGCTCAGTATAAGCCCTCTGCTGTCTTCGTTCAGGTCGATAAGGAAAAGCAGCTCGTAGTTGTTATCCATGGATTCAAAAGCAAAACCGTAATGGGTGTTCTGTATCTTCGATCTTGCCGCATAATCCTGGATCTCTTCGGGCGCGTTTTTAAGATTTTCAAGATTCCATATATCACTGTTCGTATCATCCCGAGATGCTGCCCATTTGTCGTAAAACCTGGAAAAAGCCTGGAAATCCGCATCTGTGACCTCAACACTCAGCCTCTCGGGATGCTTTTCCCATTGGTCGAGATACCATTCAAACTCGTCGTCATTCTCAATATAGACAGAATTGTTGCTGACCGTGTTGAGCAGATAGGTCATGTGCGTGTTCTTTGCTTCAAGGTAGCCGTCTATCGTGCTGACATACACCACATACAGCGCTCCGAGAAGGATGCAGGTGAATATAGGTATAAGTATAAGTGCTATTTTTGCAAGCAGCTTTTTTCTTTTCTTTACAGTGCTCATAGTCAAACCCTTCTGATCGAAACCAACGTTTTTTACCTCTTGTAATTGTAACATGAACCCGTGATTATGTCAAGCATATGCTGCCCGGAAACGATTTTTCATTTTGATCGGCAGCTGCCTGTATTATCGCTGACAGAAACAGCCATTTATCCCCGCGCTGTTGACTTAACAGCTTTGGTTTGATATAATTATATCAGGCATTTTGCATCCTATAAATATAAAGAAGATGATAGAAATGAAACCGGACGGTCTTCTGAAAAAGATCGGCAAAAAAAGAGCTGTATCGCTGATGATACTGTTCATACTGTGCGTCGGGGCTGTGATATTCACCGAAAACGACTATTTCCTTTACGACAGAACGATAGCAAAGGTCATTTCGGTCTCGGAGGAGCTCACCTCATCCTCGCCGGCGCTGATCGATTCAACTGAATACGAATACACCCAGAATCTCACCGTAGAAATAAAAAACGGCGAATACAAGGGCAAGCAGGCGACTGTTACGAACAAGTATTCTTCATCCCTCGTGACCGATGAAAAATACTCAAAGGGGGATGACCTCTTCGTAAAACTGAGCGGCTCGGGAGATTCCCTGAAAGCTGTCTGCACAGGGGTCAAGCGGGATGTTTATGCTGTTGGCGTCACCATGTTTTTCGTGCTGATAATTGTGATAGTCGGCAGCAGGAAAGGCGCCTTATCCCTGATAAGCGTGTCCTTCAACACCTTTGTTTTCGTCGGTGCGATAGAACTGTACAGCAGGGGATACCCGCTCTTCGGACTTTGCCTTGCGGCATCAGTTGTTTTCTCGGCGGTGTCTCTCGTTATCGTCAGCGGTGTGAACAGAAAAACCGCGGCGGCTGTGGTCTCGACCCTCTGCGGCACTGCCGTAACTATAACCATAGCCTACACCGTGCTGAAGCTGACGAACGGCTCCGGCGTGCGTTTCGACCAGATGCAGTACCTCATAAAGCCCTATGAGGAGATATTCATTTCCGAGCTGCTTGTGGGCGGTCTGGGAGCAATAATGGATATCTCGATAACCATGTCCTCCTCCATGTCGGAGCTTATCGACAGAGACAGCAGTATCACCGCCTCAGCCCTCAGACGTTCGGGCCGCGAGATAGGCAAGGATATAATGGGCACCATGACGAACGTTCTGCTGTTCACCTATGTCTGCGGCAGCATACCCTTTATTATCTTAGCTTTCAGAAACGACATAACCATATCCGATGTCCTGCACAATTACCTCGACCTCGAGATAGTCCGTGCATTCGTGGGCGGTATAGGCATAGTCGTCACGATACCCATAGCCATATTTATATCCACCCGTATGCTGAAAGGCACGGAAAGCAAAACACCTCAGCCGAAAGAAGACGATGCGTAATGGAATTCATCCTCGGAGCGATACTTTTTATCCTGATGATAGCCGTAGGCGGCAAAAGGGGAGCCAAGACCTTTGCCGCCATGTACGCAAATATCATCATACTTATACTGACCGTATTTCTGATAGCCTGCGGAGCAAACGCCATAGCCGTGACCGTAGCAGGCTGTGCCGTGATAGGCGTAGTTATACTTTTCTGGATAAACGGCGTGAACATCAAGACCCTGACAGCTTTCGCTGCGATAGCTGCTGTGCTGCTTCTGCTTGCGGCGGTCATGCTGTATATCGGGTCAAGCTCGCATATCCAGGGCTTTGCCGCCGAAAACAACGATGAGATATGCTGGTACAGCTATTCCATCGGCCTCGATATGCGGCAAGTGACCCTCGCCGTTATGCTGACAGGCCTTATCGGTGCCATAACGGACACGGCAATAGCCATAACCTCAGCGCTGTATGAGGTCTATGAAAACAATCCCGACCTCAGCACGGGAGAGCTTTTCGTATCGGGTATGAACATCGGAAAGGACATAATCGGAACAACGACGAACACCCTTCTGTTCGCCTACATCGGCGAGTTCATGACCCTTGTGATATGGTTCCGTGAGTACGAGTATTCCTTCTCCGAGATAATCAACTCTAAAGTGTTCTGCCAGGATTTCCTCCAGATCGTGTCCAGCGGTTCGGGATGTATAATCATCATACCCGTTTCGGCGTTCTTCATGGCTTACAAACTGAAACACAGAAAGCCCGACGATACCTCTGCCGAAAGGACAGATAAAGACAACGAGGAAACGCCGGACAGCCTTCCGGTCCCGAATAATGCTGTATAGATCTGTAAATTTCGGTTGACTGCGAAGCATATTTGTGATAAATGGTATCAGAAAAAAACAGACCTCAGAGACCACTTTTCATCCGCTGCTCATAACAGCCCGGCTGTCAGACAGATTACTGGAGTGAAAAAAATGAAAAAGCGAAAAGGATGCTGGTTTCTGCTTTGACAGCGTTTGCAGTGGCGATGCAGATATGTCCGCCTGTCAGCGCCATTGTTCCCCAGGTGACCTACAAGAAATACAGCTGGGACTCTTATGAGATGAAAGTGACTCAAGTGTCCGTAACCACCTCGAGTTATACTCTTCTCACAAGCTCTCTTGTCAGTCAAAACCCAAACGGCCTTCCCGGCGGTACTGTTACGGCAGTGCCGGCATAGGAGCAGGCAAAGGCAACAGCAGCCGTCACCGATCATCACAGCGATCGCAAGAGCTATGACCGTCAGCGGAAACACCACCGTATTGGCGGCGTTTCCATACGAGCCGAGATAGCTTGCGTTGGCGATGAATATCTGGTCAACGATGTTGTAGAGTGCCCCCACCAGCAGAGAAATGATGCACGGCACCCCGTACTTTTTCATCAGTCTGCTGACAGGCTCACGCCCTAAGAATTGATTTGCGGTTTGTTCCATTTGATTTCCTCCTAATAAATACAGCGTGTGGCTGGAAGCTGGATTTATGCTTACGCCACACGCTGTTTTGATGATATGAAAGTGTATCAGTCGAGATAAGTGCCGACAGGTGCTGTGTTGTACTGCTTCTTGATCTTGATGATAACAGAGCCGTCTGGCTGCTCGTTTTCTTCAAGGATCTTGTATTTGGTCTTGCTCTTTTCAAGACTTTCCTTGTATTTTTTGATCTCCTCCTGAACGACCCTTACCGCATAGTCATGACCGACATCTTCCTTGAGCATAAAATGAAGTGTCTGGCAGATACACGCTTCTTTGATTCTTTTCATTATGATCTACCTCCATAAAAAAATAAAACGAGCAGCAATAACCGGACTTACGCAGAATTGCTACTCGTTATGTACTAATTATATCATGCTTTTTGGAATTTCGCAAATTGTGTTTTTTCACAAATTTCATGCGATATGATTTTCGATATATTCAACAACTCCGCTTTTGTCGATATCAAGAGCGTAGGCAAATTCCTCAAAAAGCATATTCTCTGCAAGACTAAGATAATTCTCGTCCGTGAAACGCAGCTTTTTCCCGCTTTCGGCAAGCTCCACGCTGAGCTGGTCGAGGGCGACGACCAGGAGTTCAACGCTATCCTGGTAACTCCCGAGCCTGACGAGGGCTACAAGCTCAGAGCACTCTACGCTAACGGCTCTCAGGTAGCTATCAACGACAAGGACGAATATATGATCGCATATAACGGCGAGAAAATAATTCTTTCTGCCGAGTTCATGAAGGATGAGGATTCCGAAGCATTCGAGATCGAGCCCTGCGAGCACGGTACTCTCCACGCTGAGCTGGTAGAAGGCGACGATCAGGAGTTCAATGCTATTCTCGTAACTCCCGAGCCCGACGAAGGCTACGAGCTCAAAGCTCTCTACGCTAACGGCTCTCAGGTAGCTATCAACGACAAGGACGAGTATCTTATCGCATATAACGGCGAGAAGATCATTCTCTCTGCCGAGTTCGTTGAGATACAGAAGACCCCCGAAACTCCCAAGAAGGACAGCGTGCCTAACACAGGCTCCGCCGCAGCAGGATTCGGTATCGGTGCCGCAGCTGTTGCAGCCGCAGCTATCGTGATCTCCAAAAAGAGAAAGTAAAGCTTCAGACACGAAAATAAATAATTAAGATAACACAAAAGCGGTACCCATAAAAACCACAGGTACCGCTTTTCGTTTACCTCTAAACAATAGTTCACTATAAAGCCCGCGCAGAAAGAAAGATAAACTGTTATTTAGAGATCGACGCCGAGCATTTCTTCCCAATATACGTAGCCGAAGAGCTGTTCTGTCCAATCTGCGAGGAGATCATACTTGGCTTTAAGGTGGGGACATTTTTCGGTGATGTCCTCGATATATGTCATGTCATCGGGTGACGAAGCATAGGCATCTGTGAAAAGCCCCTCGATGAGCGTGGCTCTGTCCTCAAAGGGATCCACCTTGCCGTATTCGTTGTAGAAGTAAGGATCGTCGTCAGACCCGTAAATTAGATCGGAGCTGGTATCGCCGTCGGCATAGGCGTCAAAGTCTGCTGAGTATTCAAAGCCTTCGGGGTTGAGTGCAGCCCATTCATCTTCATCGATCAGACCGATCTTGCGGCTGACGATATCCTCGACAGCGTGGAGCATCTCGTGGTGGATTATATTCGCTGTCTGGCTGTCCACCTCTACTGTGGAGATCGCAATTATCTCCCATGCACCGTAAGGCATGGTAAAGCCTCCCGGAGAAAAGCCGTCCTCATCGACCCTGTTTTTGAAAGAATCGCAAAGCGCTATGCAAAGACCGCCCTTTCCGTTTCTCTTGAACTTTTCAAAGAAGCCCTCGGGGTATTTTGCTAACGTATCGCCGAAAGTTTCCAAAGCGCTTTCGGCAGATTCATAAGCGTATTTTGAAGCCGTGCCGCTCTCGCCGGAGATTATTTCGATCGAATAGTTGACATCTTCGCTATCCAGCACCTCATCGCCGCTAAGTATCCTGATGCCGTATTTCTCTTCGATGCTGTCAGCCTCGGCTCTGAGATCGCTGTATTCTTCTCCGCATTTATAGTCCTTATCTTCCGGGAACTCTAACGGGTCGGCTTTGTCGAGGAAACCGTCAAAATCCACCTGACCGGGATCCGTCATTACGAGCCTGACATTGTACTTGTCATCCGCAGAGCCTTTGACCGCCACAGCACTCAGGAACCTGTCCGCGGATGTGATACCCGTGCTTATAGCCCCGGTCGCATCCGGTATTTCAGCAGATATCCTGCCTGTCGCTCCGTCGGAAAGCCTCAGAAAATCAAGATCAAGGGTATCGCTGTCCTCGGTTCTTTCAGCGGCGATACCGTAGCTGCTGCCGTCAGAAAAGCTGTAGCCGGTGGCCATATCCTTTAAAGCGTAGGTGCCTGCAAGCTTGCCGGTCTCCTTTTCGTAAACGGAGCATATCCGTTCATCGCTGTCATCATCAGATGTGCAGGTAACGGCGATATAGTCGCCTGCACTTTTGACATCAGCGACCGATGCAGCTCCAAGCTCCGAGATCTCACTGCCTGTGGAAGTATCCACCAGCACCAACTTCCTGCTGACTGTGAAGCTCTCGTTGCAGTAGTCGGCTACGGCTCTGTTTCTCAGAGCATCGTAAAGCTCCACACCCTCTGTCTCTTCGTTGTCGAATATGACCTGCCTGCTTCCGTCTGAGTTTATGCTGACTATACCCTTGTCAAGATCGTAAAGCTGCCCCGAGGTGTCAGCCCTCAGATCGTCAATGATATTATCCGATCCGTTCACGATGCGAGAACCGTCGGTCTTATAGTAAATGAGCTTCTGGGTATCCCCCGAATTGTCCTGAGCGGTCACGTTTCCTTCGGCATCTATCCCGAGAAGTGTCTCAAAGGGATCGCAGTTATCTATGGTCCGCAGCAGCTCGTCCTTCACAGCATCCACCACATAGTATTTCACAACGATCCTGTCCTCCTTGTCGGCGGAGATGCACTGTATCACAGCGTTGTTTCCGCAGGAACAGATATACGCGGCCTTGCCCTCTGCGTCAAGGCAGTCAAGCACTTTGTAAGCCGAGTCCATGGCAGGCAGCTCTTCGGCAGGAGGCTCGGTCTCTTCTTCGGAGCTATCGTCGGGTGCCGAAGCTGTTTCTTCCGCTGAAGAGGTGTCGGCAGCTGAAGCCGTGTTTTCCTCAGCGGATGGACCGCTCTTTGCCGAGCTGTCCTCAGAGCCGCAGGCTGTGCCAAAAACAAGCATCATCAGTGCAGCAAGCAAAGCTAAATATCTTTTATTCTTTTTCATAGTTTCCTCATTCTATTTCATATTCATTCTGCCGATGTTAACGCTTTGATGACCCACTGTCTCATCCCTTTTGATCGGCCTGCATAATATAAGTCGCAGCAGGAAGAAAAATAGTTTCACTTTTTTGAGATTTTATTTGAAAGTTCACGGCTTTTTTCAGCGCCCTGCAAACAAAAAGCATTATATCATAGATCGTTTCAAAATGCAAGCAGGGAAGTGCGCTTCTGTTTCTCAAGCTGACTGTTTCGCTTATTAGTTGACATTCGCTCATACCGATGATATAATAAAATTAAGGCAACACCGCACAACCACCGGCTAACGCCTTTGTACATCATCCGCTTGCATATTTTCCGTCATATTACCCAAATTCTCCTTGCCTTGCGCCAGCAAGGCGGCGTCGAATTTAGGCAATCTGACGAAAAATCTGACTGCGCGTCTGACGCACAATGGTTGTGCGGTGTTGCCTTAGTTTATATTCCGAAAAATAAAGGGTGATACGATGAAAGATAATTTTGATCTGCAAGCCTACCTCACCGAGGGCGTTGAGCGGATAGTTTCGGATGCTGTCAAAGCCACGCTGAGAAACCCCAAGCAAAGCGCATTCATGCTGAAATTTGCCGCTGCCTGCCGGACAGCTTCAAAAAAGAGGGAAAAGGCAGAAGAGAACGATGAGCATATACCGCCCTTTCTTATCGCCAGCATCACAAGCAGCTGCAATCTGCACTGTGAAGGCTGTTATTCCCGATCCAACCACGCAACGGTGGATTCCAAGCCCGTAAAGCAGCTCACCGATGAGGAGTGGAAGAATGTGTTCATTGAAGCCGAGCAGCTGGGTATCAGCTTTATCCTGCTTGCAGGCGGAGAACCCATGCTCCGCCGCGGTGTGATCGAAGAGGCAGGGAAGATACAGAATATCTTTTTCCCGATCTTCACGAACGGCACCTATCTCGACCAAAGATATTTGGAGCTCTTAAGCCGATGCCGCAACCTGGTACCTATCATGAGCATCGAAGGCGACCGCGAACTGACAGACGAAAGGCGCGGAAAAGGCATCTACGACAGACTTCTCGCCAATATGGATGAGCTCAGGAAACGGGGCCTTATCTTCGGAGCATCCGTAACTGTCACCACAAAGAACTATAAGGAAGTGACCTCCGGGGCATTTTTGAACAGCCTTTCCGATAAGGGCTGCAAGGCGGTCATATTTGTGGAGTATGTCCCCGTCACCAAGGGAAGCGAAGACCTTGCTCCCACAGATGCCGAAAGAGAATACCTGCAAAGCAGTGTCGCCAAACTCAGGGAGACCGGCTCCGATATGCTTTACATATTATTCCCCGGGGATGAGAAAAGCTCCGGCGGCTGTGTTGCGGCTGGCAGAGGCTTTTTCCATATCAATTCTCACGGCGGTGCAGAACCCTGTCCCTTCTCGCCTTACTCGGATATCAATGTAAGAGACAGCTCTCTGAAAGAAGCAATGGATTCGCCGCTCCTTAAAAAGCTGAGAGATGAAGGCTATCTTCTGGAAGATCATAGCGGCGGATGTGTACTGTACGATAAAAACGAGCTCGTGGAACAGCTCATCAGCGAATAACAGGCTCCCCTCAGGAGGGAACAGCAAAAAACAGCACGGTCAAAGGCCGTGCTGTTCTGCGTTTTATTCCTGTTCCAACAGATCGTATATCCCGTCTTCTGAAAGCACACCCCGTTTCAGATCTTTCGGCAAAAGGCCTGCCTCGTCCGCAGCAAAGTCACGTTTCCATTCGGGACTGCCGTAGTAATCCGAAAGCTCTTTTTGCAGCTCCTTTTCACCTTCCTGCACCCGACGCATGATATCCTCGTAGTGCGTTATGCGTTTGATCTGCTCCTGCAGGGCTTCGGGTGTTGTTGGGAGTATCTTCTCAAAGCGGAACATCTCGAACATTTCGCCGTCATCGCCGTGAGGGCCGCAGTTGTGCTCGTTGTAGTATTCAACGATATGAAATCCGCAGCGGTTGACGTAAAAATGAATGTTGCGCTTTTCAAAATAAGGCGTCACCGTCTCCCAGACAGTGATCTCCGGGTGCATGGCTTCGACCTCGCACCATGCCGCGTAGCCGATCCCCTTGCTGTGTTCGGCAGGGGAGACAAACAGCAGTTCAAGATCACCCTGATCGTACTCTGTTTTGATCACAACTCCGCCCACAGCCTTTCCGTCAAGCATGATGCGGTAGGCTGTTCCGCTGTCTATAGAGCGTGAGATAGTATCGTAGGAGATTATCTCGCCGTCCTCTTCAAAATGGTCGTCACGCTGACCGAATTCTTCCAAAGCTCCGTATTTAAAAGCCTCCTGATTGTCCTTGATGAATCGTTCGCGGTCGGAGGATTCAAGAGGAAAAAGCTTTATCCCGTTCATTTTTCTGTCCTCCGTAAAAGCTCTTTTGCTTTGTCGATCATCTCGTCATAAGACACGGCACGGATGACCGTGAAATTCTTCTCTATCTCCGCCGCCCAGAGGTCGATCTCGCCCTCGATCTCCGACACCTCGGGCAGGATGAATCCCCATATCCTGCATCCCGTCTTTTTCAGCTCCGGCAGGAAATGATCAAAACCCCATTCAACATCCTCCGGCACATCCTCAAAGCCGTTCCGGGCATCGACGATGAACAAACTGCCCGGATGCTCCCGCAGCATTTCAAGCGAAGCGCTCACAGGCTTTCTGTAATCGTCGAAGTGCGCCTCTTTCTTCCAGACGTGAAAAACGGCGTTGTCCTTTTCTATATATTCTGTTTTTGCAAATCCGCTCTCAAACATGATACTGCTCCTTTCGGTCATAAAGCTCTATGACTTTTTATTCCCTATGATGATCCAGCCTGTCAAATGCGTGGGGATATGGAGGATCCGAGACCCGGATACTATTGGGAACATACTCCGGACGGGCCATCGATACGACATCCTGAAATGCCGGATATCCTATGTTTTCGATCAGGAGATCTGCAGCTAACAGTTGAGATCCATGCTTTTATTATACCAAAGGAAGCAATATCCGTCAATATCTTGACATAGATCAAAAAGAAATACAGCCAAAAGGCTTTTGCGCTGCTGTGCTGAATGGAAAAGCCGGATCATAACGGCTCTGATAAATTTATTGATCTTTATCAAAAATAAAACATAAAAATAATCGCGGATCAGGACTTGAAAAATCTGTTAATCTGTGATATAATAAAAAATATGAAAATATGAGTTATTCTGTCTCTTCGCGAGATCGAAAGGAGGATAACGTTTTGGATAGATACACCTACCCTGATGAGGCAAGAGCGGTTCTGGAAAGCCAGAAGCAGCCCCTTGCCGTCTATCAGCTCATCAACAAAAAAATAGTCACAGTCCTTGTCTCTGACGGTTTCTGCGAGCTTTTCGGTTTTTCCGATCACGAGCAGGCTGCCAGGGAAATGGACGAAGATATGTATAAAGACACCCACCCTGATGATAAGCAGAGGATGATCAATGCAGGTCTGCAGTTCTCAGCAGGGGATGAGTCTTCCGAATATGAAGTCGTATTCAGGACCAAAGCAGGTGCAGATCATGACTATCACGTTATCCATGCCCACGGAAAACTCAGTTATCCCGAGGCAGGTGTCCGCCTTGCACAGATATGGTATATGGACGAGGGCGCCTATGTCGTGGGTGAAGAATCCGCCACAAACGGCATGAGCCGTGTGATAAACAGCCTGCTTCACGAGGAGAGCATCTTAAGAAAAGCTAATTTCGATATGCTGACAGGCCTTCCGAACCTTGCAAATTTCTTCAAGCACTGCGAGATCGGCAAAGAGAGGATGATGCGTGAAGGTAAAAAGGGCTGTCTTCTGTATATCGACCTTAACGGGATGAAGTATTATAATTCCCGGTACGGATTTGCAGAGGGAGACAAGCTCCTCAAGTCCGTCGCAGACCTTCTCACCGGCATCTTCGGCCACGAGGATTGCTGCCGCGTTTTGGCAGACCGCTTTGTTGTATCCACAAATGCGGACGGGCTCGAAGACCGTCTGCACAGCTTCTTTGCCGAGCTTGAAAAGAGGGAAAACCACCTGCCGGCAAGAGTGGGCATCTATCTGATATCTACGGAGGATGTTCCCGTCAGCACAGCCTATGACAGAGCAAAAATGGCTTGCGACGCCGTCAAAAAGTCCGAAACATCCGGCTTTAATTATTATACCAAGGAACTGAGCGAGATCATCGGCAAACGCCGATATATCCAGTCCACTATCGATAAAGCCATAAGCGAAAAATGGATACAGGTCTATTACCAGCCTATCGTCCGTGCTATAAACGGCAGAGTCTGCGAAGAGGAAGCTCTGGCAAGGTGGATAGACCCCGAAAGGGGATTTATGTCTCCTGCCGAGTTCATCCCCTATCTTGAAGAATCCGGACAGATATACAAGCTCGATCTTTTCGTGCTGGAACAGGTGCTTGAAAAGATGAAGCGCCAGCAGGCGGAAAGATTCAATATCGTTCCCCATTCCATAAATCTCTCCCGTTCGGATTTCGCTTCCTGCGATATCGTCGAAGAGATAAGAAAGCGCGTGGACGCATCGGGCATCCGCAGGAATATGATAACCGTCGAGATAACGGAAAGCGTCATCGGAAGCAGCTTTGAGTTCATGAAAGGCCAGATCGCTCGTTTCCAGGAGCTTGGTTTCCCTGTGTGGCTCGATGATTTCGGAAGCGGTTATTCCTCCCTTGAAGTGCTGCAAAGCATCAGGTTCGACCTGATAAAATTCGATATGAGCTTTATGCGCAGGCTTGACGAGAGCGACAGCGCCAAGATCGTTCTGGCGGAGCTTATGAAAATGGCTGCATCCCTGAAAGTCAGCACCGTGTGCGAGGGCGTTGAGACCGAGGAGCAGGTACGTTTCCTCCAGGAGATCGGCTGTTCCAAGCTCCAGGGCTTCTATTTCTGCAAGCCTATCCCTTATGAAGCTATCGTTGAAAGATATAAGAACAATATCCAGATCGGCTATGAAGAAGCCGAAGCCTCGGATTATTTTGAGTCTGTCGGCAGCATAAACCTCTACGACCTTGACGTTATCGCAAGTCATGAGGATGCTTCTCTGCGCCATTCCTTTAACTCCGTCCCTGTCGGCGTCATTGAGATAAGGGGAGAAGAAGCACGCTTTGTAAGGAGCAATTCTTCCTACCGCCAGTTCATGCACCGCATATTCGGCATCTATACCCAGTATATGTCGCAGGAGTATTTCAAATATAAAGGAACATTCATCGAGCGCATCGTAAAAGAGTGCAGCGAAAGGGGAGGAAGGACTTTCTTCAACGTGAAGCTTTCCAACGGCTTCATCCTCCACGCCTTTGCCCGTTGGATAAGCACGAACCCCAAAACCGGCGATAAAGCCGTTGCAGTTGCCGTCCTTTCCATCAGAGACCCCAAGGAAGATCTGCCTATCGAACGTATCCTTGCTGTTGTGGAGCCCTTTGGTATGCATATGCACGGCGGCCTGTTCATCTATAAGGCCGATGAAAGCGAAGAGCTGATGTATGCCAACAAAGCCGTCTGGGATATTTACGGCTGCAAGAGCATGGAGGAATTCAGGGCTTATTCGGGCAACACCTTCCGCGGTATGATACATCCCGACGATTATCAAAGCGTTTGCGGCTCCATAGAAAAGCAGCTGAACGAAGACCGTTCCGACCATGATTTTGTGGAGTTCCGTATCATCCGCAAGGACGGAGCCATCCGCTGGGCAAACTATTACGGCCAGCATCTTGAAGCCGAAAACGAGAACGGCTACTATATAGTTTTCTTCACCGACAATACAGATATGCACTATCAGGCAGAATCGGACAAGGCTATCCGCTCGGCTGTTATCGAGGCCCTTACAAAAGTCTATGATTCCGTTTGGCTCATCAATGATGTCCAGACCCAGCAGTTCGAGCTCTACCGCATAGACCAGGAAATGGAACACCTTATGCCTGCGCATATGGCTTTGAAGATCAAGAAGTTCTCGGATGCCTTGGCATTCTATTCAAGGCTTGTCCTCGAGGAAGACCGCCAGCGGTTTCTTGAAGCCGTCTCTCCCGAAAACATCGTCAGGAACACAGAGAACAAGATCATATATTCCGTGCCTTTCAGACGTGTCTTTGAAAGCGGCATACACCACTACCGTGTGGAGTTCTCAAAGCTCGATATGCCTGACGGAAAGACCGGCATCGTAACGGGATTCAAGAACGTTGACGAAGAGGTAAACAAGGAAATGCAGATACAGCAGTCTCTCAAAGAGCGCTCCGCTATCATCGAAGCCCTCACCCGTGTCTATGATTCGGTATGGTTCATCAAGGATATGGAGACCCAGCAGTTCGAGCTTTTCCGCGTCGATGACGAGATGATCCACCTTATCCCGACAAGAGAAGCCGTGAAGCTCAAAAGGTATTACGATGCCTTCGCCTTCTATTCAAAGCTTGTTTATGAAGAGGACAGGCAGCGTTTCCTCGAGTCCGTAACCCCCGAAAAGATCATAGCGAATACGGAAGAAAAACTTATCTATTCCGTACCTTTCCGCCGTGTGTTCGAGGACGGCATCCGCCACTACCGCGTGGAGTTCGCCAGAATGGATATGGGCAGCGGAAACATAAATATCGTCACCGGCTTTAAAAACGTGGACGATGAAAACAGATAAGCTCCGTAACACTTTAGATCTCAAACAAAACATAAAGGCTGTGCAGATGATCCCGCACAGCCTTTTAATAATCAGCCGTTATCAAATCTTTCTTTTTTCAGCAGTAAACTGAATATAACGCACACAGCCACTCCTGCAATTCCGAGGACCGCCATCAGCAGGGCAGCTCCCGAACCTTTCCCTGAACCCCAAACAGCACACATAACGCTTTCGCTGTCCTGCCGTGACATAAAGGGCTCAAAGAAATTGTCGATAAGCGCACCGCTTGACAGACTGCCTATGGGTATGGTAAAAAACTGCATCGTGTTGCGTCAGGCTTCTCCTTTTCCTCGGTTGACCTTTTCGCTCAGTTATGCTATAATCATCATATAGCCTGCCGTGTCCGAATGAAAGAGCACAGAACTGCGTAGCGGCAGCAGCAAACTCCGACGAAAGAAGTGATAACATGACCGGCCTGCTCCTTGCCGTGATATATCTTGCATTCATAAGTCTCGGGCTGCCGGATTCGCTTCTCGGCTCCGGCTGGCCAACGATGCAGACCGATTTCGGCGTGCCGTCATCCTATGCCGGCTATGTCTCCATGTCCATTTCGTTTATGACGATACTCTCGGCCCTTATTGCACCGACCCTTATCCGCAAGGTCAAAACTCAGTGGCTGGTGGTCTTCTCCATACTGCTGACGGTCATCGGACTTCTGGGCTTCTCTTTCTCTGCAAGCTATGCCATGCTTTTCCTGTTCGTCGTTCCCTATGGCTTCGGTGCAGGCACAGTCGATTCGGCGCTCAATAACTATGTCGCCAAACACTATTCCTCGTCGGTGATGAATTTCCTCCATTGCTTCTACGGCGTAGGCGCAATGATAAGCCCATATATAATGTCCCTCGCCCTTTCACGCGCACATTGGAACGAGGGCTACCGCTGGACAGCTTACATACAGTCTGGGATAATGCTTATCTGCCTGCTTTCCGTTCCGCTGTGGAGAAAGAATTCGGAGACAGAGGACGACGACGAAAGCGACAGCGCAGGCATCAGAGAAGCGTTGAAGATCAGGGGAGTCATCCCGACGCTCATAGCCTTCTATGCCTACTGCTCGGGTGAAGCTACCTGCTTCCTCTGGACATCCAGCTATTTCGCCGGCGCAAAGGAAGGGGTCAGCGCCAAGCCCGCAGCGGCATTCGGCTCCCTTATATTCGGCGGACTTATGCTTGGCAGGCTCATCTCCGCGTTCGTTTCAAACAAGCTGGGAGACAAGCTGCTCATCCGCATCGGCATCGCCGTGGAAGCAGCCGGAATATTGCTCCTGTTCCTGCCGCTGCCGGGATATATCTTTGCGGCAGCAGCATTCGTCATAATAGGCATCGGCATGGGGCCCGTCTATCCTGCTATCCAGCATATGGCGCCTGCAAATTTCGGGAAGAAAAACAGCGCTGCGGTCATAGGCCTGCAAATGGCTTCGGCCTATATCGGCAGCACTTTCATGCCAATGGTCTTCGGCCTTTTGCAGCAATCCGCCGGCATCGGGATAATGCCCATATACCTCGCAGTCTTCGCAGTTCTCAATATCGGCCTCCTCGAATTCGCTTACAGACGGATAGGAAACAAAACCGGGGATGTATAGCCTTTTATAATATGGGAGCTAAACTGTTTGAGAAATATGCAAAATTATAAACGAAGGAGTGATTATATGAGAGATGTGCCTGATTATTTTTGGGAATGGACTAAGATTGATGAAAAAACAGGAAATCGAGTTGTAAAATCAAATACTCCAATCGAAATTCTTGAAAAGCTAAAAAAGGATGAATACGAAGAGTATAAACGCACCGGTAGAAGGTGCATCGTGAACATCAATATTGACTAAACCGCCTCCGGGCGGTTTTCTTATGCCCTCTTGAAGGTAACAAATGCCTGAAATATATTATCCCGACTTTGTTAGCTCGACCGGCGAAGGTCAATTCTGACAACATGGAGGCACTGGGCACAGAGTACGTCGAAGTTACATGGCACAGCGGCGCTCGTCCTTCGCACCAGGAATGGCAGGGCAAGGTCTATCGGTGGAACAGGGGGACAGGCAAGAGCGCAAAGTACAAGGCGCTCGGCTACGACACAGTGCAGGTCAGCAGCTACGGTATGTGCAGCGAGACCTGTAAGCCCTGGCAGGGACGTGTCTACATCGATGATACATTCTCGGGCTGGACCGGCGAGACAGAGACACGTGCAGAAGGCGTTCTCTGGGGCAAGTCAAACTACTGCGGCAAGTGGTTCCCGCTGCTCAGCTCTGCTATCGACAAAGGGCTCTTTCATCCGAACTGCTGGCACAGCATAAACCTATGGCGTGACGGAGATCCTCTGCCTGAAAGTATCGACAACACCGACACCGAACGCCGCTACAAACTCGAGCAGCAGCAGCGAGCCCTTGAGCGTGCGATCCGCAAGGCCAAGCGCCGCGTCGAGGGCTTCACCGACCCCGAGAATATCAAGAAGGCACAAGCCGAGCTGCGGCAGGCACAGAAGGCGCTTCGGGAGTTTATCAACAAGGTGAACGCCGACGAGGGTGTGACCGTTCTCAAAAGAGACTTAGGGCGAGAGCAATCGAGCGCCGCGGAGTTGACAGAAGCAGAAAAAAATGATATAATTAAGTATGAAGAAAATCAAAAGAAACTTAGAGCAATGATAGCTAATGGCGAGATTTCACTTGAGTTAAACCCTCAAATTCAAAATCGCCATTACAAGGGAACTAAAGAATATAATGATTTTCTTTCAAGAGGAACAGAAAAAAGCTATTTTAATGTTCCAATGTCTGAATTGCAATCTTTCGTTAAAGAAAATGCTTCAAAAGGTGAATTGTTTTTTAGCAGTAAGGGTGTTGTCAGAGAACGATTCTTTTTTAAAGAAAATGCTGCTTATGATACGAAGTTAAAGAAACTGACTTCGTATATAACTGTGCATTATTCAAAAAACAGAACTCATGTATCCCCATACACTCCACGAATTAAAGAGAGGTGATTCTATGAATCTTGAGGATTATGTTGGATCTATTGTTAATATCATAACAACGGATGGAAAAGAATATACAGGGTACTATGTTGAGAATTTCTGTGATTACCTTGAAGATGCGGACAATTCTGAAGATAGCATAGAAATTAAGGAGAATGAAAAAGCATATGGTGGAGTAATACTCTATGAATCTGAGATAGAGAGCATAGAAAAGATAGTTAATACCGATTAAACCGCCCTCACTGAGAGCGGTTTTCTTATACCCATTTGAATGAGGTGAGAGAATGGACGAGAAAGCCTTACAGATAGTCAGAGATTATATATTTGCACATCTCGACAAGACGGATACGGCTCCGCCTTTTGATGTTTATACGGTATGGAAGTGCAAAGCCTTGCAGAACTGGAAGTATCTTATCTCCAGTACGCTGTGCGACGGTATGTACTATGAGCTGACATACAACGGCGACAAGAAGGAATGGTATCTCGACGCTTACAAGAAGTTCGAGAATGTTGTTGTAAAGGAGTGAGAAGAATGGAACTGAAAGACACTATCGAAATGATGACCTCAGAGGACTACAAGGAGAGATTCAGAGCGGAGTTTTACCAGGTTAGAACAAGGCGTGAAAAACATATTGACAACTTTCTATATGTGTGCTATAATATAGAAAATCTTCGATATGAGGTGAGGAAATGGAGCTTTCCAACAAGCAGATAACCCTTATCTTCAAAGCCCTGTGCGATGAAAACAGAGTGCAGATAATCAGGATACTGAAAAACGGTGAGCTGTGCGCCTGTCATCTTCTTGAAGAACTGCACCTGAGCCAGCCCACGCTTTCCCACCATATGAAAGTCCTCTGCGACAGCGGTCTTGTGGTGGGCAGGAAAGAGGGTAAGTGGATGCGCTATTCCATTTCTTCCGAGGGCGCTGAGATCGCTTTGGAGTGCCTGAAAGAGATCACCGCTGTAACAGACTCAGAAAGTAAATGCTGTAATAAATAACGAGCCGTATCCCTGATACGGCTTATAAAAGCAGTTTTATATAGACATATCTAAATATAACGATAGGAGCGAAAGAAAATGGATAATATAACGAAAGCAGTACAGTACTACAAAAACGGATTCGTGTGTACGCAGGCGGTATTTGCCGCATTTGCAGATCAGTTCGGGATAACAGAAAAACAGGCTCTTCTGATAGGTGCCTGCTTCGGCAGCGGTATGAGCAAGGCAGAGGTCTGCGGTGCGTGTACCGGTGCGCTTATGGTGCTTGGAATGAAATACGGCCAGTTTGATCTCAACGATACCGACAGCCACGCCGCTCAGGGGGCAAAGGCTGCTCAGTTCCTTGAGGAGTTCAAAAAGCGTAAGGGTTCATATATCTGCCGGGAGCTGCTTGACTGTGATATCTCCACAGCCGAAGGCAAAAGCTACGCACGAGCTAACGGTCTGTACAGCACTCTGTGCCCCGAAATGGTAAGGGCAGCCGCCGAGATCGTTGCGGAAATGCTCGGGGAAGAGGATCGGTAATGTGGGTCTTCATACAAGACGACTATGACACAAGGTCGTGTGTATGTGCTTGTGAATAAAGAGGGTAATTTAAGGAATATCACCTATTTCAGCAATGAGCTGGGACGAAATAAAGTCATTGACCTCAGACATTCACATCAGGAAATGAAGCCGCACACACATCACGGTTATGTGCATAATGGGAATGACAGTGCTAAAGGCGCAGCTAATCTCACAACGGAAGAAAGAACAATGGTTGACAGAGTTAACCGTTTGTGGTATGATTATAACAAGAAAAAGTAGAGTGTTGATAGTAAGCACACGTTGATTGACGCAGGACCGATGCAAGTTCGGGAAGCGTAGGTTTAAACGGCCGGTCCTGATCAGTCAAGGAATGACCGTGATCTGTCATTACCGAATACAGCAATAGAAGCGTGCTCCTGGGGAAGTCTGCCCTGCGGGTGCGCGATTATGTTTGAAAGAGATCATCCGGGGAGGATCTGTAATGAAAAAACTATTTTTGAGAAAGGTATCGGCAGTGGCTACGGCACTGCTGATCGTGTCAGGAAATGTACCGATACAGCCGTTGTCGCAGCTCTTTGAAAAGACGGCTGTCACAGCGGCAGCAGAGGACGAAACAGCAGAATATTGGGCTGACAAAAAGGCTTCAGCTCTTGCAGAAAGCGAAGATCATGAAACGATCTATATTTCAACGGCGGAGGAGTTCGCGCTTTTTGCTTACAACGTGAACAACGGAGTGCAGAACGATAAGGGTCTCTATTCTGAGAGGACTGTCGTACTGCAGAACGACATCGACCTGAGCGGGGCGATCTGGTCACCGATCGGCACCGAGTCCGCACCTTTTGCCGGGAAGTTCGACGGCAGCGGCAACACGATCACCGGGCTGAGAGTCATTGATCATGATTATTCGGGTCTGTTCGGATTAGCATCATACGCGACTTTACGCAGCGTGGTGATCTCAGATGCAACAATTTCTTCTTCAGCATTTCTCGCAGACCCCTATGGCTCCGTTACCAAAACAGGAGATCGGAAGAGCGTCGTGTAGGGAAAGAGTGTAGATCTCGGTGGTC
>CAMVOF010000019.1:0-20796 GCA_947169055.1 uncultured Clostridia bacterium
CCCTCTTTCCTTCACAACGATTCCGGTGCCCGCAGACTCCACCCAAATCTCCGTCTCTCCTCCCTTGGCGTTCTCTCCCCACGCCGCCAGTCTGACCGAGCCCTTCTCGGTGTATTTCACGGCATTGGTGAGCAGGTTGAGAATGACCTGCTTGATACGGACATCGTCGCCCTTGAGCATACAGGGCAGGCTCTCGTCGGCATCGACGATGAGCTCCAGCTTCTTTGAAGCAGCTCTCGGTGCGATAGATGTCACAAGGTCGTTTATCATTACCGCCGTGTCGTACTCGGCAGGGATTATCTCCATCTTGCCGTCCTCGATCTTTGAGAAGTCAAGGATGGAATTTATCAGCGAAAGCAGAGTCCTTCCGGAGCTCTGGATATTCGACGCATACTCTCTTATGCTCTCGTCGCCGCTCTCGTGGATTATCATTTCGTTCATTCCAAGCACGGCGTTGATAGGCGTTCTGATCTCGTGGGACATCTGTGCCAGGAAGTCGCTCTTTGCCTTGTCGGCTGCGATAGCTGCATCAGCCGATTCCTTGAGCTTGGCGTTGGCTTCGTCCTGGAGTCTGATGAGGCTCGTCATTACCTTATACACAACGATGACGCAGGCGATGAGCACAAGGATACAAATAGTGCCGTAGATCATTATGCCCTTGTATATGGTCGCGATGTTATCTACCACATATATGCTGAAGCCCGAGGCTTCGTTTCTCGTTGCGATAACGGCCTTGTACTTGCCGTCGTAGTCCTTGATGAAGCGGACATCCTCGCCGCTGGGTTCTGCCTTGTTGTAGGGCAGCTCGATGATGTTTGCCGAGCCGTTCTCGGACATCTGATATTTGCCGTAGGGGTGGTTGATTATCTCTCCCCCGGCATCAACAAGGAAGGCATAGCTGCTGTCGGAATAGCTGCTGCCCAGGATATCCACCAGCTTGTCCATATAGAAATCTATACCGAAATTCCCGAGGAACTCGCCTGTGCGGTCATTATATACTCTTTCTGCAAGAGTCACGCAGTAAAGTCCCGTCTGCTCATCGTAATAAGGAGCGGAGATTATCCAGTTCTTCTCCGAAGCCATGAGATCCTTATACCAGCTTCTCTCCTCAACGTGCCAGTCGCCGTCAGGCTCCCAGCCGTTGTTCATTATTACCGTATGGGGAAGATCAGGATTTGCCATATAGCTCACCGATATCTCGGGATACTGCTTTGTTATGCGGTCGAGATACTCCACTGTGGCTTCATAGTCGTTGAGCATTTCGGGATTGGTGGAGATATTGCTGCAGAACATATCGAGGATGCTCTTCTGGGTGTCTATCCACTCGGCAAGCTGGTATTCGTAATTGCTGACAGCCTTCTGCATCTGACCCGTGCCGTATCGCATGGAGGCGTTTATGTTTATATATACACAGATCACCATGACCAGCAGCAGTGCCGCAAGTATGATAGAGCGGAAATGCCTGCTGACAGTTACCTCACGGGATCTCTGCTTCTTTTTCTCTTTCTTCTCCGCTCTCTCATCGTAGCTGTCCGAAAGCTCGGAATAGGAATGGAGCTTCGAGAGCATCTCCGTAAGCTCTGCACCGGCGTCTCTTATGCTCACGAACTCCTGCTCGTAATCCGTGGAGTTTTTGATGTTCTCGATGCTGGCTCCGCTGTTGATGCGGTCCGCAGGTTCACGCAGCTCGTTTGCGATGCCGTGCAAAAACTCCCGCTCGGCGTCCAGCTTGAGCTGCACGTTCTTTGCGTGTCTCAGATTTCTGAAATAGAGGGCAAGGACGATACAGAACATCGAAAGGGAAAGCACGATCATTATTATCATCGCGACATAGGAAGTTCTGTAAAGGGTCCAGTTGTTCTCGCTGACTATGAGATACCAGCCGAAGCCCGAACGTGCCGCAAAGAGGTTTTCTCCGCGCTGATTTATCGAAACGGTGCTGTCGCTGTTCTTCACCAGCGAGAAGATGCCCGCATAGTCCGGCAGGCTCTGTACAAGGCCTTTTCCCACAAGCTCCTCGTCGGAGCAGCCTGCGATTATCCCCTCGTCGGTGACGATAATTGCCTGCTGCGAACCCTTTTCGTCCATCTGCTTTATGTGCTGCTGGATGTTCTCCATCGTGTAGTCCATGCAGACGATGGTCTTCCCGTCCTCCAGCATAACGGAGACGGTATAGCAGATATTACCCGTCATAGCGTCAACATAGGGGTCGGTGACATAAGGCTCGCCCTTCTGCCTCATAGCTCCGACATACCACGAACGCTTTTCTATCTCGTAATCGTCAGGCTCCTCGAAGTCGGGGATGTAATACCAGCTCCCCGAAGCCAAATAAACATTGAAGCAGACGGAATCCGTCGAATCGAGCATTTGTTGTTTTTTGCTGCGGACATATTCCCGGCAGGAGCTTTCGCTGCCGAGAAGGGGCTGTATCTCGAAGCCGAATTTCATAACGGAGAGCTTGGCGTCATTTATGGTCTCCTCGAGCTCGCCGCCTATGACCTCGAGCCTGTCCGCGCCGGACTGTTTTGTCTGGGTCGAGGTGACGTTGAAGACAAGCATGATCTCCGCGACGTTTGCGGCAATAAGAAGAACGGCAACGATAATGATGACGAAAATCTGTCTTGAATTGCTTTTCATTGTCCGTTCACTCCTTCCCCGGCTTTTCGGTATGCCACAGCCACAAACGACCGTACCTTATATTATAACACACACATCTGTCATTTGCAACCCCTTTTTGCTCGCCCGCCGATGTTTCGACCGAGCGCTCGGCAAGGCTTATTTGACAGCCCGCTATCAAGGAGACCGCGCAGCGCGTTCGCATATAAAAAAGGCATCGCTTTAGCGCAATGCCTTTCGTCATTTTTATCCTATCTTCGCCATTCTTATCGGGTCGGGGATCACTACCCTCTTGATGTCTGCACCGAGTCCGCGGAGCTTCTTGTCTATCTCCTCGTATCCTCTCTCGATGAAATGTATGTTCTCAACTTCCGTCGTTCCCTCTGCCGCAAGTCCTGCGATTATCAGCGCAGCTCCTGCACGGAGGTCGGTGGCTACAACAGGCGCTCCCTTGAGCCAGCCCTTGCCCTGTATTACTGCAACAGTGCCGTCAACGGAAATGTCAGCGCCCATTCTTCTGAGCTCCGAAACATATTTGAAGCGGTTGTCGAAAATGTCGTCGGTGACGATGCTCGTTCCCTCTGCCAGCGTCAGCATCGTGGAGAACTGAGGCTGCATATCCGTGGGGAATCCGGGATGCGGCATGGTCTTCAGCGAGGTCTTCTGGAGCGGTCCGTCGACCTTGACTTCGACGCTCTCGTCCTCTTCTATAACGGTAACGCCCACTTTTCTCAGCTTGGCTGTTATAGATTCGAGGTGCTTGGGGATAACGTTCTTGATGATAACGTCGCCCTTCGTTGCAGCAGCGGCTACCATATAAGTGCCGGCCTCGATCTGGTCGGGGATGATGCCGTAGGTTATGCCCTTGAGGTAATTGACGCCTCTGATCTTGATGACGTCGGTACCTGCGCCTCTTATATCAGCTCCCATGGAGTTGAGGAAGTTTGCAAGGTCAACGATATGGGGTTCCTTAGCGGCATTCTCGATAACCGTAAGGCCCTTGCTCTTGCAGGCAGCCATGATAGCGTTTATCGTACCGCCGACGGTATTGAAGTCGAAATAGATCTGAGCGCCGATAAGGTCGTCAGCCCAGACATGGACCTGTCCGTTCTCGATATCGTTTTCGGCACCGAGCGAAGCAAAAGCCTTCAGGTGCTGATCTATCGGCCTGTCGCCGAGGTCGCAGCCGCCGGGCATTGCGACATAGGCATTATGGAATCTGCCGAGCAGAGTTCCGAGAAAATAGGTCGAAGCTCTCATAGAGCGTGCAAGCTCATAAGGCACCTCAGGCTTGGTTATCCCTCTTGTATCGAAATATACGGTATTCTTATCCACCAGCTTAACGACAGCGCCCATGCTTGAAAGTATCTTCATGCAGATGGTGATATCGCTTATCTCGGGGACATTCTCGAGCACGCAGGGCTCGTCGCAGAGAATAGTGGCAGCAACAATGGCAACAGCAGCGTTCTTAGCTCCGCTGATAGTCACCTCGCCGCTGAGCGGTCTGCCGCCTTTTATTACAAACTTTTCCAAAGTGAACACTCTCCTTGTGAGTTGCGGTCTCAGCCGCAAAGCACGCATTTACGCCGTGCAGAGTAATAAAATATATAGGCATCGCAGGGCATTTTACGCTCTGCGACATAATTCGCTTCAAAAGACAATAATATTTTAACACAAATGCACTAAAAAATCAATAGTAAATAATGTAATTTTGCGCTCCAAACAAAATTTTCTCCGTTTTGAACGAAAATCGTAACTCGTCAGTAATCATTTGCGTGTAATGTTTTGGACAGTTGTAACTGTTTTGTTACGAATTTCAACAATTTGTAACAGATCAAGTACAAAAAAACTCCCTTCTGACCTTATCCGACACAGATCCAAGAAAAACTTCACGGCCAAAACTCCCGAAAAACCGCACCCGGATTTTTCAATCGGGTAATTTTTCGCACAGTTGCAAAAAGAGACATACTTTTTCGGCCTGTCGAACGGCAGGATCACTTCGTCATTCTGCACAAAGAGGCGGTACAAGTTTCCATCGGCCCCGCAATATCGCAGCACGAACTGTGAAATTTACGAAAAACGCAACCAAAACAGGCATTGCGTGTTATCTTTGGTTGGTTGACTTTTACGCAACCGTATGTTACCATATTCACAGAAATCACACCACAGGAGGCAGCTATGAATATTGTTGAGTTGAAAAACGTTTGCAAGACTTACCCCGAATTTCGGCTGAACGATGTTTCTTTCTCGCTCGAGAGCGGAAAGATCACCGGCTTCATCGGCCGCAACGGTGCAGGCAAGACCACCACTATAAAGTCCATGCTGAATCTCATCCACACGGACAGCGGAGAGATTAGCTATTTCGGTCTGCCCCTTTCCGGCAGCGAATCCGAGATCAAACAGCGCATCGGCTATTCCACCGGCACTGTCAGCTGGTATCCGAGAAAGACTATCCGGCAGATCGCCGAGGTTACCAAGAGCTTTTACCGCAGCTGGGACGAGGAGTCTTACAGGAAATATATGTCCCTGTTCTGCCTTGACGAAAACAAAAAGCCCTTGGAGCTTTCCGAGGGCATGAAGGTGAAATTCAACCTGCTGCTCGCTCTTTCCCACAAGGCCGAGGTTCTTATCCTTGACGAGCCCACGAGCGGACTCGACCCCTTTTCCAGGGACGAGCTGCTGGAGGTTTTCACGACGCTGAAAGACCACGGATCGACCATACTTTTTTCGACGCACATCACCTCCGACCTTGAACGCTGCGCCGATAACATTATTTACATCAGCCGCGGAGAGATCAAGGCAAGCTGCCCGAAAACGGATCTTATCCGCGATCTCGGAGAGCCCGGCGAGACTCTTGAAGAGATATTCCTGAGGCTGGAGAGGGAGGCGAGGTCATGAACGCACTGCTGAAAAAAGAGCTGAAGCTCAGCGCATCGATACTGTCCTATCTGTTCATCGCTTTCGGAGTTATGGCGATGCTGCCGGGGTATCCCGTTCTCTGCGGAGCGTTCTTCATCTCCATGGGCATCTTCCAGAGCTTCCAGAGCGCCAGAGAGGCGAATGACATCGTTTATTTCGCTCTGCTCCCCGTTGCTAAGCACGATGTGGTAAAGGGCAAATTCCAGTTTTCGGTATTTATCGAGCTGTGCGGCATGGCAGTTATGTCCTCTCTGACCCTTGTCCGCATGACGGTGCTTTCCGAAGCCAAGGCTTACCGCGAGAACGCTTTGATGAACGCAAACCTGTTCTTCCTCGGCATGGCATTTCTTCTCTTCGGTTTGTTCAATCTTATCTTTATCGGAGGATTTTTCAAGACGGGCTACAAGCTCGGAAAGCCCTTCGTAACTCACATAATCGTCTGCTTTCTGCTGATCGGTATTGCTGAATCCCTGCACCACATCCCGGGGCTTGAGGCTGTGAACGCTTTCGGCTTCGACCATATAGTTTTGCAGGTATCGCTGCTGCTTTGCGGGACGATCTCATATATCCTGCTGACGCTTTGGGCATACAAGCTTTCGTGCAAGAGATTTGAAATGATAGACTTATAAAGGGGTGGAGATATGCTGAAAGACAATCTTATAATGCTGAGAAAACTCAGCGGCTACTCACAGGAGCAGATAGCCGAAAAGATCGGTATTTCCAGGCAGGCTTATGCAAAATGGGAAAACGGCTCCACCATCCCCGACATCGAAAAGGCTTCGCTGCTGGCGCAGGTCTATGGGGTGACTATCGACGGCCTGATGAAGACCGAGACCGCCGACGGCATCGGGATAATACCTCCGGCGCCCACCGGAAAGAACATCTGGGGGACTGTCACTATCGGAGACAGAGGGCAGATAGTCATTCCAAAGGCGGCAAGAGATCAGTTCTCCTTCAAAGGCGGAGACAGGCTCATGGTCCTCAGCGACGAGGTGGGCATAGCTCTCATCCCGGCAGGATATTTTGAGAGCAAGATGCAGGAATTCATGGACAAGATATCCGGTCAGCTCTGACACGGTTTAGCAAAATATACAAAAATAGGTGTATGTTTTTGGCAGGGCGGTGCTTGAAATATGAACAGTTCTGTGATATAATGTTAAGGTAGATTATTATTTCACGGAGGTATCTATATGGAAAACAGGATACAGACTATAACCAACACCAGGAACAACCGCATCAAGATCGGCATCATTCCCGGACATTTCGCCACCAACCACTCCCATGTCAATTACTACGTTGACATGACCTCGATAAAGACCAGCCACAAGATGGCAAACGAAGCTGCAAAGGAGCTTGCAGGCACCTACACCTCGACCCATATCGACACGATAATCTGCCTTGAGGGAACAGAGATGCTGGGAGCTTTCCTTGCGGAGAGCCTGTCCGAGCAGGGCATAAACAGAGGCGCTGACATCGCTGTGGTAACTCCCGAGCTCAACATGAACAACCAGATGATCTTCCGGGACAACACCCAGAAGCAGATCTGGGGCAAGCAGGTGCTCCTGCTGATCTCCTCAGCTTCCACGGGCAAGAGCATCGTCCGTGCAGTTGACTGCCTGAAATATTACAACGGTCATCTTGCAGCCATAGGCGCTATCTTCTCGGCTATAAAGGAATCCCACAACATCCCCGTACACGCGATCTTCTATTCCGAGGACCTGCCTAAATACGACAGCTACAGCTCCACCACCTGCCCGATGTGCGCTGACGGCAGAAAGGTAGATGCGCTGATAAACAGCTTCGGCTATTCAAAGATCTGACGATCAAGGGCGGACAAAAGGCAACACCGCACATCTCAAATGCGGTGTTGCCTTAAACATTCGCCCGTTTGTTTGTCTGTACAAAGTATCTCTTACTGAAAGGAAAGAATAAAATGAGCGAAAACATCAACGAAAATGCAGTTGACAACACCAACGAAAAAAAGGGCACCGCCTCACTTGGCTTTGCGCTTTTCACCGACGCCAACTTCGACTGGCCGAGGTTCCGCCACTACCTCAAAGAGGACTGGCAGATAGAGTTCAAGGAGGATCCCAAGGACGGAGCCGTGGTTTTCCGCTGCGGCGATCTTATGGCTGCCTGCTCGCTGATGCCGAACCCCGTTCCAAACGGCGAAGCTGAGAGCTGCGCAAAGAACAATGTTCTATGGGGAGAGGGAGAAAAGGAAGTCTCAAAACACAAGGCTCACCTGCTGACGGCGGTCATGGACAGAGGCCAGCCTCTCGAACAGGCTCTGCTCCTTGTGAAGATCGCAAGCTCGGCGATGAAGCTCAAGAACGCTATCGGCTTCTACCAGAACCCGACGGTATATGAGAAAGATTACTATATAAAGATAGCGGAGATGCTCAAGGACGGTGATCTGCCCACTCCCCTGCTGGTCCATGCGGGAATGTATATCACCCAGGGAGAAAAGGGCAGCGTGCTCAACGGCTTCACCTGCGGACTCAGGCGTTTCGGCAAGGAAGAGATCGAGGTCGTCGGGACAAGCGCTCAGCCTGCGGAGCTTTTCGGTTTTCTCGTTTCTATCGCCGAGTATGTCATCAGCGAAGATGTGGAGCTCAAGGACGGCGAGACTATTGGCTTCTCCGATGACGAAAAGCTGCCAATAGCGCTTTCCGATGCCGTCAGCATTGACGGAGAGAGCCTTAAGATAGGCTTCAAGAACCTGCAATGAACACCCGGGAAAGGCTTGCCGCACTCCTTGCGGAAAACCGGGGAGGATTCGTCTCGGGAGAAGAGCTGGCAAAGGAGCTTGGCTGCACGAGAGGTGCTGTCTGGAAAGCCGTGAGAGCTTTGCAAAAGGAAGGCTATGCTATCTCGGCTGTCACGAACCGGGGCTACAGGCTCGAAGAAAAAAGCGATATGCTCACCGCAGCCGGGATAAAAAAATATCTGGGAGAGGCGAAAGATACTGTCTTTCCCGAGGTCTTCAAGTCCGTGGATTCAACCAATACAAGGCTTCGTGAGGCTGCTGTCTCGGGAGCCTGCGAGGGAACGGCGATCATCGCCGGGGCTCAGACGGCAGGCAAGGGACGGCTCGGCAGGAGCTTTTATTCCCCGGAGGACACAGGGCTTTACATGAGCCTGCTGCTGAGGACAGACCTTCCGGCAGAGCAGGCAACTCTCATAACCACCGCAGCCGCAGCCGCTGTGGCAGAGGCGGTTGAAGCAGCCTCCGGCAAAAAATGCGGCATCAAATGGGTGAACGACGTTTATATCGGAGACAGGAAGATCTGCGGGATCCTGACCGAGGCTTCTGTCTCACTTGAGAACGGCGGTCTCGAATATGCGATAGTGGGCATCGGGATAAACGCCTGCGAGCCGAAGGGCGGTTTCCCCGAAGAGCTCCGGGAGGTTGCAGCGGCTGTTTTCGATTCGGCCGAGGGCGATCTGCGGAACAGGCTTGCCGGAGATGTGCTGAGAAGGCTGATGAGATACTACCGCGAGCTCGAAAGCAGGAGCTTCCTCGAAAGCTACCGCAGCAGGCTGATGTGGAAAGGCGAGAAGATCAGGGTCATCAGCGGAGAGAGCTCCTACAGCTGCGTTCTCGAGGACGTTGACGACAGCTGCCGGCTGCTGGTCCGGACCGAAAACGGCGAAAAAAAGACCGTCCTCAGCGGAGAGATAAGCATAAGAAAGCAATGAAATACACCCCTTTGCGGAGAAAAAAGCTCTGCATCGGGGCTTTTTCTTCTTATAAATAATGTTAAAATCTTTTTATAAAAAAAGTTAAAAAATACTGGACAATCCAAAGCAAATATGGTATAATTGTTGTATATAAACGTTTAAGCTGCCGGAAACGGCGCAGGTACGGCAAAGGAGACAGATGGATATGGAACTTTCGGCAGAGACCGCGTTCAAGTGCAAGGGCGTTGACTGTGTTAAGCTTACCGCAGGGCGTTATTTTGCCATTGTGGCACCGGCTATCGGCAGCTGCGTTCTCAGGCTTTTCGATACCGAAAACAACATTGAAGTGTTCCGCTGGTCGGAAAAGGCAACATTGAAAGAGATCAACAAGGCAAGAGTCCTCTGGGGTCTGCCTACGCTTTATCTCCCGAACCGCTTTGACGGCGGTACCCTAAAGACCAGTGACGCTACCTATCACCTGCCGATAAACGAGCCCAAGCTCAATAATTTCATCCACGGCTGGGTACACGACAGAGAGCACAAGCTGGAGCTTGCAGAAGTTCAGGGTGACAAAGCCGTGTGCGTGACCTCATACACCTTCGACAAGACCGACAAGATGTATGAGTACTTCCCTCTTGATTTCAAGCTCACATATAAATATGAGCTCTCGGAGGAGGAAGGTCTGAAGCAGACCGTTATCCTCGACAATCTTTCGGACAAGCGGCTGCCTGTCTCGGTATGCACCCACACCTGCCTCAGCGCTCCGATAACTCCCGGAGGCAAGCAGAAGGGCATGAGGCTCAGGATAGCTGTGGGCGAGAGATGCGAGCTCAACGAAAGATGCCTGCCAACGGAGCAGCTCCTGCCTCTCACAAGCAGAGACAAGCGCTATCCCAACGGCTCCATGCATCCCGTTCTCCACACTATAAACAACGAGATGTACACCGCCGAGACCACCGACCTTGACGGCAAGCCCTTCTACGGGGCCGTAGTCACCGACAAGATCACAGGCAAGCGGGTGTGCAACGAGGTATCCAAGGAATACAGGTTCTGGAACGTCTGGAACTGCCGCGGCACAGCCGGATTCTTCTGCCCCGAGCCCATGACAGCCATGATAAACTCGGCAAACCTTAAGCTCAAGGGCGATGTCAGCGGATATCAGGAGCTCAAAAAAGGCGAGAGCTACCAGTGCTGGCAGAGATTTTTCACGATCGGATAACCAAGCGGCATGGACGGATTTTTTGACCTCGATAAGATACGGGAAACGAGATTTGAAGAAAGAAAATGGGCTGCATTCTTTGCAGGCTTCGCCCTCACTTATCTGATCGCTCGCTGGCTGAGGAAAGATGCGCTGGACAAAGCCGATCTCCTCGGCGGAAAAGCTACGGTGGAAGGCTTTAAGAGCATAAACATCGCAACGCTGGCCTTTTCTCTGGTGGCTTTGGCGGTATTTATCTTTCTGGTGATAAAGACCTGGAAAGGGCGCGAAAGCTCGATCTTTCAGCTGGTATTCACCATAGCCGCAGGGCTGATAGTCCTTTACGGGATATTCGTTCCGGCAAGCGCAGTTATAAAGATAAGCTCCGAGCTGAAACACCCCACGGAAGTCACCGTAAGCAGCTATGTGACGTGTATGCAGGACGGCAAATGCCTGCTGGTGTTCGACGAAGAAGGCTCCTCTGACAGTATCGTTCTCGTTATCCCGAAGGAAAAATACAGCGAGCTCAAAGACGGCGAACCCACTCCCTCGAACAAGACCTATCTTTCGAGGAGTTGGCGTCTCATCGACGGATCGGAATACGGCGGATACAGCGATGCCGCTCTATACAGCTCCGAGATCGACGTCACCTACTATGAATACTCGGTGATCTATGAAAGCGTAGGCTTCAGTAAATAACGGTAATAATTTATGGAAATAAATTTTTATACATAACTTATGAAAGGTGGAATTTCTATGAAATTCGGTTTCTTCGATGACGTAAACAAGGAATATGTCATCACCAACCCGAGAACTCCCTATCCCTGGATCAACTACCTCGGAACACAGGAGTTTTTCTCGCTCATCTCCAATACAGCAGGAGGCTACAGCTTCTTCAAGGACGCACGTCTCAGGAGAATAACCCGCTATCGCTATAATAACGTTCCCGTCGATATGGGTGGCAAGTATTTCTATATCAATGACGGCGAGTGCGTTTGGTCTCCGGGCTGGAGCCCTGTTAAGACCGAGCTCGACGGCTATTCCTGCCGCCACGGTATCGGCTACACCGTTATCAAGGGCGAAAAGAACGGCCTTTCGGCTGAGGTCAGCTTCTTCGTTCCCCAGAATTTTAACGGCGAAGTTCAGAAGGTAGTCCTCAAGAACACTTCTGATAAGGCTAAGAGCTTCAAGCTCTTCTCCTTCCTCGAGTGGTGCCTCTGGAATGCTTCCGACGACGGCGAGAATTTCCAGAGAAACTTCAACACCGGTGAAGTTGAGATCGAAGGCTCCACCATATTCCACAAGACCGAGTATAAAGAGCGCCGCGATCATTTTGCATTCTATACCGTTAATGCCGACATCTGCGGCTTCGACACCGACAGAGAGACCTTTATGGGCAGCATCTACAACGGCTTTGCAAATCCCGGCACCGTTTTCGAGGGCAAACCTCAGAATTCCGTTGCCGACGGCTGGAGCCCCGTTGCTTCCCACTGCCTCGACATCACCCTTGCAGCCGGCGAAGAGAAGAGCCTTGTCTTCCTCCTGGGCTACGTTGAGAACGGCACAGACAAGTGGAACGCTGACGGCAGCATGAACAAGTCCAAGGCTTACGCCATGATCGAGTCGATGAACACCGCCGAGAAGGCTGACGCCGCTCTGGCAGAGCTCAAGGCTTACTGGGACGGTCTGCTTTCCCAGTATCATGTTGAGACTGCCGACGACAAGCTCAACAGGATGGTAAATATCTGGAACCAGTATCAGTGCATGGTAACATTCAATATGTCCAGATCCGCTTCCTACTTCGAGAGCGGTATCGGCAGAGGCATGGGCTTCCGCGATTCCAACCAGGACCTCCTGGGCTTCGTTCACCAGATCCCCGACAGAGCAAGAGAGCGTATCCTCGACCTCGCTGCAACACAGTTTGAGGACGGCGGCTGCTATCACCAGTATCAGCCTCTCACCAAGAAGGGCAACGACGCTATCGGCGGCGACTTCTCGGATGACCCGCTGTGGATGATCCTCTCCACAGCTCAGTACATAAAGGAGACAGGCGACTACAGCATCCTGGACGAGCAGGTGCCCTACGACAACGACGAGAGCAAGGCTCAGAGCATGATGCACCACCTGAAGATGAGCTTCTGGCACGTTGCCAAGTTCGTAGGACCTCACGGTCTGCCTCTTGCAATGAGAGCTGACTGGAACGACTGCCTGAACCTCTCCTGCCATTCCGACACACCGGGCGAGAGCTTCCAGACCTATACTTCTCCCAAGTACGGCGAGAAGAAGTTCAGCCAGATCGCAGAATCCGTGATGGTGGCTGCAATGATGAGCTTCATCGGACCCGAGTACGTTGCACTCTGCAAGTATAAGGGACTCGACGACGAGGCTGCTGCTGCACAGGCTGAGATCGACAAGATGAACAAGGCTACTCTCGACTACGGCTGGGACGGCGAATGGTTCATCCGTGCTTACGACGACTTCGGCAAGAAGGTGGGCTCCAAGGAGTGCGAGGAAGGCAAGATCTTCATCGAGCCTCAGGGCTTCGCTGTAATGGGCGGACTCGGCAAGGAAAGCGGCAAGGACGTTATCACGATGAACAGCGTCAAGAAGTACCTTGATTCCAAGTACGGTCTTGTGCTTAACAATCCGGCATTCACAAAGTATTATAAAGAGTACGGCGAGATCTCGACCTATCCCGGCGGCTACAAGGAGAACGCAGGTATCTTCTGCCACAACAACGCTTGGATAATCTGCGCTGAGGCTGCTATCGGCCGCGGAGATCAGGCATTCGAGTATTACTCCAAGATCGCTCCGGCATATCTTGAGGATATCTCCGACCTGCACAGGACTGAGCCCTATGTTTATGCTCAGATGATCGCAGGCAAGGACGCCAAGAGACACGGCGAAGCCAAGAACAGCTGGCTGACAGGTACTGCTTCCTGGAACTTCGTTGCTATCTCGCAGTACATCCTCGGAATGGTCCCCGACTACAACGGACTGAAAGTCGATCCTTCCATCCCCGAGGCTTGGGACGGCTACAAGCTGACAAGAAAGTTCCGCGGCAACACCTACAACATCACCATCAAGAACCCCGATCATGTAAGCAAGGGCGTAAAGAGCGTTGTTGTTGACGGCGTTAAGATCAACGGAAACGTTCTTCCCGTATTCGATGCAGGCACAGAGCATGAGGTCGAGGTAGTTCTCGGCTGATGAGCTCAGAGTTCTGACAGCTCAGGCACTTGCGCCAAAAACGGCGCAGGTGCCTTTTTTGTGCCTCTGAAATTCCTTATTATACCAGCCGGAGGAGCTTTATTTATCGAACTTTACCAAATATGCAGCCGGGTAAGTTCGGCTTGGTGCGACATATTGAAAAAATTTTAAAAATATTTGGAATAGTGTTGTAATTTCGGAAAGAATAGTATATAATATAAGATGCGGTGTTGTGTTCGGACAGCACCGGACATAACGACACAGGGCAAAAAGACCGCCCGACAGCAAAAGAGAGGTTGCAAATGTCAGACAAGAATAAACTGATTGGCTCGGAGGACGACGAGCTTGAACAGATAATCTCCGCTGCGATAAGCAAGAAAAAACAGCGGGAGCAGCAGACGGAAGAGCCTGCCGAAGTTCCCTCTGATGCGGATAACGGCGAGAGCGATCTCGGAGATATCATCTCGGCTGCAATGGCAAAGAAAAAAGAACGGGCACTTGCAGCAAGTACAGAAATGAAGGATGTCCCCGAAAAGGCAGAAGCTCCCAAAGAGCCCGAGCCCGAGAAGGAAGAGCTCCCGAGACCCGACCGCAGCGAAAAGCCGGAGATCAAGGACGAAGAGCCTGAAAAAAAGCCTTCGGAAAAGATAGATGACGAAATAAAGCCTGTGCCCAAGGAAAAGATCGCAGCTGCCGCAGCTCGTGACCCCGAGCACAGACCGGCTCAGAGAAAAAGACCCGCCGGTGCCGGAAACGGGAACCGTGCAAGGAACGGCCAGCATACAAAGAACGGCCATCCGAAAAATATAAGACCCGAAAACGGAAAACAGAGCAGCCGCAGCAAAACTGCCGGAAGCTCGAGCCAGGGCAAAAAGACCTCCGGCGGAAAGAACGGCAAGGGCAAAAAGAAAAAGCTCACCACAAAACAGAAGATACTCTTTATCGCAGGAACAGTCTTCCTCGGGCTTTGCCTGATAGCGCTGGTGATATTCCTGATCTTCCACTTCTATTTCGGGAAGCTCGCAGGCGAGGACAGCCGTGCAGACCCGTCAGCTCCCATGAGCTATGCGGATACCGACCCGAATATGTCCGACACCTTTGACCCGGAGGAAGAGGAAAGACGCCTTAAAGAAGAGCTTGAACGGAATGCTACAGACATAATGAGCGACCAGGATGTGTTCAACGTGCTGCTCGTCGGCGAGGACCTGCGTTCCGGCTCCGAGGAAGTCCGCGGAAATACCGACGTTATGATGCTGATCTCGCTGAACAAGAGGCTCGGTACCATAACCATGACCTCGTTCATGCGCGACCTGTACCTGTATATCCCGGATATCGATGCTTCCGACAGACTAAATGCAGCCTACTACCTCAGCGGCATAACAACTCTGAAGGATACTATCCAGCAGTATTTCGCGGTAAAGATCGACAGATATGTAATAGTGAACTTCAACCAGTTCGTTGAGATAGTCGATACTCTCGGCGGACTCGATATCGAGATCACCAACGACGAGGCTCACGGTTATCTGAACGAGAGAACGAACAACCCCGACGGCGATAATACCAGAGGTATGGAAAATCCCCTGGACGAGCAGAACGCGATCCTCGGCAACGACTGGGGAACCGACTACCTGCCGGAGCTCAGCGAAGAGGGCGAGATCGTTCACTGCAACGGAAACCAGGCGCTTGCTTATGCAAGACTGAGACACATCGACAAGGGAACGAAGTACGCAGACTTCGGAAGGACCGCAAGACAGAGAGAAGTTATCTCGCTGATAATCAAGAAGGCAAAGGGAGCATCGCTCATGCAGCTCAAGGAGCTTGCCGACAAGATACTTCCCGACACCTACACCGACCTTGAAGAAGGAGAAACTGCTTCGCTGCTGCTGCACGCCTTCGAGTATATGGGTTACGAGATACAGCAGGTACAGATACCTGCCGAGGAAACATTCTCGGGACACTTTGTTGACCACAAGTCGGTGCTGCTGGCAGACCTGAGAGCTAACGCAAGGATAGTACAGCAGATGATCTACGGAACGACGGTGATCGAAGAAGACAGCCGCGACGAGAACGACACAACGCCGAGCTCGAACCCCTACGATCACAACGGATACTACGATGACAACGGAAACTGGATAGACTACGAAGACCAGTACCGATACGGAAACAACAGCAGCAACTACAACGCATTTTAGAACTAACGAACGGCACCTCACGGAAAACTGTGGGGTGCCGTTTTTAACGCCAAGCGGTTGAAGCAGGCGGAGTCTGCGAAAACGCCTGCCGAAAAATTGGGTATTGCCAAAATCAGAAAAACGTGTTATAATAAAAGGTACTGATAATTTGAAGAGTCGAAGGAAAGTCGATGATTAAGGAGAGTATGAAATGATAACTGTAAACGAACTGACTCTGTCTTTCGGAGGACAGCTGCTGTTCAAGGACGCCGACCTGAAATTTACAGGCGGTAATTGCTATGGCATAATCGGTGCGAACGGTGCCGGAAAAAGTACGTTTTTGAAGATCCTCTGCGGAGAGATCGAGCCTACAAAGGGCGAGGTCATTATCGACAAGGGAACGAGAATGTCTGTACTCAGGCAGGACCACTTCGCTTTTGATGAGTACAACGTCCTCGACACCGTGATAATGGGAAACAAAAGGCTCTACGATATAATGCAGGAAAAGGACGCGCTCTACGCCAAAGAGGATTTCAGCGAGGAGGACGGAGACCGCGCAGGTGAGCTGGAAAGCGAGTTTGCAGAGCTCAACGGCTGGGAGGCTGAGAGCGATGCCTCGAAGCTCATCCAGGGGCTCGGGCTGCCGGAGGAGATACTCTATTCCCAGATGTCTTCCCTCTCGGGCAACGAAAAGGTCAAGGTGCTGCTGGCTCAGGCTCTGTTCGGCAACCCGGATATCATCCTGCTTGACGAGCCTACAAACCACCTGGATATTGACGCTATACGCTGGCTCGAGGATTTCCTTTCGGAATACTTCGGCACGGTGCTCGTCGTTTCCCACGACAGACACTTCCTCAATAACGTCTGCACCCACATCGTGGATATCGACTACACCAAGATAAAAATGTATGTCGGCAACTACGAGTTCTGGTACGAGTCCTCTCAGCTGATGCAGAGGATGATAAAGCAGCAGAACAAGAAGGCCGAGGAAAAGATAAAAGAGCTGCAGGAATTCATCAACCGCTTTTCGGCAAACAAGTCCAAGTCCAAGCAGGCGACTTCACGCCGCAAGCTCCTTGACAAGCTGACAGTTGAAGAGATGCCTGCTTCGTCGAGAAAATACCCCTACGTCGGATTTGAAATGGACAGAGAGCCCGGCAAGGAGATACTCAAGGTCGAGGGGCTTTCCAAGACCGTTGACGGCGAGAAGCTTCTGAACAACATCACCTTCACCCTCGGACGCACAGACAAGGTGGCATTCATCGGCGAGAGCGAGCAGGCTATAACAGCACTTTTCGAGATCCTTGCCGAGAACACGGAGCCCGACGAGGGCAGCATAAAATGGGGTTCGACCACATCCCGTTCCTACTTCCCCAAGGACAACAGCGCCTTCTTCAACGGCTGCGATATGACTATCGTTGACTGGATAAGGCAGTATTCCACCACCGAGGTGACGGATACGTTCCTGAGGGGCTTCCTCGGGAAGATGCTCTTCTCGGGCGACGAGATCTACAAGAAGGTGGACGTGCTTTCGGGAGGCGAAAAGGTAAGGTGTATGTTCTCGAGGATGATGCTGTTCGGCTCGAACGTGCTTCTTCTGGACAGGCCCACCAACCACCTGGACCTGGAGTCGATAACCGCCGTGAACAACGGACTCAGGGATTTCAAGGGAGTAGTTATCTTCGCTTCCCACGACCACGAGATCATGCAGACCGTTGCAAACAAGATAATCGAGATCACCCCCGACGGCTGTATCTGCCGCGAGGGAACATACGAAGAATATCTGGACTACCGCCGCGAACACGGCATGAAGTCCTTCATCGAATAAAAAACGAAACGGAGTGAGAGCAGATGAGATACAAGCTGAAAAGCGCAGCCGCTATGCTGTCGGCTGTTGTATTTGCGCTGCTCGCTCCCGGTATCGCTTCCCGGACAGCCGGCGAAAGCCCCATCAAAACAGCCGAGCCTGTTCAGACGGCTGTGGAGACTGTCACCGAAACAGCTGTCCCCGCCTCCGCACCTGCGACCACAACCGTCACCACCGTCGAGCCGGAGTTCACACTTACCGTGACGACTCTGGACAGCGAGGAGCTTGTGAAGCTCTCGGAGGATAAGAAAAAGGAAGAGAAAAAGAAGACAAAAAAGGAAACGACCACAACAGCTCCCGAAGAACCGGAGCCGGAAGAAACAACTACAAAAAAGAAGAAAAAGAAGACCACGGCCACAACGATCACAACAGCTCCCGAGGAGATACCTCCCGAGGAGGAAGAACCCGAAGAGGAAGAGGAGCAGACTCCCGTTGAGAGTTCGGAAAGCCAGCGCGGAGACTCCAGGATCTCGGGAGACAGGCTCAACTATATGCAGCAGAAGGCCATGTGGGTCACCTGCATGACCCTTTCGGAGCTGATGTCCGGCGGCGGAGAACAGAACTTCCGAAATAACTTCTCGACCCTCTGCCAGAACGCAAAGGACCTGGGGATAAACACGCTGTATGTTCACACAAGAGCTTTCAGCGACGCTTTCTACAAGTCTGATCTCTTTGTCTGGTCACGGTGGATAACCGGCTCGTCCGGAAAAGACCCCGGCTACGATCCCCTGGCGGTCATGGTGGAGCTGGGACATCAGTACGGGCTTTCCGTCCACGCCTGGATCAATCCCTACCGCGTTGACAAGCCGGACAACATCGCAGCGATGCCCGACTGCACCATAAGACAGTGGTACAGCTATCCGGGACTTTACCCCGAATACATGACCTACGTCGATTCGACGGGCTGGGTATGGCTGAACCCCGGCATCCCCGAGGTAAGGCAGCTCATCAACAACGGCGTTGCGGAGATCGTATCAAGATATGATGTTGACGGCGTGAACATCGACGACTACTTCTACCCCACAACAGACGCTTCCTTCGACGACTCCGCCTACCTAAAATACGGCGACGGTATGTCCCTTAAGGAATGGCGTTTCTATAACTGCTCCGAGACCGTGAGGGGTATGTACAACACGGTGAAGGCCTATGATCCTTCGGTGCAGTTCGGAGTTGCTCCCGGCGGAAATGTGGAAGTGAATTACTACTCCCAGTATGCGGATGTGGAGAGATGGGTGTCAGAGCCCGGCTTCCTGGACTATATCGCACCGCAGATATATTTCGGCTACAGCAACCAGTACAGGCCTTTCCTTTCGACGCTGAGCCAGTGGCTGAATATGCCGCGTCACAGCGGAGCTTCCATGTACATAGGCATAGCTCCGGCAAACATAATGCTCGTCAGCGAGTATTCGTCAACGAGCAATATCATCGCAAAGCAGATACACGACAGCTATTCCTACGGAGCTGACGGAGTGGCACTCTACAGCTATTCGAGCCTGTTCATGCCGGAAAGCGGCTACGAGGGCAAGCTCGCCGACGAACGAGCCGCCATAACAACAGAGCTCGGATACTATTGATTTTTGATCTAAGGGGAATTATGGAAGAGAAAGAGATCCTGAAAGAAGCCGCTGTTTTGAAAGAGGAAGCGGCAGAGGAAATAAAAGAAACAGAGCAGGCTAACGAAGAAAAGCCCGAGGAAGAAACAGCTGCCGACGGCGAAGCTGAAAGCACGGAAGCAGAAGCCAAGCCTGCAAAGCGCTCGAAAGTGCTGCATATCATCATGTATGTGCTGACGGGGATCTTGGCCGCAGCGGCTATAACGACGGTGTCTCTCGTTGTGCACGTTCATTCGATGATAGACAAATGCGCAGATACAAAGCTGCCCTCGGGAATGACAGCCGAGGAGACCCTTAGGCAATATTTCAGCTACTGGGACGACGGCAACAACGTGGGTATGCAGCTTGCAGCCCTGCCGGATTCAGGCTCGGCGGCATCGGTGTCAAAGAACTATGTAATGGATCTTGACCTGCTGTGCTCCATAAAGCTGACAGGGGTCAAGAAGCTCAGCGAGGACGACTGGCGTTACGGCGGCTGCTATGACAGGGCGGCTTTTGAAGTAGATTTCAGATACACCAGCCATTTCGGCGCAGGCGACAAGGAGCTTGACGGCGAAAACAAGGGCTGGAGATTCTATCTTGCGAAGATAAACGAGGATGACGACTGGAAGATATATTCGGTCATCAAGCCCGGCTCGGAACAGGAAAACGATGAAGACGACGATATTTCGGAGGTATAGATATGTTCAAGGCAGCAGCGGTTTTTTCGGATAATATGGTCCTCCAGAGAGGCAAAAACGTAAAGCTCTGGGGAGAGTGCGACTGTGACGGAACAGTCAGGGCAAGCATTTCGGGCAGCAGCGCCGAATGCTCGGTGAAGGACGGCAAATGGTGCGTTACCCTGCCTCCCATGCAGGCCGGCGGACCTTATGAGCTGGTGCTGGAGCTTGACGGCTCGGAGCAGCGCAGGTTCTATAACGTTATGATAGGCGAAGTATGGCTCTGCGGCGGACAGTCCAATATGGAGCTTGAACTGCAGAACGCCAAGGACGGCAAGGAAGAGCTCAAGACTTTGACGGCAGATATACCCGTAAGGTTCTATTATACAAACAAAGTGGGCTCGGTTGAAGAAGCCATCGAAGCCGAAAAGAATTCCGGCTGGGGAGTTTGCGATCCCGAAGGTTCCCGTGCCTGGAGCGCTGTGGGCTATCACTTTGCAAGAAAGCTCTCAAAGGAGCTGGGTGTAACTGTGGGGCTCATCGGCTGCAACTGGGGAGGAACTTCAGCTACTTCCTGGATAGACAAGGAGCATATCCTTGCAGACAGCGAGATCGCCGACTACATGGACGAATACTACAACGAAGTCAAGGGCAAGAGCCTCGAGCAGCAGAAGAAGGACTACGAGGATTATCTCGCCTACGACAAGGATTGGAACGAAAAGGCTCAGGAAGTTTATAAAGTCGAGCCGACTATCGGCTGGCTGGAGCTGCAGGACAAGATCGGCAAGAACATCTGGCCCGGGCCCAAGAACGAATTCAACCCCTTCGTTCCCGGAAAGATGTACGAAAGTATGCTGAT
>CAMVOF010000020.1:0-20228 GCA_947169055.1 uncultured Clostridia bacterium
CAGTAAAGGCTCCCGGCTTCGGCGACAGAAGAAAGGAAATGCTCCAGGATATCGCTATCCTCACAGGCGGTCAGGTAATAAGCGAGGAGATCGGCCTCGAGCTCAAGGAGACCCAGATCAACCAGCTCGGCCGTGCACGTCAGGTAGTTGTCCAGAAGGAGAACACCATCATCGTTGACGGCGCAGGCAACAAGACCGAGATCAAGAACCGCGTAGGCCAGATCAAGGCTCAGATCGAGACCACGACTTCCGATTTCGACCGCGAGAAGCTCCAGGAAAGACTTGCCAAGCTGGCAGGCGGCGTAGCAGTTATCAAGGTCGGCGCAGCCACCGAGATCGAGATGAAGGAAAAGAAGCTCCGCATCGAGGACGCTCTTGCAGCCACAAAGGCAGCTGTTGAAGAGGGTATCGTTGCAGGCGGCGGCACAGCTCTCATCAATGCTATGCCCGCAGTAAAGAAGCTCTGCGAGAAGCTCACCGGCGACGAGAAGACAGGCGCTCAGATCGTTCTCCGCGCTCTTGAAGAGCCCGTAAGACAGATCGCACTCAACGCAGGCCTCGAGGGCAGCGTCATCATCGACAAGATCATCCGTTCGAGAAAGCTCGGCTACGGCTTCGATGCTTACAACGAGGAGTATGTTGATATGATCCCCGCAGGCATCGTTGACCCCACAAAGGTAACACGTTCGGCACTCCAGAATGCAGCTTCCGTTGCTTCCATGGTGCTTACCACCGAGAGCCTTGTAGCCGATATCAAGGACCCTGCAGCTGATGCAGCAATGGCAGCAGCAGCCGGCGGCGGTATGGGCGGAATGTACTAATTGAAGCCTTTATAATAAAACAGTATTGTTTCGGCACTTCTGTCAGGAAACTGGCAGAAGTGCTTTTTCGTTGTTTTGCGCAGAGACGGAAATAGTGAATAGTGAAGAGTGAAAAGTGAATAGTGAATAGTTAAGGTGTCCGCTTTGCGGACGATTTGTATGATCATCATCGTAGGCGATACCTTAAGGCAACACCGCACAACCCGCGGCTAACGCCTCTGCACGTCATCTGCTTGCCATTTTTCCGTCATATTTCCCAAATTCTCCTTGAAAGGCGCCAGCCTTCCTGCGTCGAATTTAGGCAATCTGACAAAAAAATGGACGTCGCATCTGACGCACAGGGGTTGTGCGGTGTTGCCTTAATTATTCACTATTTCCGAAAAAGGCTGGCTATCGCTTTTCCGAGAAGCTCGCCGGAATACAGCGCCTGACCGAGAGAATTGCCGTGGCTGCCAACCTCCACCAGCAGAGCCCCTGTGCTGAGATCCTGGTTGTAATGGCGGTAGTCGAAGAGCATCGGCCTTGTGAGCCCGGGGAAAAGGCTCTCTGCGGCACTTTGCAGCTTGCAGGCAAAGCGGAAGTTCTTCAGATAGTTCGGCATATCCATAGTCCCGTCATCGCAGCCGGAGATTATCATTATCTGGGCTGCTTCTTTCCCGTTTATCTCCGCCACGGGAGCTACCCTTGTGCCGTCTTCACGCTCTATGCCGTCCCGGTGGATGTCCAGCACTATCTTCACCGAGGGATAATGGGCAAGGAGCTGGCTGACTGTCCTGCGGCTGGAATCGTAGGCGTCGGTGTAGCTTGGCCAGTCGTGTATCAGGGTGTCGTGGATGTACGGTATCCCGGCAGCTTCAAGCTCGGCGCATATCCTGTCCCCAACAGCCACCACGTTCTTTTCGGGGTCGGTGGTCTTGCTCTGGTATGTGGTGTCGCACCAGGACCTGTCCTCGGACTCAAAGCTCTCGCTGGTGTGGGTGTGGTAGATGAGCACCACGGGCTCTCTGCCGTTTGTCTCAAATTCAAAGTCCGGCTCCTCGCGGCTGAGCTCCAAAAGAAATGAGTTTTCAAGCTCCGTGCAGTTTCGGACCTGCCCTCCCCCTTCAAGGTCGAAATACTGCTCTCCCGTGCAGCTGCCGTAATGGGTCTTCTCTATGCTGCCGTCGGAGTTTCCGGCCTCTGCCGGGAAGGGCACAGCCGCAAGTGCCTGGGCAGAGGGCTTTTCGCTGGGCGTTTCAAGGCTCCGGCTTTCGTTATCATTTTCATCTGCGGAGCTTTCGTGTTCCTGTGGGATATCCTCCGGGCCGGAAGAAAGCTCGTCCTGTTCTTCGGAGGTATCTGCCTCCGGAGATGTTTCATCCTGCTCGTCCGTGCTGCTCTTTCCCGACAGCTCTAACTCTGCATTCGCTTCAAAGCCCGCAGCTGCAAGGGCGGCTTTTTTCAGACCCTCGGCCGCATTGTCTTTTCCTGCTGCGGCAGCGGCAGCTCCGGCACAAACAAGCATCAGCGCCAGCAGAACAGCGCAAAGCTTAGTCTGATCCACAGCTCTCACCTCCTTATATAACTATAGGCAACACCGCACAACCCGCGGCTAACGCCTCTGCACGTCATCTGCTTGCCATTTTTCCGTCATATTTCCCAAATTCTCCTTGAAAGGCGCCAGCCTTCCTGCGTCGAATTTAGGCAATCTGACAAAAAAATGGACGTCGCATCTGACGCACAGGGGTTGTGCGGTGTTGCCTATATATAATATACGCAGGAGCTTTTCCGGATATGAAAAAACTCCCCCGACCCGAAGATCGGAGGAGGTTGGTTTATTTTCGGGAGATCAGAAGGTCTTGAGTTCTGTCTTTGTTCCTTCGTCTGCGCCGGAGAGTACTTCGTCAACAACATCTGCCAGCTTGGTGTGAGCCTTCCAGGTCGAGCCGTAGCCCAGCTCAACATTACCCTCTGCATTGATAAGCGCATTATTTACTCTTACCGCAAGATAGAAGGTCTTTTCCTTGGTCTTGTCGTCTGCTTCATAGGTGGCAGTTATCTTATAGACCTTAACGATATAGGTCTTGTCGTCGTAGCTGCTGATAGTTCCCTCGTCGAAGCCGTTGCACTTAACGAGATAAGCCTTGTAAGCCTCGGGCTCGGAGAACTTGGTGATGTCGCCGTCGAAGTCGATCTCGCCGATGTAGCTTCTGCCGGTATAATCTTCTGTAATTTCCTTAAGGATAGCGTTGAAGGAGCTTTCTGCTTCGTCCAGCTTCTTGTGATCCTCGGCTGTTGCGTCCTCAAGGATGTACTTGCCGTAGCTGCCGTCATCCTCAATGGTTATCTCCTTGAAGTAATAGCCGTCGGCATCGGGAGTGCCTGCAGGCTTGTAGCCCTGCTCCTTTAAGCTCGAATATACATAAGCCTTGATCTTAACGGTATCGCCGGCCTTGTAGAAGTCCTGCCTGTCCTCGATGGAGAAGGAAACATAGTCCTTGATGATCTGGCTGCAATTATCGGTATTTACCGAATAGCCTATCTTGAGATAGGGCAGAGCGCCTTCTGATTCGAGCTTGATGCCTTCAAAGATATCTATCTCTTCGGGCTCGGAAAGTCCGGAGACTGTGAAGCTCTTGGATTCGCCGGTGTCCTTTACCAGATAGGTCTTGCCTTCGTATGTGAAGCAGTAACCCAGGGTCTCGCCGGTATCATTATCATAGATGTACTCATCTTTCTCAAAATTCGAGTAGCTCAGATATGCTCTTATGCTGAACGAGTCGCCGTTCTTGAGGTTGTAGTTCGAGGTCTCGTAATCGTAGCGGATGAAGGGATACTTGCTGCTCTTGTCGTCGAAGGTGGCTGTGCCCATCTCGTTGATGCCGCTGAAGGTGATGTTGAAGCCTTCAAACATATCGGTGATCTCTTCGGCCTCGATAAGACCCGTTACCTCAACTTCAAACTCTGTGTTCTCCAGCTTGATGTTTGCTTCTTCCAGGTCTTCCTCGTCATATTTTACCTTGCACTTTACAGTGTCGCCGTTGGAAAGTCCCTCGGATGTGTCGAATTCGATCTTGAGCTTGTATTCGTCCTTGGAGGTAGCCATGAGAGCCTTGCGCATCTTCTTGGCTTCGCTCTTGCCGTCAGCCTTGTCGAAAGCCTTTTCAAGGGTCTTGGTGTCATCCGAAAGATACTTGCTGTAATTTCTCTCCTTCTTTGCGTCCTTGCCGTCGCCGTCCTCGTCCTCGTCGGCATCCTTGTCGTCATCGTCATCGTCGGCGTAATAGCCGTACTCGTATCTGTGAGGATCGCACTCTTCGCAGTTGAGGTAAGCTATTGCCTTGCCCTGGCCGTCGAGACCCGAGAATTCAACAACGAAAAGGTCCTTGGCATCTATCTCCTGGAATCTGGTCAAATGCTTGTAGATAAGGAAACCTGCAACGCCGAGTATAGCAACGAGGGCTATGATAACAACGGGAATGATGATCTTCTTGGCGTTTCCGCCGGACTTGACAGCTGCTGCTGCCGGAACGGGAGAGGGAACTGCACCTGCCGCAACGGGCATACCGGTGTTGGGATCAAAACCGCCCTGAACGGGAGCTGCGCTGAATGCTGCTGCCTGATCCTGGATCTGCTGTGCCTCTGCGCCTGCATTAGCGGCAAAAGCCTCGGCCTGATCGGCTGTCGGGGGTACCGGCTCCGCGGCATAAACTGTTTCGGCAGAGCCCATGCTCTGCTCGATAGCCTCTTCTGCCTGTGCGGCTTCATCGCCGAGACCTGCAGCGGCTGCTGCGACGGCGGCTTCGGCAACGGGAGCAACGGCCTCAGGAACAGCTTCGGCAGCTGCTTCGGGGACGGTCTCCGCAGGAGCAGCTACGGGAGCTCCGCACTTACCGCAGAAGCGTTCGTTTTCGCCCAACGGATTACCGCAGGACCCACAAAACTTACTCTGACTCATATTACGACCTCCATGCATCAAATAATAAACATAAGAAACGTGAAAACGGACATTCTCACTCATATTATTATAATATACAGTTTCCAAATTGTCAATAATTTTTATTTTTTTAATTCACCCACCAGCTTTCAATAGGAGAAAGAGGCAACCCTTCGCCAGGCCTCCCTCTAAGGGAGGCGGTTTCACTTAGTGAATGAGGCTGCGGTGCAGCCGTTGGGAGAGGCTTTTTTAATTCACCCACCAGCTTTCAATAGGAGAAAGAGGCAACCTTCGCCGAGCCTCCCCGGAGGGGTTCCACGCTCATAGTTTTCTATGGACAACACAAAGCAGCACGCTCTGTTGGGGGCTTTCCGATCGCCCCCAAACCCCTTCGGACACATATCTTTATTCTAACATAGCCTTAATAATATGCTTCGCGACAAATCTCCCACTTTTAAAATCTTTAAACATCAATGTTTGAAATTAACAAAAAAGTTACGTTTATGTCACGGAAATTCAACCGTAGAACTTTCCGGCGCAGGGGAGCTCAGGCTTTGTGCAAAACGTAAAATCGGCGTCTGCGGCAGCTTCAAATGCTTGACTTTTATATGGGCCTGTAATATAATAATATAATGTATCATAATGGATCAGCACGCCCTTTTTTGTGCCCGAAGAACGCAGAAACAGGGTCGAAGATCCCAACAAAATGCAAGTCCGCGGTGCGGTCGGAAAGCGGATATACCGCCGCGCAGATGGACTGCTTTCAGAAGAATAAGGAGTGATCAGGCCTATGGTGAATGTCAAGGAAGTCAAGCTTGGCAAGAATACCCGAAAGAGCTTTGCGAAGATCAATGAGATCCTCGAAATGCCCAACCTCATCGAGGTGCAGAAGAACTCGTATCAGTGGTTCCTCGACGAGGGCCTCAAAGAGGTGTTCAGAGACGTTGCCGCTATTACGGATTATAACGGCACCCTCGAGCTGAATTTTGTGGACTACAGGTTTGATGAGACACCGAAGTACACAGTTGCGGAGTGCAAGGAAAGAGATGTTACCTATGCAACACCGCTGCGTGTTACTGCGAGACTTATCAACACCGAGACCGGCGTAATTAAGGAGTCCGAGGTCTATATGGGAGATTTCCCGCTTATGACCGACAGCGGAACCTTCGTTATCAACGGAGCAGAGCGAGTTATCGTTTCACAGCTCGTCCGTTCTCCCGGCGTTTATTACGCTCTCGAAAAGGACAAGAACGGCAAGGACCTCTTCAAGACCACAGTAATCCCCAACAGAGGAGCTTGGCTTGAGTATGAAATGGATTCCAACGACGTTGTCTATGTCCGTATCGACAAGAACAGAAAGATACCCCTTACGACATTCATCCGTGCCATCGGCTACGGCACAAACGAGCAGATCGAAGACCTCTTCGGACCCGACGAGAGGATCAACCAGACTATCCTCATCAAGGACAACACCGCAAACCACGAGGAAGCTCTGCTCGAGACCTACCGCAAGCTCCGTCCCGGCGAGCCTGCAACAGTTGACAGCGCAACAACGCTGCTCAACAACCTCTTCTTCGATGCAAAGAGATACGATCTTGCAAGATTCGGAAGATACAAGTACAACAAGAAGCTCGGCGTCGGTTCGAGACTTTCCGGACATCTGCTTTCGAGACCCGTGGTAAATCCGCTTACCGGCGAGGTCATCGCAGAAGCCGGCGAGACACTTTCCTATGTTCGCGCAATGGAGATCGAGCAGGCAGGTGTCTGCGAGGCTTATGTAAATGTTGAGACGAGAGAGCTTGTGGTCAATCCTTCGACAGGCGAGCTCGAGACAAAGATAGAGGACAAGGAAGTCAAGATCATAGGCAACGGCATGGTAGATGCTTCCGGCTATATCAGCTTTGATGCCACAGAGTACGGCGTGAACGAGAAGGTCTCGTTCAAGGTGCTCAAGGAGATACTTGATACCTGTTCCACCGAGGAAGAGCTGAGAGAGGCTGTTAAGGCCAAGGCTGACGAGCTCGTTCCCAAGCACATCACTATCGACGATATCATCGCTACCATTTCTTATTTCCTCAACCTTTGCGAGGGCGTGGGCAGCGTTGACGACATCGACCACCTGGGCAACAGACGTATCCGCTCTGTTGGAGAGCTGCTGCAGAACCAGTTCCGCATCGGCTTCACCAGAATGGAGAGAGTTGTCAGAGAAAGAATGAACACTCAGTCGCAGGATATGGAAGTCATCACTCCCACTGCGCTCATCAATATCAGACCCATAACCGCAGCTATCAAGGAATTCTTCGGTTCCTCGCCGCTGTCTCAGTTCATGGATCAGAACAATCCTCTTGCAGAGCTCACTCACAAGAGAAGACTTTCCGCACTCGGACCCGGAGGTCTTTCGAGAGACCGTGCAAGCTTCGAGGTGCGTGACGTTCACTATTCGCACTACGGCAGAATGTGCCCCATCGAGACTCCTGAAGGCCCGAACATCGGACTTATCTCCTACCTCGCTTCCTTCGCAAGGATCAACGAGTACGGCTTCATCGAGGCTCCTTACAGAAAAGTCGATAAGGAGACCGGCGTAGTTACCGACGAGGTAGTTTATATGACCGCCGATGTCGAGGATAACTTCATGGTAGCTCAGGCAAACGAGCCTCTGACCGAGGACCACAAGTTCGCAAGAGCTAAGGTAAACGGCCGTTTCCGCGACCAGATCCTCGAGATCGAAAGAAACAAGATAGATTTCATGGATGTATCGCCTAAGATGGTGGTATCCGTTGCTACAGCCTGCATCCCCTTCCTCGAGAACGACGACGCTAACCGTGCTCTCATGGGATCGAACATGCAGAGACAGGCTGTTCCGCTGCTCAAGACCGAGTCGCCTATCGTCGGCACCGGTATGGAGTATAAGGCCTGCGTTGACTCCGGCGTTGCCGTAGTTGCAAAGGCAGACGGCGTTGTTGAGAGCGTTGACGCCGACAGAGTCGTTGTCCGCGAGGAGGACGGCAATACAAGAACTTACACAATGACCAAGTTCAAGCGCTCCAATGCCGGCACCTGCACCAACCAGAGACCTATCGTCGATAAGGGCGAGAAGATCAAGAAGGGACAGGTAATAGGCGACGGCCCCGCGACCTCAAACGGCGAGCTCTCTCTGGGTAAGAACGCACTCATCGGCTTCATGACCTGGGAAGGCTATAACTATGAGGACGCTGTTCTGCTCAACGAGAACCTCGTAAGACAGGATAAGTATACTTCTATCCATATAGAAGAGTATGAGATCGAATGCAGAGATACCAAGCTCGGACCCGAGGAGATCACAAGAGATATCCCCAACGTGGGCGAGGATGCACTGAAGGATCTTGACGAAAACGGCATCATCCGCATCGGTGCCGAGGTAAGAGCCGGTGATATACTTGTCGGAAAGGTAACGCCCAAGGGCGAGACCGAGCTCACCGCAGAGGAAAGACTGCTGAGAGCTATCTTCGGCGAGAAGGCAAGAGAAGTAAGAGATAATTCTCTTAAAGTTCCTCACGGCGAAGCAGGTATAATCATCGACGTTAAGAAGTTCACAAGAGAAAACTGCGACGAGCTCTCTCCCGGAGTGAATATGCTGGTAAGATGCTATATCGCTCAGAAGAGAAAGATCTCCGTCGGAGATAAAATGGCAGGACGCCACGGAAACAAGGGCGTTGTATCGCGCATCCTTCCTCAGGAGGATATGCCCTTCCTCGAGGACGGTACTCCTCTCGATATCGTGCTCAACCCCCTGGGCGTTCCTTCGCGTATGAATATCGGTCAGGTGCTTGAAGTACACCTCGGCATGGCCTGCAAGGCTCTCGGCTGGAGGATCATGACCCCTGTATTCGACGGCGCACACGAAGCCGATATCCGCGAGTGCTTCCGCGAGGCACAGAAGAAGCACCTCGAAGAAAAGGACAAGGAGTTCACCCTCCATACAATGGACGAGGTCATCAATCCCGGTGCCCTCGAAATGAGCGAGGACGGAAAGTTCACGGTATATGACGGAAGAACGGGCGAAAAGTTCGACAACCGCGTAACCGTAGGCTATATGTACTACCTCAAGCTGCATCACCTTGTTGACGATAAGATACACGCCCGTTCGGTCGGACCTTACTCGCTGGTTACCCAGCAGCCTCTCGGCGGTAAGGCTCAGTTCGGCGGACAGCGTTTCGGAGAAATGGAAGTTTGGGCTCTCGAGGCTTACGGCGCAGCATATACCCTCCAGGAGATCCTCACCGTCAAGTCCGACGATACCACAGGAAGAGTCAAGACCTACGAGGCTATCGTCAAGGGCCAGAACACTCCGACTCCGGGCATACCCGAAGCATTCAGAGTTCTTGTTAAGGAACTGCAGAGCCTCGGACTCGACATCAACGTTCTTGATGTTGAGGGCAACGCTATCGACCTCAAGCAGTCCTTCGACGACGATGACGATTATGTTCCCAAGGCAGCTCTTGAAGCCGAGGAGGACATGGACTTCTCCATCGACGACGGAGACCTCAGCGACGGCTTCATGGCCGAGGACGAGGACGGCGTTTCCGAGCTGGACGATTATCTTGACGACGTTGCTTCCTCCGAATACGGCAGCGACGACGATGAGGTTGACGACTATCTCTGATGTTCCGTTAAGAAGAATGTAAGCCTGTAAGTTAATAGACAACAGAAAGAGGGTACTGTTAGTGGAATTCAACAGCTTTGAAAAAATAAAGATAGGCCTCGCCTCCGCCGATAAGATCAGAGAATGGTCCTACGGTGTTGTCGAGAGACCTGAAACCATAAATTACCGCACACAGAAGCCTGAGGTCAAGGGTCTGTTCTGTGAAAAGATCTTTGGACCGACCAAGGACTGGGAGTGCCACTGCGGTAAGTATAAGAAGATACGCTTCAAGGGCAAGGTCTGCGAGAAGTGCGGAGTTGAAGTTACAAGAGCTAAGGTAAGGCGCGAAAGAATGGGCCATATCGAGCTTGCAGCTCCCGTTTCCCATATCTGGTACTTCAAGGGCACACCTTCCAGGATCGGCCAGATGCTGGAAGTATCCCAGAAGAGACTTGAAGAAGTCCTCTATTTCACAAAATATATCGTTATCGATCCCGGCGAGACCGACCTCAAAAAATGCCAGCTGCTCAGCGAGACCGAGCTTATGGAAGTTAGAGAGAAGTGGGACGAGGACGAGTTCAGAGTAGGCATGGGCGCAGAGGCTATCAAGGAACTGCTGGAGCAGGTGGACCTTGACGAGCTCTCGGCTCAGCTCAAGGAAGAGCTCAAGGATCTCACCACCGGTCAGAAGAGGATCAAGCTCCTCAAGAGACTTGAGATCGTTGAAGCCTTCCGTACCTCGGGCAACAGACCCGAGTGGATGGTGCTTGACGTTGTTCCCGTTATCCCGCCCGATCTTAGACCTATGGTAATGCTGGACGGCGGCAGATATGCGACCTCCGACCTCAACGACCTCTACAGAAGAGTTATAAACAGAAACAACCGCCTTAAGAGAATGCTCGAACTCGAAGCTCCCGATATCATCGTGAGAAACGAGAAGAGAATGCTCCAGGAGGCAGTTGATGCGCTCATCGACAACGGCAGACACGGCAGACCCGTAACAGGTCCCAACAACCGTGCATTCAAGTCCCTGTCGGATATGCTCAAGGGTAAGCAGGGACGTTTCCGTCAGAACCTGCTGGGTAAGCGTGTCGATTATTCGGGACGTTCCGTTATCGTTGTTGGCCCTGAGCTTAAGATGTATCAGTGCGGTCTGCCTAAGGAAATGGCTCTCGAGCTCTTCAAGCCCTTCGTTATGAAAAGACTCGTGGACACAAATCCCCAGATCAATATCAAGTCCGCAAGAAAGATGGTGGACAGAGCCAAGCCCGAGGTATGGGACGCTCTCGAGAACGTTATCCAGGGACATCCTGTAATGCTCAACCGTGCTCCTACCCTCCACAGACTGGGTATCCAGGCATTTGAGCCCATACTCGTAGAGGGCAGAGCTATCAAGCTCCACCCGCTGGTATGTACAGCCTTCAACGCCGACTTCGACGGCGACCAGATGGCAGTGCATCTTCCTATCTCGGCAGAGGCACAGGCTGAGGCAAGATTCCTTATGCTTGCCGCAAACAACCTGCTGAAGCCTTCGGACGGAAGCCCTGTTGCAGTTCCTTCCCAGGATATGCTCCTCGGCTCCTACTACCTGACTCTCGAGAAGCCTGGCGAAAAGGGCGAGGGCAAGGTGTTCAGAGACGTAAATGAGGCTCTTATGGCTTACGACCAGGGCGAGGTTTCGCTCCAGGCAGCTATAAAGGTAAGGATCACCAAGCAGATAGGCGACAGACAGGTGTCGAAGATCATCGACGCTACAGTCGGCAGACTTATCTTCAACGAGTTCATCCCCCAGGATCTCGGCTATGTTGACAGAACAAACAGCGAGAAGCAGTTCGACCTCGAGATATCCTTCCTCATCAAGAAAAAGCAGATGTCCGACCTTATCCAGCGCTGCATCCAGCAGCACGGCACCACCACAACTTCCGAGGTGCTGGATAAGATCAAGGCAATGGGCTATAAATACTCCACAAGATCGGGTATCACAGTTGCAGTATGCGATGCCGAGATACCTGACGCAAAGAAGAACATCCTTGCAGAGGCAGACGCCCTCGTTGACAAGGTGGATAAGCAGTATAAGCGCGGCTATATCTCGAGAATGGAGAAATCCAGAAAGTTCATCGAGATATGGAACAAAGCAACAGATAAAGTTACCGACGCACTTAAAGCAGGCCTCGACCCCTACAACCCCATCAACATGATGGCGGATTCCGGAGCCCGTGGTTCGATCAACCAGATCAGACAGCTTGCCGGTATGCGCGGACTTATCGCTAATACTTCCGGTTCGACCATAGAAATGCCTATCAGAGCCAACTACCGTGAAGGCCTTAATGTCCTCGAGTACTTCATCTCGTCCCGAGGCGCAAGAAAGGGTCTGGCAGATACCGCTCTGAGAACCGCCGACTCCGGTTACCTCACAAGACGTCTCGTTGACGTTTCGCAGGATGTTATCATCCATGAGGACGACTGCGGCACTACCGACGGTATCGACGTATTCGAGATCGTCAGCGGAAGAACTCTCGAGAGCATCGGCGACAGACTTGTGGGCCGTTATCTCTGCGAGGACTTCAAGGACTCCAAGACAGGCGAGCTTATTATGTCCCATAACAAGCTCATGACAATAAAGGACGCAGCTAAGGTCGAGGCAGCTCTTACAGAGGACGGCAAGGACAGGATCAAGATCCGCTCCGTTCTCCAGTGCAAGGCAAAGCACGGTGTCTGCGCCAAGTGCTACGGCGCTAACCTGGCAAACGGCAATAAGGTACAGGTCGGCGAGGCTGTCGGCGTAATCGCTGCTCAGTCCATAGGCGAGCCCGGTACACAGCTCACGATGAGAACCTTCCACACCGGCGGTATCGCATCGGCAGAGGATATCACACAGGGTCTGCCGCGAGTTGAAGAGCTCTTCGAGAGCAGACGTCCCAAGGGTGCTGCAACTATCGCAAGACTTGCCGGCGAAGTAAGGATAACCGAGACAAAGAAGTCCCGTCAGGTCATCGTTACGAGCCAGAATGTTGAAGACCCCGAGCAGGAGACCTATCAGATACCCTACGGCGATAAGATCATCGTTACCGAGGGACAGACAGTTGAAGCAGGTCAGCCTCTTACCGACGGCTCGATCTACCCGGCTGACATCCTTGCAGTAAACGGCGAGGAGGCTGTTCAGAACTATCTTATCACGGAAGTTCAGAAGGTTTACCGTCTGCAGGGTGTTGATATCAACGACAAGCATATCGAAGTTATCGTCCGTCAGATGATGAAGAAAGAGAAGATCGAGGATTCGGGTTCGAGCTATCTGCTGCCCGGCGCTCTCGTTGACAAGCACGAGGTAGTTGCTATCAACGCAGAGATACAGAAGGAGATCGATGCAGGTGATGTTAATGCACGCCTTGTGACGACTATCCCGATACTGCAGGGTATCTCGAAGGCTTCGAGCTACTCCGATTCGTTCCTCTCGGCTGCTTCGTTCCAGGAGACCACAAAGGCTCTTACCGATGCCGCTATCAAGGGCAAGGAAGACAGGCTGATGGGTCTTAAGGAGAACGTTATCATAGGTAAGCTCATCCCTGCCGGCACAGGCATGGAGATCTACAACGACGTTCAGGTAGTCAAGACTTCCACGATCTGATGATCTTATCCACAGGATACAAAAAAGGTATCTTTCCCGAAGAGGGGAAGATACCTTTTTAAGTTTGCAATAATTTGAGTTTGATGAAGCCGGATCATGCCATGCCGGCGGTGATTATAGCCATCTTGTAAACTTCGTCAGCGTTGCAGCCGCGGGAAAGATCGTTGATAGGAGCGTTCAGACCCTGGAGTATCGGGCCGTAAGCCTCGTATCCGCCGAGACGCTGTGCGATCTTGTAGCCGATGTTGCCTGCCTCGATAAGGGGGAAGATGAAGGTGTTGGCCTGGCCTGCTACCTTGGAGTCGGGGCACTTGGTCTTTGCAACTTCTGCGGAAACAGCAGCGTCGAACTGGAACTCACCGTCGATCACCAGCTCGGGGTCGATCTTGCGAGCCTCGATAACTGCATCGTGGCTGAGCTGAACAGTGCCGCCCTTGCCGGAACCGTAGGTCGAGAAGCTGAGAACAGCCACCTTCGGGTCGATGCCGAAGAAAGCAGCAGTGCGTGCAGTCTCAACAGCTACCTCTGCAAGCTGCTGTGCAGCCGAGAGAACAACGTTGCCTTCCTTGTCAACTCTGTCGGTGTAGCCGAGGTTGATAGCGCAGTCGCCCATGGAGATCTTCTCCTCAACGCCGTCCTTCTCTCTGAAAAGGATGAAGGAGGAGCTTACGAGGTTGGAGCCCTTCTTGGTCTTGATTATCTGGAGAGCAGGTCGAACTGTGTCGGCAGTGGAATAAGTTGCACCGCCCAGCAGAGCGTCAGCCTTGCCGCTCTTAACGAGCATCGTGCCGAAGTAGTTGCTCTTCTTGAGGAGCTCGCGGCACTCTTCCTCGGTCATTTTGCCCTTGCGGAGCTCCACCATCTGAGCGACCATAGCGTCCATATCGGGATAAGTAAGGGGATCCATGATAGCAGCAGCGGAGATATCGAAGCCGCCGTTATCGGCAGCAGCCTTAACCTCATCGACATTACCGCAGAGGATAACGCCCATAAGACCTTCTTTAAGGAGCCTGTCCGCAGCGGAGAGGATACGGGCATCTGTGCCCTCGGTGAAAACGATAGTTTTTTTGCTTGCTTTAAGATTAGCAAGCAGCTTGTCAAACATTGCCATAAAAAACGACCTCCATTTATTAGCTGATAGCTTACGGCAGCACGTGCGTGCTGTGTTATATATATTATAGCACTGAAATTATCAAAATGCAAGTAAAATTTGAGCACAAGGGAAGCCGACCCAACGCGCTTCGCGGTTTACCTTGTTACCCTGCACCCCACGACCTTTACCTCCGCAAGCGGTCTGCTCTCTCCGTCTGTCACTTTCACTATGTAACAGCATACCGTCCGCCCGGACTTGATAAGCTCCGTCTCTGCGTAAACCGTCTCCGTCTTCGGCACCCCAAGAAAGGATATGTCACTGGTCAGCGACACCCAGTTGGGGTCATTCAGGTTCGAGGCTATCGCAAAGGCAAAGTCTGCGATCGTGAAATACACTCCCCCCATAACTCCGCCGACGGCGTTCCTGTGGCGGTCGGTTATCTTAAGGCTCACCTTCGCGTAGTTCTCTCCCACGGCTTCGATAACTGCCCCGTTTTCCGTGGCGAAGCGGTCGTTGCGGAAAAATTCCCGTGCCTTTTCCAGTTCTTTTTCATCATAGATGTTCATTAAAATTCTCCTGTTTCGTTTATTGCTGCGGACTTATCTGCCTCAGGGTGTAGCCGTCCTGCTCGAGCAGGGAGATCAGCCCCTTTTCTCCCGGGAAATGGGAAGCCCCGACGATATACAGAACGTTCTTTCCGCTGTTCATAAGCTCCTCGGCCTTTTCCTTCATCCCGACGTTTCTGTCAAAGAGGAAGATACTGTTGTACTCGTTGAAGATGTCTATGTCGTGGTCGGTGACGGTTATCCCCGCAGCCTCGTTTTCGGCGATGAAGGTCTCGACCTTGGTATCGTCAAAGGCCTCGATATCTCCTTTTTTCCAGCAGTCGTACACATTATCCACGCTCTGTATCAGCAGGTCCATCATATCGGCGGAATAGCTGGAGAGAACATATCCGTATATCTCGTCCGAGATCGAGAGATACATATCCAGCTGGAGGTCAACGGACTCGATCTCGAATATCTCCTTGCCGTCACTGTGGGCGAGACCCAGAAGGTGTTCGTCCAGGCCGATGTCGAAATCCAGCCCGCTTTTTTCTGCGAGCATTGTTTCGGCCATAGTGGAGAGGGCCCAGAGCTTATAGTTTTTCAGCCGCGTGGGGTCGAAGCCCATATATTCCAGATACCCCTTTAAGTTCTCGGACACCTCCGGGTCGAGGTGATCCTCAAAGGTGGTGCCGTCGGAATAGAACAATGCTTCCGACTGCTTCAGCTGGAAGGCGTAGTTGGAAGAGGCTTCCGGGGCGTCACACTCCACAGCCAGCACGTCTGCGGAATCGTAAGCGTCGGTAATGATCTTCGGCAGGGGATAGCACTCGTCCTTCAAGGCGTGCAGAGAGCCGATGAACACGACTCTTGCCCCCTCCGGCGAAACATACTCCCACATCGGAGGCGTGATATCCGTTCCTTCGGTGTCGTCAGGTTCGCTGCTGTCGGTCTCCGATCCTGTGCTTTCGTCGGGAAGGGAAGATGTTTCAGTCTCTTCCGGCTCGGGCGAAAGTGTCTGGGAGGGTGCAGCCGATGATGCTTCTTCCTCCGAGCTTTTTGAGCTGCTGTCCGAGCTGCTGCATCCCGACACCGAGAGCACCGAAGCCAGCGCAAGGCTCAAAAAGCCTGACAGTATTTTTTTCTTTCTCATTTTTGTCTCCTACGCATATCTATTTTAATACTGCAAAAAAAAGTGCCGCTGCATTTTTTTGCAGCAGCACGTTGCTTTTGAAATATCTGCAAAGCAAAGATCAGTCATCGCTTGCTTCCGATTCAACGAATCTTACAACATCGCCGACAGTAACAAAATCTTCGAGCTGATCCTCGTCGATCTCTATGTCGTACTCGTCGCCGATAGCCATTGCTACTTCCATGATATCGAGGGAATCAGCATTAAGATCGTCGGCAATGGAAGTCTCCATAGTTATGTCTTCCTTGGGATAATCCATCTGCTCGGCAATTATCTCACAAACACGGTCAAAGATCATAAATTCTCCTCCTTAGAAATGATCGTATTTTTTCAGCAAAGCCTTCGCTTTTCCTATGTGTATATATTATAGCGGTTCTTTTCGCTTTCGTCAAGTCCTTTTCAAAAAAATTTTCCCGAAGCCTTGTATAATGCTTGCACAGAGTCGGAAATTGTGTTATACTCGGATTATACGAGACGGCTGCAGGGCACGTAAGATCGACTGCACAGCCGCACATTTCACACAACGAAAGGAGAATATGATATGACTGAGTTCAAAGAATCCACCTTTAAAAGCCGCGACGGCGAACACGACATCTATTACTGCATCTGGCTGCCGGAGGGCGAGCCCAAGGGCATAGTGCAGATAGCACACGGTATGTGCGAGTATGTGGGAAGATACGACCGCTTTGCAAGGTTCCTAAATGACAACGGCTACATAGTCTGCGGCAACGACCACCTCGGACACGGCAGCACCGCAGAGCCCCAGGACCGCGGCTATTTTGCACCCAAGGACGGCTTTAAGACAGTTGTCCGCGATATGCACACCCTGACGACCCTCATGAAGAAGGAATATCCCGGGCTGCCGTATTTCCTTTTCGGACACAGCATGGGCAGCTTCCTTTCGAGAGCTTACTGCACATGGTTCGGCTCGGAGCTTGATGCGGCTGTGTTCTGCGGCACCAACGGCATAGTCAAGGGCTCGGAAGCTCTGATGGTCATGATAGATGCCGAAAAGTGCATATACGGAGACAGATACCGCAGCCGGAAGCTCACCGATCTGGTCTTCGGCGGTTACTGCAAGAAGATCGAGAACCCGAGGACATCCTCCGATTGGCTGACCCGGGACGACGACATCGTGGATATTTATATTCAGGACGAAAAGTGCGGATTCCTCTTCACCCTGAACGGCTTCGAGAACCTTGCAAGGATGATCTGGTTCATAAGCAACGAGAAGTGGTTCTCGACCCTCAGAAAAGACCTGCCTGTCTTTCTCATCGCAGGCGATGCCGACCCCGTGGGCAATTACGGCGAGGGAGTGAGAGATGTGTATAACAAGCTCATCTCCTACTGCTGTAACGCCAAGCTGAAGATATACGAAGGCTGCCGCCACGAGCTCATAAACGAGATCAACAAGGAAGAGGTCTATGAGGACGTGCTGGACTTCTTCAACACATACCGCAACTGAAAGGCGAATAGTATATGTTTGCAAAAATAAACAGTCTCGGACTCCTCGGGCTCAATGCCTTTCCGGTGGAGGCGGAGATAGAATCGAGCAAGGGCATACAGAGCTTCGATATCGTGGGTCTTGCGGATGCTTCCGTCCGTGAGAGCCGGGAAAGGATACGTTCTGCTCTGCGTGAAAGCGGCATAAGATTCCCCACCGCCAAGATAATGGTGAACCTTGCCCCTGCCGACAAGAAAAAATCAGGCTCCATGCACGACCTTGCCATAACCGTGGCTCTGCTGACGGTCATCGGTCTTGTGGAACCCTCCCAGACCGAAAGCGCACAGTTCATCGGAGAAGTGTCTTTAAGCGGAGAGATAAGGAGCGTTGCCGGAGTCCTGCCCATGACCATACTTGCCCAGAAGCTGGGCTTTAAAGAGATATATGTGCCCTTTGACAACGCACGGGAAGCCGCTGTTGTTGAGGGGATAAAGGTCTATGGGGTCGAAAGCGTTTCCCAGCTGGTGCTGCATTTCTCGGGCAAGGCTGTGATGATGCCTGCGATGCCAGCCGCAGACCGCGAACCCGATTATTTCGGAGCCCTTGATTTCAGAGACGTAAAAGGCCAGCAGGCTGCAAAGAAGGCTCTCGAGATAGCCGCAGCCGGAGGACACAACGCCCTGATGATAGGCTCTCCCGGCTCGGGCAAATCCATGCTCGCTAAGAGAATGCCCTCGATCCTGCCGAAGATGACTTTCCAGGAATCCATCGAGACTACGAATATCCATTCCGTTGCAGGACTCCTTGACAAGGATCACCCTCTTGTTACGGTGAGACCCTTCCGCTCACCTCACCACACCGTTTCGGCAGCAGGACTTTCCGGCGGAGGCTCAGTCCCGAGACCCGGAGAGATCTCCCTTGCCCACAACGGTCTGCTGTTTCTGGACGAGCTTGCGGAATTCTCCCGTATCTCCCTGGAGATACTCAGACAGCCCCTCGAGGACAGGCAGGTGACTATCTCCCGAGTTGCGGGAAGCGTCACCTATCCCTGCTCTTTCATGCTGATAGCTGCGATGAACCCCTGTCCCTGCGGCTACTACGGACACCCCACAAAGCAGTGCATCTGCAACCCGAAGAACGTCAAGACCTATCTCTCGAAGATAAGCGGCCCTCTGCTGGACAGGTTCGATATCCATGTTGAAGTGGCTCCTGTGGAGTTTTCGGACCTTGCCTCAAAGCAGGAAGAAGAAAGCTCGGAGGAGATAAGAAAGCGTGTCCAGTCGGCAAGAGACATACAGACCGAACGTTTCCGCGGAACGGACATAACCTGCAACGCCCGGATAACCAGCGAGCTTTTGCAGAAATGCTGTCCAATGAACGACAAGGCGGAGCAGCTGCTGAAAAGAGTGTTCGAGAGCCTTGGGCTTTCGGCGAGAGCCTACGACCGCATCCTCAAAGTTGCGCGCACCTGCGCCGACATGAAGGGCAGCGAGGTCATAACCGAGGAGCATATTGCCCAGGCTGTGCAGTACCGCAGCCTCGACAGAAAATACTGGAACTGACAGCCTCTGCCGGCTGAAAATTGGCGGTGAAAAGCAATGGAGCGCAGGCATTATATTGACGATCTCAGGTGGATAACGCTCCTTGTGCTTATCCCCTATCACGCGGCTCAGGCTTGGAACACCTGGGACGAGCCCAATTATATCATGTTCAGCGGCAGCAGGGCAGTAAGCAGCATCATCGTGTTTTTCAGCCCCTTCTTCATGCCGGTGCTTTTCGTGCTGGCAGGAGTCGGCACGAGCTTCGCCTTCAAAAAGCGAAGCAAAAAAGAATACCTCGCCGAAAGAGCAAAAAAGCTCCTCATTCCCTTTGCTTTCGGAACGCTTCTGCTGATGCCGGTGATGACCTGCATCGCCGATCGCTATAACTATTCCTACAGCGGCGGTTTTTTTCGCCACTACAAAATTTTCTTCACGAAGTTTACAGACCTCACAGGTGCCGACGGCGGCTTCTCGGTAGGGCAGTTCTGGTTCCTGCTGTATCTGTTCGTCATCTCGCTGATAGGAGTTGTGCTGATACCCCTGCTGGAAAAAGTCCTCCCGAAAAGAGAGAAGCCTGTCCCGCTATGGCTCATGCTCCTTCTCGGAGTTCCGCTGCCGCTGCTCAGCGAAGTGCTTTCTGTGGGAGGGAAGAGCCTTGCGGAATATCTCTATCTTTTCCTGATCGGTTACTTCGTCTTCTCCGACGACAGGGCAGTGCAGCAAGCCGAAAAATACTGCCCCGTACTCTTTCCCGTCGGTATAGCAGCCTCGGTGCTGGATGTCTGGCTTTTCCTCTGGTCGGATACAAAGCACGACCTGCTGAACACAGCCGCGAAATTCGCCGCCGAGTGGGTGATGATAATAGCGCTGCTCGGCCTTGCAAAAAAATGCTTCGGCTTTACAGGCAAGGTTGCCGGCTATTTCAAATCGAGATCATTCCTGCTCTATATCTACCATTTTATATGGGTGGTGCTGGCGGAATTCCTGCTCTGCAAAGCGTTCAGTCAGACAGCTGTGCTCTATACGCTGACAGTCCTGTCGGCCTATATCGTAACATTCATCTGCTGCGAGATAAGCATAAGGATACCGCTCCTGTGCTTCCTGACAGGAACAAAAAACAAACCGAAGAAATGAAAAAAGCCCGAGACATTCCCGGGCTTTTATTTGTTCCTCTATGCCTCACCGCAAACGATAGTTTATCTTACATCCTGCTTGATCTACTGGGGAAAACCTTTCTGAAGAAAGGTTATTCCCCAGACCCCTTTCCAAAGACTTTAAATGCTTTTTGGCGAGGGGTATCCAAGTTTTATAAGGGCATCTGAAGTTCGACATTTCTGCTTTTTCTGTGGATAGATATACCCCTCGCCAAAAAGAGTTAAAAGTTTTAGTGAGGGGGTTTGGGGGATGACCCTTTTTCAAAAGGGTCTCCC
>CAMVOF010000021.1:0-20194 GCA_947169055.1 uncultured Clostridia bacterium
CGAGCTGACAGGCCTTATGATGTATCAGGACACCGAGGACAGCGCCATAGGCTTCAATGACGACGGCACTCTGGCACTCAGCTACAAAAAGCTCATGCCGAAGATCAAAGACGTCCTCTCCGAAACCGGCATCAATACCGATGCTTTGTACAGCGATAACGTCGTCGAGCTGCCTGTGTGGATAAAGCTTGACCGCGGAGATAATAACGGTGCTGTGTTCTACAGGGCCGTAGTTTCCGTAAGCATCTCCGACATCATCGTTATCATGGTCATCGTGGCTGTTATCGGACTTATGATATTTATTATCTTTATCATAATGCTGGTCAACGCCATAAGGAATTTCGTAAACCACCGAAGAGTGGTAAAGCTGTTTTTCACCGACCTTGCAACGAAAGGCCACAACTGGATGTATTTCCTCTATAAGGGCGAAAACCTCCTGAGGAAGAAGGCAAGGTTCGGCTATGCCGTCGTTGATCTCAATTTCACGAGCTACCGCCGTTTCTGTACCTGCCATTCCCTCGAGGAAGGCGAGCGCGTTGTAAAGGATATCCAGCGGCTGCTGCAGAAGAACATCACAAGGAAAGAGCTCTGTGCCCATGTTACGGAAGGCAGCTTTGCCCTTGTAATGCTTTGCAGCGATACTGCTGCTTTCACAGATAGGCTGAAAAACCTTATGAGGATGGCTTCTGCCACGGACGGCTTGCAGGGAGTGAACTTCCGTTCCGGAGTTGAGCTTGTCCCTGCTGTCGAAGACGCAGGCTTCTTCACGAAGCGTAACGGTATAGACATCGAAAAAGAATTCAACCTTGCTTCCACAGCCGAAGCCACCGCAGAAGAGGGGACCGATCGCTGCATAGCCTTCTTCGACGAAAAGCTCGTGGAGGAGCAGAACTGGATTGATACTGTTGCCGGGATGCAGCAGCTTGCCGTAAGGAACGAGGAATTCGTGGTTTATTATCAGCCAAAGTACGACCCGAGGACCAACGAGCTCCGGGGTGCAGAAGCGCTTATCCGCTGGAATTCTCCCACATACGGTCTGATAATGCCCGGTCGGTTCATCCCGCTTTTCGAGAAAAACGGCTTCATCACAACGATAGACCACTATATGCTGACCCACGTTGCAAGAGATCAACGGCGCTGGCTCGATAACGGGCTGCACTGTGTGCCTGTCTCGGTCAATATCTCCCGTGCTCATTTCATCGAGCCCGACCTTGCCGAGCAGATCAGAGATACAGTCGATCATGAGGGCGCTCCTCACGAGCTCATCGAGATCGAGCTTACGGAAAGCGCATTCTTCGATGACAAGCAGTCGATTGTCAATATAATCAAAAACCTCAAGAGCTACGGCTTTACAGTTTCTATGGACGACTTCGGCTCGGGATATTCTTCCCTCAATTCTTTAAAGGATATGCCCCTTGATGTGCTGAAGCTCGATGCAGAGTTCTTCCGCGGAGAGACAGCCGGCACCGAGAGGGGAGAGATAGTCATCGCCGAAGCCATAAGGCTCGCAAAAAGCCTTGATATGCACACCGTTGCAGAAGGCGTCGAGATAAAGGAGCAGGTGGATTTCCTTGCCGAGCAGGGCTGCGATATGATACAGGGCTACTATTTCTCAAAGCCTTTGCCTCGTGTGGAATATGAAAAGAGGATAATGCCGGAGGATTCCGCAGAACAGGCTCCGGCAGAAGAACAAGTTTCGTTTACAGTTGATACTGACAGTCAATGATCAAAACAAGGGGGTAATCTTATGGGTCTGTTTTCTAAGCTTTTCGGCGGTGAAAAGGCCGCAAAATCGCTGTTCGATGAATTCTGGAAAGAAGCAGGAGGTCCGCCGGTGAACGACGGTACAGCTCCGCAGCAGCCTGCCCAGACTGCACCGCAGCAGAATTATTCAAACAATTCCGTCCGTCCTTCAAGCGGTCCCAGCGGCTTTTCCTGGGGTCCCGATATGCCCAACGAGGAAAACCAGTTCTCCTTCAACGGAGCATATCACGAATACTTTGAGGGCATCTATCGTTCCGAGTTCCCGGACTATCAGATAGACAAGACCTTCCCTCAGTACAGAGCGGCAACGGTCTTCACATTCGTTAAAGACGGAAGGAAGGCTCTTGTCGTAGAGATCATCTCCGAGAGGAGCAATCCCAACAAGCTTCGCAGCGACTGCACAAAGCAGGGAGTGCCTTATCTCAGGTTCTATTACGATCATGACGGCTGGTGGAACACCAGAAGATATGTCGTAGAGCGGACGGGAAAAGCACTTAACGGCTGAGAAGACTTGGCATAATAATGTTTAAAAGCAGAAAGAGAATGCTTATGCGCCTGCGGCGGGTCAGGCACCGGGCTTCTGCGGATCATTGATTCGGCTTCGCAGGCAGCGTCCGAGTGTACGGCCTTGTACATCCAAGAATTTTCTTGGATTTAACTTCTTCTCTTTCTGCTTTAAATTTTCTGATGAAACCTGGTGAAAACAATGTCTCTGCTTGAAATGCTCTCGGACAAAGCTGTCTGGGAGGTGTTTTATGAATATAAGACCTCGCTTGCCTGCCCGAAGGATTTCTGCGCAGAGCTGCGTTCTTTTATCGACAGCAAAGCCTACGAGCCTGTCTGCGATTCGATAAAAGCAGGGGAGCCTTTCCCTTTGCCGAGGCGTGCTGTAATAAACAAGCAAAGCTCTCAGAAAAGCCGTATCGTCTATATGTATCCGAGGGCAGAGAACACCGTCCTCAAGCTGCTGACGTTTCTCATGCTCCGCAGATACGACGGTATTTTCTGCGATAACCTCTATTCTTTCAGACCAGGCAGAACAGCCAAGCTCGCCGTCAAAAGAATGGTCCGCTGTTCCTCAGCAGGCAGGATGTACGCCTATAAAGTGGATATCAGCAATTATTTCAATTCTATACCAATCGACAAGCTCCTGCCCATGCTTGAAAAAGCCCTGTCCGACGACCCGAAGCTCTTTGCTTTTCTCAAAGCCCTGCTCACCGAGCCGAATGTTATCTCCGGCGGTAAGCTCCTGCAAGAGCAGAAGGGCATAATGGCAGGGACTCCGCTGTCTGCCTTCTATGCAGATCTGTATCTCTGCGACCTTGACAGCCTTTTCAGCGAGGCCGGTCCTTGCTATGCCCGTTATTCCGACGATATCATGATCCTCGCCGAAAGCCGGGAAGAGTGCGAAGAAAAAGCCCGGCTTATCCGCAGGCATCTTGCTGATAAAGGACTGACAGTCAACCCCGACAAGGAAGAGTTCTTCACACCTGACGAGGGCTGGACATTCCTCGGCTTTAAGTACAGGCAGGGGAGCATAGACATTTCACCGCAGACGGTCACAAAGCTAAAACATAAAATGCGCCGAAAGGCAAGAGCGCTCAGGCGCTGGACGGTCCGCAATTATATCCCCCCGGAAAAAGCAGCGGCAGCTTTCATCAGGATATTCAAGCGCAAGCTTATCGAATGCCCTGCGGATAACGAGCTCAGCTGGAGCCGGTGGTTCTTCTCGCTTATCACAACAGCCGAAAGCCTGCGTATCATCGACCGCTATGCCGTTGACTGCATCCGCTATATCATTTCCGGAAAGCGCAGCAAGGCACGCTTCAGGGTCACCTATCCCGAGCTCAAAAGCCTCGGCTATGTCAGCCTTGTCAACGCCTATTATTCATACAGAAAGCAGCAGAACGACACAACATAAAATTATATGCAAAACTGTTGAATTATTTGCCGTTTTATGATATAATATTTTGTGTTTTATTCTGTTCGGAAAGGAGGAGCAGCCGGGTGTTTAACAGGAAAAAGGCAAAGCTTGCGGCAAGAGCAAGCTTCCGCGAGCATTATCTGCTGTATATCTTTGTCTGCCTTATCAGCGCTTTCTTTGGCTTAAAATATAACATTTCGGCCATATCCTCTACCGTTATCCAGAACGTAAACAGCGGCACCGAGATAGCAAGGACGGTCTCTGCCGGCTCCGATACAACGGATGTGCTGTACGAGTTCGCAGCCGGAAACATCAAAGTTAATTTCGACAGCGATACTATCCGCTCAGACCTTGATGAAGCACAGAAAAAGTACGAGCAAAACAAAGATAAGAGCTTTAAGATAGGCTCCGTCGAGTTTTCGATGAAGGACGGCGAGTTCGCAAAGATCGCAAATATGCTGTCCTCCGGCTCTTATATGAACGTCCTCTTCCGAGGCATACGTTCCGTCGTCCGCTCGGACACCGCAGCCATAGCCGTAATGGTTATCATAAGTATCCTTGTGCGGATGTTCGTTTCCTATCTGATCTTCAATGTTTTCATCGTCATAATGGCGCGAGTCTTCCTTGAAGGCCGTATCTACGATAAGATCCAGCCACGGACATTCTTTAACCTTATTCGTGTAAAGCGCTGGGGCAGAACAGCTCTCACCCTCATTATCAAGCAGATATACTTTATTCTTTGGTCGCTGACGATCGTTGGAGGATTTATCAAGTATTTCTCCTATTACCTCGTTCCCTATATAATCGCCGAGAACCCCGACCTTTCCGCAAAGGAAGCCATCACGCTTTCACGCAGGATGATGGACGGGCACAAGTTCGAGTGCTTCAAGCTGAGGCTTTCTTTCATTCTCTGGGATCTCGCAGGCTTTATAACCTACGATATATTAAGCGTACTGATCGTCAGCCCATACGAGGAAGCAACGACTGCTGAGTTTTATGTGGAGATGCGAAAGCAGGCAAAGGAGAAAGGCATCGAAGGCGCAGAGCTGCTCAACGACATCTATCTCTACGAAAAAGCCGACGAGCAGACTATCTCGGAAGTCTATTCCGATATCGAGAAGCTGCGCGAGGAAACAGAGGCCTTCACGGACAAATACACCGGAGCAAGGGCATTCTTCTCCAATGTTTTCGGCGTTGTTCCGATATATACCGAGCGCACGGAGGCTATCGACCGCAACGAGGTCAAGAAGCTGAAGCTTTCCCATTATAAGGACGTTATAGACGGCAACACCTATCCTTACCGGCTGTTCTCTATCCCCGAAGCGCCCAAGCGGTCAAGGCTGGAGACCATATTCTACACGCGAAGCTATTCAATCGTTTCCTGCATCCTGCTATTCTTTTGCTGCAGCATTATCGGCTGGACCTGGGAGCTGATCTATAAATTCGTTGAAGTCGGCGAGGTCATAAACCGAGGCTTCATGCACGGACCATGGCTGCCTATCTATGGCTGCGGCTGTATGCTTATCCTTATTCTGCTGAAAAAATTCCGCCACTACCCCATAATCGAGTTCTTCGTCGCCATAATCCTCAGCGGCTTTATCGAGTATTACACTGCGTACTACCTCGAAAAGACCCACGACGGCCAGAAATGGTGGGATTACAGCGGCTATTTCCTGAACATCAACAGCCGTGTCTGTGCCGAGGGTCTGCTGGTGTTCGGCATCGGCGGAGTTGCATTTGTTTATTTCGTTGCTCCGATGCTGGATAATCTCCTTCGACGTATCAAGCTGAATATTGCCATACCCCTCTGTGTTATACTGACAGCAACGTTTTTTGCCGACCTTGCTTATTCCAAGGTCTATCCGAACGAAGGCAAGGGCATAACCGACTACGATGTCCCAGCAAAGACCGAGTGCGTCGATACTGATTTTGAATATATATAAAAGATCCCCGGAGACCGATGATATTCGGTCTCCGGGGTTTGTGATATAGAACGATTATATAATTCTTACGATGCAGTTCACGGGGTTGTAGTACATTGCTGTGCTTGCCTTCTGCATCTTGATGCCGTCACGCCAGTTCATAGCGTGTACAACATAGCCGTTGCCCACATACATCATTGCGTGGTTGTAGCCGTTTGCAACGATGATATCTCCGGGCTGCATCTGAGAAGCGCTCACCCTTGTGCCTTTCTGCATCTGTCCGTATGCCGAGTGGGGAAGCTCAACGCCTATCTGCCTGTAAGCCAGCATGGTCAGACCCGAGCAGTCAGTAGCTCTGTAGCTTGTGCCGCAGCTTACATATCTTCCGCCGACGTTGCTCATAGCGTAGTCAACGACCTTGTTGATCTTCTGCTGCCTTTCGTAAGACTTAACAGTCTCTTCGGTAGCTCTTTCCGTGTCGTCGGCTGCAACGTAAAGTCCCTTGCAGTCGCCTGAGGAAAGCTTGATATAAGCTGTCTTGCAGGTCTTTGTGCTCTTGCCTGCGTTGGTCTTTCCGTTTTCGGAAGCAGTAACGCCCTTGTAATAAGCCTTGTAGTCGGCAGTGTCTGCCTTCTTGAACTTGCCGCTGTCGTTCAGCTCATAAAGCTGTGTGCCTTTAGATACTTTATAATATGTATAAGAGCCGGTGGTCAGCGTCTTTGAGGTCGAGCAGGTGAGATCGTACTTCCTTGCTGTGACCTTGATCTTGTATGCTGTCTCCTTTTTGAGGTATTTGCCGTCTGCCGAGGTGATAGAGATAGAATTGCAATCCTTGAGTTTGTCAAGGGAAACAGTTGTCAGCTCAACACCGTCAACCGAAACGGCAAATTTCGTGCTTCCGCTGTAGTCCGAGAGATTATCAAGTGTTATCCTTATCTTGTTCGAGCTGATATAGGGAGCCGAGAACTCAGGCTTTGCAGGCTTGTTCTTGGTTATGGTCTCTTCCTTGACTCTCGTAACATTTTCCTTGAGGGCATATAAGCCCTTGTGTTCGCCGGAAGTAAGCTTTACGTACTCTGCTTTGTGCTCGCTCACCGACTTGCCCTTGCAGGCAGAACCGTTGCTGTCGCTCAGCACGCCGACAGAGTAGATCTTTGTCTTGGCTGTTTCTGCCTTTGTGACCTTGCCGTCAGCGATAGAGTAGAGCTGCTCGCCCTTGCTTATCTTGTAGTAGGTCTTTTCGGCAGTTGTCATCGTAACGCTCTTGTAGGAGGATGCGCTGTTTCCGCAGACAGCCCTGACCTTAACAGTATAAGACGTTTCGGGCTTGAAATAGTTATCAGCGTCCGCGTTGAGCTTGATGACTGAATCGTTTTCCTTGAGCTTGGCAAGTTTAACGGTCTTGCAGACCTTTTCGCCGATAACGACCTCAAACTTGGTGCCGTCGGTGTAATCGCCGGTGTTTTCCACTTTGATCTCCAGCTTGTCGCCGTAAGCGAAGCCAGCTTTCAGCTTCGGAGCGTTCACAGCGCCGATAGCGGTAACGGTCGTACCGCCGAAGATAGAGATCGCTGTCAGAAGCGCAAGGATGACTGATGTGGTTTTTGAGATAATGCTTTTCATAGAATGATCCTTTCCAAAGTTCCTTTTTCCGGGTATATATATCTTTCCGGAGCCAGTTTCGGCAGCAGACCGGCACAAGAAGCCGCTGCCTATCATCTGACAAGTACCATTATATCAGCCAAATAGTAACTGGTTGTAATTATCTTGTAACTAATTTGTAAATATCGTAATCGAATTGTAGCCGTTTTAACGGTTTTATTTAGAATTATGTATAATTTTTGTTCATAATGCCACCAAGGCTGCTCTCAAAAGCTTGACATTTTAATGCAATACTATTATAATAATAATATAAATTCTTATTTTAACAGGAGTGATAGCTTATGAGTACGCTGACCAAGATCATTATTACCGTGATCCTTTCCTCCCTTGCAGCCGTTGCTGCCGTTCTTGTGATAAAGAAAAAGCTCTGCTGCTGCAAATGCTGCACTGAAGCCGAGCCGGAAGAGCAGCCTGAGGATGAAGAGGCTGAAACAGAAGCCGAGGACGAAGAGCCGGCGGAAGAGCCTGCCGAAGAAGCAGCTGCCGAGGAGCCTGCTCCTGTAAAGGCAGAGGACTTTATAATCAATTCTTCCCGCAAGGTAGCTCACAAGCCTTCCTGCCGCTACGCTCAGGGTGACCTCGACGGCAAATTCAAAAAGCCCTTCCTGGGCACAGCTCAGGAACTGGAAGCTGCCGGCTATCATCCCTGCGGCACCTGCAAGCCCTGGTAAAAAAGCCGACCCGGAAACAGTTTTTCGCTGCTTCCGGGTCTTTTGTCTCTGTAAAAGAAAGTGCCTGCGGTTTTTCGCAGGCACTTTTATCTTATTTGAAATACTTTACGCCGTTTTCAAAGATCTGCTGATCCTTCTCGCCGGGAACATTGATGCATACGCCAAGACCCTTTCTTTCGGAGTGACCCATCTTGCCGAGGACACGTCCGTCAGGAGAGGTGATACCTTCGATAGCCTCAACGGAAGTGTTGGGGTTGCAGTGGATGTCCATTGTGGGTTCACCGTCGAAGTCAACATACTGGGTCGCGATCTGTCCGTTCTTGGCAAGCTCTGCGATCTCCTCAGCCGTTGCAACAAAGCGTCCCTCACCGTGGGAGATAGCGATGTTGTGGATATCGCCGACACTGCAGGAAGCCAGCCACGGAGATTTGTTGGAAGCGATCCTTGTGTTCACCATCTTCGACTGGTGGCGGTGGATGGTGTTGAAGGTCAGGGTGGGAGAATCGTTTCTCATATCAACGATCTCGCCGTAGGGCACAAGACCCAGCTTAACAAGAGCCTGGAAGCCGTTGCAGATACCGAGCATAAGTCCGTCGCGCTTTTTCAGCAGCTCGTGGATTGCATCGGTGAGCCTCGGGTTGCGCAGGAAAGAAACGATGAATTTACCGGAACCGTCAGGCTCGTCACCGCCGGAGAATCCGCCTGGCAGCATAACGATCTGGCTGCTCTTGATCTTCTTCTCCATTTCATTAACGGATTCGGAGATCATCTGTGCGTTCAGGTTGCGGATAACAAAGATGTCAGCCTCGGCACCAGCAAGCTCGAATGCTCTTGCGGTGTCGTATTCGCAGTTCGTTCCGGGGAATACGGGGATAAGCACCTTGGGCTTAGCCACCTTGATAGCAGGCGCACGTCTTTCCTCAGCCTCAAATGAGAACTTCTGAGGCTTTTCGCTCGGCTCGTTCACCTTGGCAGGGAAGACAGGCTCCAGCTTTTCTGCCCAGAGCTTTTCGAGCTTCGCCATATCAACAGTGTATTTGCCTGTGTCTATCGTGTAAGTGCTTGTGGTAACGCCGAGCATCCTGTAGCAGGTCTTGGGAAGATCGAGGTTCTCGGTGTTGTTGCCCTTTGCAAGCTCGATAACGAATGCACCGTAGCATGGTCTGTAAAGCTCGGCAGGCGAGCATTCTTCGGTAAAGCGGAAGCCTATCCTGTTGCCCATAGCCATTTTTGCAACAGCTTCGGAAACACCGCCGTAGGAAACAGCCCAGCAGGCCGATACCTTTCCGTCGTCGATAAGCTTCTCCACAGTCTCGAATACGCTCTTGAGGGAATCGAAGTTCACCAGCCTGTTCTCGTCGTATTCGGGCTTGATTATGATTACAGTAGCGTTGGGGTTCTTGAATTCCTGGGAAACGATCTTGTCGGTCTTTGCGGTGGTAACAGCAAAGGAAACCAGCGTCGGCGGAACATCTATCTCTTCAAATGTACCGCTCATGGAGTCCTTTCCGCCGATAGAACCGCAGCCCAGCTCCAGCTGTGCCTTGTAAGCTCCCAGCAGAGCAGCAAAAGGCTTGCCCCAGCGAGAAGGATCGTTCTGTGTTCTTTCAAAATACTCCTGGAACGTAAGCCTTATGTTCTCGTATTTACCGCCTGTAGCAACGACCTTGGCGATGCTCTCGACAACAGCGCTCATAGCTCCGTGATAAGGGCTCTTGCTTGCAAGGAAGGGATTGAAGCCCCAGGCCATTATCGAAGCCGTCTTTGTCTCTCCGTCAAGCACGGGGATCTTTGCAGCCATAGCCTGTGTCGGAGTGTTCTGATATTTACCGCCGTAAGGCATAAGCACGGTACCTGCACCGATGGTGGAGTCAAAGCGCTCAACAAGACCCTTCTGGGAGCAGATATTGAGGTTCGAGATCATAGCCTCCCAGCGTTCCTCCGAATCCTCTTCGTTGTCCTTTGTCGCAAAAACAGGGGTATCTACCTTAACGTCCGTGTGCTTCTCGGCACCGTTGGAATTGAGGAACTCTCTGGAAAGATCAACAATAGTCTTGCCGTTCCAGTTCATCTTGAGCCTCGGCTCGTCAACTACCTTTGCAACAAGAGTCGCTTCAAGGTTCTCCTTTGCAGCCTCGGACATGAACTTGTCAACGTCAGCAGCCGCAATAACAACAGCCATTCTCTCCTGAGATTCGGAGATAGCAAGCTCTGTGCCGTCAAGGCCGTCATATTTCTTGGGAACGGAGTTCAGATCGATCACAAGACCGTCCGTCAGCTCACCGATAGCAACGGAAACACCGCCTGCCCCGAAATCGTTGCAGCGCTTTATCATCGCCGTAACTTCGGGATTGCGGAAAAGTCTTTGCAGCTTTCTCTCTTCGGGAGCATTACCCTTCTGTACCTCAGCGCCGCAGCTTTCAAGAGAATGCAGCGTATGAGACTTGGACGAGCCTGTAGCTCCGCCGCAGCCGTCTCTTCCTGTCTTTCCGCCCAGAAGGATAACGACATCGCCTGCTGCCGGCCTTTCACGTCTTACGTTCGCAGCAGGAGCAGCACCGATAACAGCGCCGATCTCCATTCTCTTTGCAACGTAGCCGGGGTGATATATCTCGTTTACATGGCCTGTGGCAAGACCTATCTGGTTGCCGTAGGAGGAATAGCCGTTGGCAGCTCCCACAACTATCTTTCTCTGGGGCAGCTTGCCGGTGATAGTGTCCTCAACGGGAACGAGGGGATTACCTGCACCGGTAACTCTCATTGCCTGATATACATAGCTTCTGCCGGAAAGCGGGTCTCTGATAGCTCCGCCGAGACAGGTGGCAGCTCCGCCGAAAGGCTCGATCTCTGTGGGGTGGTTGTGAGTCTCATTCTTGAACATCAGCAGCCAGTCCTGATCCTCGCCGTCAACATCCACCTTTATCTTTATGGAACAGGCGTTGATCTCTTCGCTCTCGTCAAGATCGTCCAGCTTGCCCATAGCCTTGAGCTTCTTCGCTCCGATAACCGCAAGGTCCATAAGTGTCTGGGGCTTGTCCTTGCGTCCGGCATAAAGCTCTTCTCTTGCTTTCTTGTATTCGTTATATGTATCGTTTATATAGTCCGTTTCAATATCTACATTGTCGATTATAGTCGAGAAAGTCGTGTGGCGGCAGTGATCCGACCAGTAGGTGTCGATCATCCTTATCTCGGTGATGGTGGGATTTCTGCCTTCCTGATCCTTGAAGTAATCGCGGCAGAATCTGATGTCGTCAAGATCCATTGCCAGCCCCAGCTCCGAGATCATAGCCTTAAGATCGTCGTCGTTGGAATAGATAAAACCGTCAACTGTATCCACTTCTGTGGGTATATCATACTTGATATCGAGAGTCTCGAACATACCCAGCTGTGCTTCCCGGGACTCAACAGGGTTTATCATGTATTTCTTTATGGTCTCGAGCTCCTCTGCCGAAAGGCTTCCGCCTACTATATATATCCTTGCGGAACGTACAGTAGGACGCTTGCCTCCTGTCAGCAGGGAGATACACTGTGCACAGGAGTCTGCTCTCTGGTCGAACTGACCCGGCAGATATTCAACTGCAAAGATGTATTCGTTGCCTTTCACGTCGGGCAGGGCAGTGTAGGTCACATCAACAGCAGGCTCCGAGAAAACAACGGGTATGGCTTTCTTGAAATCCTCTGCCGAAAGTCCTTCTGCATCATATCGGTTGATGACGCGGAAAGAAGCAAGACCGGTTATGCCGAGGGCGGAACGGATATCCGCAAGCAGAGAGCTTGCTTCAACAGCAAATTCCGGCTTCTTTTCTGTGTAAATTCTGAAAACGGACATAAATACAACTCCTTTATTTTTATAATAAGGTATTTACATTATCTATTATACAACATCTTGTGCTTTTTTGTCAACAAAAATAATGAATATTGATGCTTGTATAAAGATTATTTAATAATTGCCTTTATCTCTCCGCAGCAGATGCTTCCCCGGCTCTCGGTTATCAGTACATCCCCGAAGCAGCGCCTGAGGCTTTTCTCTCCGTTTCTCGGTGTCCTCACTTCGATGTATCCGGCGCTGTGCCCGTTGTGCCAGAGCTCAGAGCTCTCCTTTTCAAATAATACCCTCTGCACGCTGCCCACAAGGGAAGCCGCATGAGCTGCGCTTAGCTCTCCGCAGAGAGAAGCCATTTCCGCAGCTCTGCGTTTTTTGACATCTCCGGTGACCTGCTTCATCTTAGCTGCCGGAGTTCCCGGTCTTGATGAGTAGGGGAAAATATGCGCCTGTGCAAAGCCTGTCTCTTTAACAAACGCCATGCTCTCGGCGTGGTCTTCCTCTGTTTCCTCCGGGAAGCCTACCATTATATCCGTAGTAATGGTGCAGTCGGGCATAGCCTTTCTAAGAGCAGAGCAGAGCTGCCTGTATTCGTCGGCGGTGTAATGTCTGTTCATCGCTTTCAGAATCCTGTCGCAGCCGCTTTGCAGCGAAAGATGAAAATGCCTGCAAAAATTCCCGAGTGCCGCAAGCCTTTTGATATCCTCCTCCGAGATAAGCTCCGGCTCGAGAGAGCTCAGCCTTACGCGGTGTCCGTCTCCGAGAGTGCATACTGCCTCCACAGCATCTATGAGCCTTTCGTTGCCGAAGCCCTTCTCCCTGCCGTAGCAGCAGAGGTTTATCCCCGTAAGGATAAGCTCTCTGTGTCCGGCTGCGATCAATCCTGCTGCTTCTCTGCGTATCGCCTCAACAGGCTTCGAGCGTATATGCCCTCTTGCCTTCGGGATGATGCAGTAGGTGCAGTTCATGTCGCAGCCGTCCTGTATCTTGATGTAAGCCCTTGTCCTGCTTCCGCCGGAGGTGTTGCAAATCTCGTCAAGCTCTGTGCAGGCTGGCTGCTCTGTGACCCTGACGATCTTATTCCTGTCTGCGATGAACTCTTCTATCATATCGGGTATGTCTTTTTTGTTGTGGGAGCCGGCGATTATATCGCAGCCTTCGATATCAACGCTCTGCATGGCCTGTGTCATGCAGCCTGCACAAACGAGTATGCACCCCGGATTATCCTTCCGAAGCCTGTGCAGAGCCTGCCTGCATTTTGAATCGGCCTGTGCCGTCACAGTGCAGGTGTTTACGATGCAGATATCCGCCTGAGCAGCATCCTCTGTCTCGCCGAAGCCTCTGCGCTCCATTTCTTCTCTTATATTTTCAGTTTCGTACTGGTTTACCTTGCAGCCGAAGGTGGTGTAAAATATCTTCATGTTCTTCTCCCGGAATCATTCTTAGGATAGTGCCCCGAAGGGACAGGTTTTCTTTGAAAACAACCTTGATTTATTAGTTGTGCACAAAATGTGAACGAGATATATGTGCAACCTGCACATAATTCAAACTGGAATTTTGTTCCTATTGAATATTATACTATATTTTATTTTTTTTTGCAAATTTCTCTTGACATTTCAAAAATCGTGGTTATAATGATACTCAGAAAGCGAAAACAAGCGCTTTCAAGGTAGAACAGGGTGAAAGGAAGTACACCCGGGAAAGTATGAAAGAGAAAAATTTTACGAGGAGGAAACAATTATGAAAAAGACAAAGATCAAACTTGACGCAATCGCTGATGTAAAGGAGTTCGTCAATATCGTTTCCCATTGCGAGTATGATGTTGACCTCGCTTCCGGCAGATATGCAGTAGATGCAAAGAGCATCATGGGTATCTTCAGCCTCGACCTCGGCAACGCTATAGACCTTACCGCTCATACCGATAATGCCGATGCATTCTTTGCCAAGATCGACAAGTTCATCGTAAAGTAAAAGACTTAAAAAGAGTCGGCAGGCTTGTTCTGCCGACTTTTTTCTTTATTCGCTTGATTTATTTGTCGTTCTGTGCTATAATCATTATGTCCGCAAACCGGAAAGACGAAATATGAAAATTGATGATGGAGAAAAAGCTATGAAAAGAAGAAAGATATTCACCGCAGCCCTGCTTGCAGCCCTTGTGATGACCGGCTGCGGAAATTCAATAAGCGAAAGATCGGACGACGTTTCGGTCAATGATGCTTCGCAGGATCAGACTACGGCCGATACCACAGCTGCACCTGTTGATGAATCTCCTGCCGAGACCACGACCACTGCCGAAACGACCACAACTACCGAGACCACACCCGAGCCGGAGCCTGTGGATCCCTCGGAGTATATGGTCAAGACAGCAGAGTGGGACGGCAACGTTATAATCGGCGACAGATACGAAGGGGATAAGGTCAGAGGCATACTGCCGTTCTATTCCACCGACTATATCGGCGAGAGCTTTGCCGAGGCAATAAACGAGTGCAAGGATGCAGTCGGCGACGATGTCAACGTATATGTAATGAGCATTCCGCTTTCTTCTGCATTCTATCTTCCCGAAGAGCTGGGAATGGGTCTCAGCGACCAGGTGGAGAGCCTTAACTATATCTACGATGCGCTTGACGATGACGTAGTTATTGTAAACGTCTATGATACTCTGAAAGCCCATGCACCCGAATACATCTATGCCCGTACAGACCACCACTGGCAGCCTCTCGGTGCTTACTATGCCGAAGCAGTCTTTGCAGAGCTCGCAGGTGTTCCGCACGCCGATCTCTCCGAGTATGAGGAGTGTCAGAAAGAGGGCTGGTGCGGTTCCATAAACTATTACAGCGGCTATGTTCCCGAGGTGGGAGCTCATCCCGATGTATATACCTACTATAAGCCCCAGAACGAATACACCACCACCACTTATGATTCCTTCTTCAGCGACGGCTATGAGAGCGATCTTTTCTACGACTGGATGGAGGGCGAAGCCTGCTATACCACTATCCTCGGCACAGATACGAATATCACCGAGATAGAGACAGACGTGGATAACGACAGAGTTCTCCTTGTTGTCAAGGACAGCTACGGCAATGCCGCTGTGCCTTTCTATGTGACGGGCTTCTCGAAAGTGTATATCATGGATTTCAGATATGCCGATGTTTATATCACCGATATGGTAGAAAAAGTCGGTGCAACTGACGTCCTTTTCAGCGTCTCCATCACTTCAAGCTTTACTCCCGATCACATCGAGTCTATCAAGAACAGAATATGATCTGACGATATCCGTGCGGAAAGCTCTGCACGGATATTTTTGTCCTGTCCCGAATAAGCTTGTATCGGGAGGGATGAAAATGAAACTTACCGCAATGATAATAGCCGCTGCCGTTTCTTTGGCTGTCTTTTCCGCCGATGTTCCCGGTGACAGCCTGCTCGAAGAAGAAAAGCCCTATTCCGTGACCACGGAGCTTTCAGAATGCGATGCCGTGTCCGCAGCCGTCTATGAGCCTGCAAGCGAAAGCTTCATCTATACATACAATGCCGATGAGAAGCGTCCTGTAGGTCATCTTGCAAAGCTTATGACTTATCTTATCGCAGCAGAGATGATCGACAGGGGAGAGCTTTCACTCGACGACACAGCAACAGTTTCCGCAAAGGCGAATTCAATGGAAGGCGCACAGATATGGCTCGACACCGGCGAGGTGATAACGACAGACGAGCTGCTGCGGTCGATCTCGGTCGGGAATGCGAACGATGCCTGCGTGGCTCTTGCAGAACGTATCGCCGGCAGCGAGGAAGAATTCGTTACCCTGATGAACAACAAAGCCGCAAGCCTCGGGATGAACAGCACCCATTTTGCAGACAGTACAGGCCTCAGCAAGGAAACGGTCTCGACCGTAAAGGACATCGTTCTCCTCGAAGCCGAGCTTTGCAGATACGATGAACTCACAGCACCTTTCCGTGTCTGGATGGATTCCGTCCGAGGCGGAAAAGCCGAGCTCGTTACTCAGAACAGGCTCGTCCGCAGCTGTAAGGGGATAATAGGTTTTAAAGTCTGCTCCCTTGACACCAGCGGTGAATGTGCTGCAATAGCTATCGAAAGAAACAGCAGGACTCTTTGCTCGGTGATGCTTGGGGTCAAAAATGATCTTGAAGCCGAGTGCGAAGCTAAAGACCTGATAGAAACTGCTTTTGCACAGACGGAGCTTTATTATCCCTCTGTCCCCGAGGACAGCCTCGACCTCTTACCCGTAAAGCACGGCGAAAAGCAGGAATGCCCGATCATGGCTGACAAGCTGAAAGGCATTACACTTCGCACAGAGGAAAAAGGTTCAGTGACCTGCCGGGTTGCTCTGCCATCAGCCCTCAATTCTCCTGTAAGAAAGGGAGAAACGATAGGCTCTCTGACATTTTATGTTTCCGACAGCTATGCCGGGACGGTGGATATAAAGAGCTGCGATGATATTGAAAGCATTTCCTTCGGTTCGGCTTTCAAAAAGATTTTGGGCAATTTGCTTAAAATGAGCTAATAGTTTTGTTAGATATTCACAAAAGTGACGTCTTGGAATTAAATCTCTTGAAATATCGGTTGAAATATTGTATAATTATTTTGGGTATAAACGCTCGGCGGTCAAAAGCTGCTGACCGGGCGCTGACCTTAAGCTTAAAAAGAGAAAGGATAGATAATATTGTCGATCAAGCTTAATACAAATTATATAGACCGCTTTGTGGCTCCCCGTGAGCTCGAGGCCATTGCTCCGGCTGTAACAGCGGCTCATAACACTCTTACTTCCGGCACAGGCCTGGGAAGCGATTTCCTCGGCTGGGTCGATCTGCCTGTCAACTACGACAAGGAAGAGTTTGCCCGCATCAAGGCTGCTGCTGAGAGGATAAAGAAGTCCGCAGATATACTTATCGTTATCGGTATAGGCGGTTCATACCTCGGCGCAAGAGCTGCTATCGAGCTTCTCCGCAGCCCCTTCTATAATGCTTTGAAAAAGGACACGCCCGATATCTATTATGTGGGCAACAACATCAGCCCCACATACCTCAACGAAGTTCTCTCTATCTGCGAGGGCAAGGATATCTGCGTAAATATCATCTCCAAGTCCGGTACAACTACCGAGCCCGCACTTGCTTTCCGTATCTTCAAGCAGCTGCTTGAAAAGAAATACGGCAAGGAAGAGGCCAAGAACAGGATCTTCGCCACCACCGATAAGGCAAAGGGAACTCTCAAGGAGCTTTCCGACACCGAGGGCTATGAGACTTTCGTAGTTCCTGATGACGTCGGCGGAAGATTTTCCGTTCTCACGGCTGTAGGTCTGCTGCCTATCGCCTGTGCAGGCTGCGATATCGACAAGCTCATGCAGGGCGCTCAGAAAGCAAGAGAGCTTTATTCCAAGGACGACGGCAACGACTGCTATAAGTATGCCGCTCTCCGCAATATCTTCTACAACAAGGGCAAGAGCGTTGAGATGCTCATTACATACGACCCCAGCTTCACGATGATGAGCGAGTGGTGGAAGCAGCTCTTCGGCGAGAGCGAGGGCAAGGATCAGAAGGGTATATTCCCGGCATCCGCAACCTTCTCCACCGACCTGCATTCCCTCGGTCAGTTCATCCAGGACGGCTCGAGGATCATGTTCGAGACAGTCGTTGACATCAAGACGCCTAAGCAGGACCTCTTCCTCGAGGATGATAAGGACAATCTGGACGGCCTCAACTTCCTCACAAACCAGAATATGTCCGTCGTAAACAGAAGAGCCTTTGAGGGTACGATACTTGCTCACACCGAGGGCGGAGTTCCCAACCTCGTTCTCGAGATGGATGCTCCCGACGAGGAGAACCTCGGCGAGCTCATCTATTTCTTTGAGAAGGCCTGTGCGATCTCCGGCTATATGCTGGGAGTAAATCCCTTCGACCAGCCCGGCGTTGAGAGCTACAAGAAGAATATGTTCGCTCTTCTCGGCAAGCCCGGCTACGAAGACAGAAAGGCAGAGCTTGAAGCAAGGCTCGGCAGATAAAGATAATTTTGAAATTATCTAAAGGAATTTTGAGGCGGCGATGCTGTCCTCTTAAAATAAAAGTCCGAAAGGACAGAATGGAGTTTTGACTATGATAAACCTTATACCCGGAAAAAAAGGAACAGGCAAGACCAAGATCCTTATCGATAATATCAGAGAGGGCTTGAGCACCGCTACAGGCAACGTTGTCTGCATCGAAAGAGGAATGAAGCTCACCTACGATATCCCCCACAAGGTAAGACTTGTTGACGCAGAAGAGTACGGCATCAACAGCTTTGACGCATTCTACGGCTTCGTTGCAGGAATGCTGGCTGGTAACTATGATATCCAGCAGGTTTATGTTGACGGTATCCTCAAGATCGGCGGCAGGGATTATGAAGCTCTGGGTGATATGATCGAAAAGCTTGCTATGCTCGCTAAGGACATCAAGATCGTTCTCACCGTATCTGCTGATGTTGACGAGCTGCCTGCAAAGGTAAAAGCCTTTATCAAATAATTTTCCGGCAGGATAAAAAAACTATTGACAAATCGGCAAATTCAGGTTATAATGAAATTTGTGATGTTTGAGGTGAAGCTATGATACTTCAGTTAAAGCGGCTGTTCGACAACATCGGCGAGAGCGAGGATATCTCTTTCTCTATCACGCAGGACGAGCTCGAACAGTATTCCCTGAGTATCATCACCGCTTCTCCGATAAGGGTCAGCGGCAGGATCTATAACCGCGCAGGAGTTGTGATGCTCGACTATAATCTGAGCGCAGAGCTTGAGCAGGTGTGTGACCGCTGCCTTAAAGATTTTGTCCGCGAATACAGCTTCGATATTTCCTATGTCTGTGTGAGCGGAGAGACGGATAACGATGAATATCTCGTCTGCACTGACTTTAAGCTTGACCTGACCGATGCCGCGATCACTGATCTGCTGCTTAGACTTCCCACAAAGATACTTTGCCGGGAAGATTGCAGGGGACTGTGTCCTGTCTGCGGCGCCGACTTGAATCTCGGCGACTGCGGCTGCGGCGGATAACAAACCGAAAGTATGAAATAAGGAGGTGCCACAAATGGCAGTACCAAAGAGAAAAGTATCCAAGGCGAGAAGAGACAAAAGACGCTCGGCTGTCTGGAAGCTTGATGCGCCTGCACTCAGCAGATGCTCAAACTGCGGAGAGCTTATAGCTCCCCATAAGGTTTGCAAGAACTGCGGCTATTACAAGGGTGTAGAGGTAATCAAAAAGGAAGCTTGATCATAGCTTGCTTTGGCAGAGGAGCGGTTTTGCTACTTCTCTGCCTTTTTTGCTGTGAAGACGATAACGGAGGTGGGACTGTATGTCGGCGGAGATAACCGGTATAATGAAGCACAGCCCTGCCTTTCGTGCGGGAATACGTAAAGGCGATGTTCTTGTCAGCGTCAACGGACACGAGATAAACGACGTCCTTGACTATATGTTCTACTGCGCAGAGGACAGGCTTGTTCTTGTCTGCGAGCGCAAAGGAGAACGCTTCGAGCAGATCGTCCTGAAATCCGAGTTCGACGACCTGGGGCTGGAATTCCAGTCGTTCCTTATGGACAGCAAGCGCAGCTGCTCCAACAAATGCGTTTTCTGCTTTATCGACCAGCTTCCGAAGGGAATGCGTGAAACGCTGTATTTCAAAGACGACGACGCAAGGCTCTCCTTTTTGCAGGGCAATTATGTTACCCTGACGAACCTTACCGACAAGGATATTGAGCGTATTATTGAAATGCGCCTGAACATCAATGTCTCGGTGCATACCACGAACCCCGAGCTTCGCTGCATGATGATGCATAACCGCTTTGCCGGAGAGAAGCTCAGATACCTTAAAATGATAGCTGACAGCGGACTTATGATGAACTGTCAGATCGTCTGCTGCCCGGAGCTGAATGACGGAGACGAGCTCAGGCGAACCCTCAACGACCTCGAGGCTCTTATGCCGAGCATCCAGTCCGTTGCCGTCGTTCCTGTTGGAGTTACGAAATTCAGGAACGGGCTCTATCCGCTGAGACCTTTCACAGGTCCGGAAGCTGCGGATGTTATCGACATCATAGCCGAGAAGCAGGCCTTGTGCCTCGAAAAATGGGACACCCGTATGGTCTTTCCCGCCGACGAGTTCTTCCTGCTTGCAGGCAGAGAGCTTCCCGACGGCAGCTATTACGAGGATTATCCCCAGTATGAAAACGGCGTTGGGCTCCTTCGCTCTTTAAGAGACGAAGTGGAACAAGCCCTTGAAGATGCACCTGAAAGCGTTCCTCCGCGGGTCATAACACTTGCCACAGGGACAGCTGCCGAGGCTTTCCACAAAGAGCTTGCGGCACTTATAATGAAAAGATATCCCTCCCTCGATATCCGGGTGGTGGGGATAGTGAATAATTTCTTCGGCGAAACGATAACCGTTGCAGGTCTT
>CAMVOF010000022.1:0-20191 GCA_947169055.1 uncultured Clostridia bacterium
GCAAAGGTTGCCTCATCCTCCTATTAAAAGCTGGTGGGGGAATTAAAAAAAGAAAGGAGATACGATGATCTTTTTGTTTTTGCTGCCGGGCTATCTCCTTGCTTGTCTGTATGTCGCGGTGAGGGGGTTCCAGTGGCTCGGAAGCCTTAGTAAGAAATTCCGCAGGCCTGCTTTCATCGTTCCGACCTCGGCAGTGCTTGCGTTGTTTGTGTATTCGCCTATGCTTGCCATGCTGCTGCCGAAAAGCATCCCGGCAATATTGGTGAGACGGCTCTCGTCCTACTGGATGGGAATAATTCTTTATACGATCATGTCGATAGTTTTCATCGAGATACTTCGCTTTGTCTGCATCCACACAAAACTCAGGAACACAAAGCTCTTTACCCGAAGCGGAGCTATAATCACGGGGCTTGTCGTTATCGCGGCGGCTGCACTCTGCTGCATCGTCGGGTTTGTCCACGCAAGGAAGATAAAGACCACCACCTACGACGTCACCATAAACAAGCAGGTGGAGGGAATGGACGAGATGAAGATCGTCCTCATCGCAGACACCCACCTGGGCTACGCCATCGGACGGGACCACATAAAGAAGACCGTCGATATGATAAACGTCTGCAAGCCCGACCTTGTTATCTTTGCAGGGGATATTTTCGACAACAGCCTCGACGGCCTTGACTACCCCGACGAGCTTGCAGAGCTTTTTGCAAGCATCGAGTCAAAATACGGGACCTGGGCTGTTTACGGCAACCACGACATCAACGAGAAGATTCTCATGGGCTTCACTTTCAGCACCGACACCCACCCCACACACGACGACGAAATGGCTGCGTTCCTCGAAAAAGCGAACATCAACATCCTCACGGACGAAAGCATACTGATCGACGACAAGTTCTATCTCGTGGGCAGAAGAGATGCGGCAAAGCCCGGTTCTTCCGACGGCAGAAGGCTTTCCGCCTACAACCTGACGAGGCTCCTCGACAAGGACAAGCCGATATTCTTCATCGCACACGAGCCGGACGAGCTCCGGGAGACCGCCGATGCCGGCGCTGACATCGACTTCTCGGGACACACCCACGACGGCCAGACCTTCCCCCTGACGGTTATAACGAGGAGGATATGGGAAAACTGCTGCGGCGTGCTCAAAAAGGACGATATGTACTCGATAGTCACCTCGGGAGTCGGGGTGTTCGGGCCGTTCATGCGGCTCGGAACGGACGCGGAGATATGTGAGATAAATGTAAGATTCAGTGATGCGTGACATTGTAATACCACCTCCCCTGTCAGGGGAGGTTTTTGTTATGGGGCGTAGGGCAAAAAGCCTTTTTAATGTGCTTCGCGATAAGAAAAACCGTTTGCGGTCCAGGGCTTTGCCTTTACCGCAAACGGCTTATTTATTATGGATGGAGGAAAATATTATTTCTGATTATTTGTCAACATTGGGCATCTGAGCAAGGCTCTTTGCAATGTCTTCGTCGGTGGGGATGTAATCCGACATCTCACCGTCGTTGAACTTCTGGTAAGCAACCATGTCGAAGTAGCCTGTTCCTGTAAGGCCGAAGACGATGGTCTTCTCTTCGCCGGTCTCCTTGCACTTGAGCGCTTCGTCGATAGCAACTCTGATAGCGTGGCTGCTCTCGGGTGCAGGAAGGATACCCTCAACTCTTGCAAACTTCTCTGCTGCCTCGAATACTGCGGTCTGCTCAACGCTTCTTGCAGTGATAAGGCCGTCATCGTAAAGCTGCGAGATAACGCTGCTCATGCCGTGATAGCGGAGACCGCCTGCGTGGTTGGGCGAGGGAATGAAGCCGGAGCCCAGGGTGTACATCTTAGCAAGAGGACAAACCTTTCCGGTGTCGCAGAAGTCGTATGCGTACTTGCCCCTTGTGAGAGACGGGCAGGATGCAGGCTCAACTGCGATGATCTCGTAGTCGGCTTCGCCGCGGAGCTTTCTTCCCATGAAGGGCGAGATAAGACCGCCGAGGTTGGAACCGCCGCCTGCACAGCCGATTATCATATCGGGCTTGATGTCATACTTGTCGCAGGCTGCCATTGTCTCGAGACCGATAACGGACTGATGCAGCAGTACCTGAGAAAGCACCGAACCGAGGACGTATCTGTAGCCCTCTGTGCCCACTGCAACTTCAACAGCCTCGGAGATAGCGCAGCCAAGGCTTCCTGTTGTTCCGGGGAACTCTTCGAGGATCTTTCTTCCGATGTTGGTGGTGTTGGAAGGAGAAGGAGTAACGTCTGCTCCGTAGGTCCTCATAACCTCGCGGCGGAAGGGCTTCTGCTCATAGCTAACTTTAACCATGTAAACCTTGCAATCGAGGCCGAGGTATGCGCAAGCCATCGAAAGAGCTGTACCCCACTGACCTGCACCGGTCTCGGTGGTAACGCCCTTGAGGCCCTGCTTCTTTGCGTAGTAAGCCTGAGCGATAGCGGAGTTGAGCTTGTGGCTTCCGGAGGTGTTGTTACCCTCGAACTTGTAGTAGATCTTTGCGGGAGTGCCCAGTGCCTTTTCGAGGCAGTAAGCTCTTACCAGCGGAGAAGGACGGTACATTTTGTAGAAGTCTCTGATCTCCTGGGGGATGTCGATATAGGGTGTGGTGTCGTCGAGCTCCTGCTCTGCGAGCTCACGGCAGAAAACGGCGCTCAGCTCATCTACGGTCATCGGCTGGAGCGTGCCGGGGTTGAGCAGCGGAGCCGGCTTGTTCTTCATATCAGCGCGGACATTATACCACTGCTTGGGCATCTCGTTTTCTTCAAGATAGATCTTGTAAGGGATTTCTTTGCTCATAGTGATTACCTCTTTCTTTAAAAATATTTGTCTCGGGTCAAAGGCAATACCGCACAGCCATTGTGCGTCAGATGCGCAGTCAGATTTTTTGTCAGATTGCCGGAATTCGATGCAGGAAGGCTTTGTGCCTTTCAAGGAGAATTACGGTAATATGACGGAAAATATGCAAGCATATGGCGTACAAAGGCGTTAGCCGGTGGCTGCGCGGTATTGCCTCAACGAAAATAAAAAACTCCTGTCCCACATAACATGGGACAGGAGATATTTCCTGCGGTGCCACCCAATTTGACGTTCTAAACGTCCGCTCGGCTCCCGTACCGACATACGGGTCTGCATTGATAACGGGTACAGTTCCCGGCGACTGCTACTTGCCCAAAGGCTTTCGGTCACCCTCAGAAGTCCATTCACTTAAAGCTCAGCTACTGCCTCTCAGCGCCCGGCAGCTCTCTGAAAACCGACAGCTAAAAGCTACTTACTCTTCTTCAGCGGTTTAATAATATTGAGTTCGCTTTTTATTATACACTACGGATCTTGATTTGTCAACCCTTTTTTTAATTCCCCCACCATTTTTCATTGGGAGAATGAGGCGACCTTCGCCAGGCCTCCCCGGAGGGGAGGCAGGTGCCTTTGTGAATGAGTCTGCGGTGCAGCCGTTGGGAGAGGCTTGCTGCGGGGTATTCTATTAAGGCTTGTTTTTGGAATAGTTTAAAAATATCAATACAGGTTTGTATCCGAAGGGGTTTGGGGGCGATCGGAAAGCCCCCAACAAAAGCGTGGTTGTTTGTATTGTTCAAGGATATGTTTTGAGCGTGGCAGGAATGTAGGGCAGGGGCTTGCTCCTGCCGTGTGTCCTCACGCTCTATTGAGGCTGGTCGGTATATTACGGCGGGAGCAAGCCCCCGCCCTACAGATTGCAAAAGCAAGCTCTGCTTGCGTCACGTGTCAAGCCCCGTCGGGGCACCGACCGACCGGAAAGCCCCCAAGAAGAGCGTGGTTGTTTGTATTGTTCATAGAACCGTTTCATGCGTGGAATGACCGTAGGGGCGAACCTATGTGTTCGCCCATTTTGCGGCTTGTGCTATGTTTGTGGGCGCACATACAGGTGCGCCCCTACATCCAACTGTAGGGCAGGGGCTCCGACATTCCACTCCGGCAGCAGCTCCGCTATTATCTCCTCACAGCTCGCTCCCTCTTTCGCCATCTCTATCGCTTCCTCCTGCACAAATCCCCTGAACCCCTTCGTCCCCTCTGCGCTTTCACAGAAAGGCACCTCCTTCGGCTTGCCTTCAAAGGTCAGTATCTTATCCCCTGCATACTCCGCCGCGGCTTCGACTTTCACAGCGTACTCTCCGTATTCCTCGCCGTAAAATGCCCTCGCCTGCTCTTCGGTGAAAAAGGCGTTGTATTTCTCGGTGTCGTCGCTCATGACGCACCCCTCAAGCTCCTCCGTCGGGTTTTCAGCTTCCTCTGCTTTCCTCGCTTCGAGGTAGGTATGCGCGATAACAGCCTGGACTTTCAGCACTTCCTCGGGGCTGTCGGCAGGGATGCTGGCGAACACTGCTCCGGCGATATACTCCTCCTCTGACAGGCAGAGCTTCTCTCCCGTATCTTCTATAAGTATTTTAACGCTGCCCGGCTTTTCCGGAGCAGGCGCTTTATCTGCAAAGGCTCTTGCGGAAAGCGGTATCAGCGCGAAAATCAACGCTGCTGCCGCAGCGGTTTTTGCTCGGCTTTTCACAGGCAGACCCCCTTTTTTCAATTATACTGCCTCCGGCCCGGAAGTATGCGGCTGCCGTGCGAAATTATTTCGTCAGGAGGCGATAAATCCGCCAAAAGGGGTTGAAAAATCCGGAAGGCTGTGTTATAATAAATGTGTATGTGAAAAAGCGGATATCCCTTCTTCAGGACAGGGAGCAGGCAGCTCCGGGGTATGCACCGGAAAAGGGACTGACACGGACTATACATCTACCAGGGGGCAGAAGGAAGGAAAATCAAAATGGCTAAAAAGAAACGTTCTGCAAAGAGCACAAGGCTCGTCCGCGTAAGGGCTGTTCAGGGGGCAGTCGGCGCAGTATGCCTTGTTATCATAGGAGTAGTGATCGTCTGGGCGATAAGAGGTGCTCTCAAGACCATGGAAAGCGACTCTTCTTCGTCGGATGAGTCCAAGACTGTTTCAGCAGCGGCACAGACCTCGGACACCGAGGACAGCAAGCCCGAAGAAGACAGCGGCGATGAAGATTCCGTCGGAGACAGCGAGACTGACACTTCGGTCGAGACTGACACTTCGGTCGCGGCTGACGAAAGCTCCAAGGAAGAAGCCGAGAGCGGTGCGGACGATTACTGGGACAAGGTGGACTCCGGCGACAGCGACACTGATGCAAGCGGCACAGACGAGAGCGGAGACGAATCGGAAGACGACAATCCCTTCCCCGAGCCCTCGGACATCGACGATGATTTTGCAGATGCGGTATTCATCGGAAACTCCAGGACTGTAGGTCTGGGAATGAACTGCGGCAAGCCCGAAGCAACATTCTACGCTTCGACAGGCCTCAACGTGAACAACCTCTGGTGGGAAGGCGAGGACGCCGCTGCGTACAACCTTCAGATAGAGCTTGACGACGGCACCTACGGCACTATCTTCGATGCTCTTGCACAGCACGATTTCAAGAGGATATATGTAATGTTCGGCATAAACGAAATGGGCTGGCCAAGCTGGGACAGCTTCCAGGATCTTTATGTTGAGACAGTTGAAAAGATAAAGGACATCCAGCCGGACGCAACGATCTACATTCAGTCCGTGCTTCCTGTTTCGGAATACGCACTTAGCAACAACTCCTGCTTCACTCCCGAGAACGTTGACGCTCTCAACGAGAGGATCAAGCAGGTAGCGGCTGACACAGGCTCGGTCTACCTCGATGTAAACTCCGCTCTGCGCCTCGAGGACGGTTCGCTGCCGCTGGATGCTTCAAACGACGGCATACACCTGATGCGCAACTACTGCCTGGTATGGCTGAAATATCTGGCTGACAACAGCTGATAATATATACTGTAAACAAAGAAAGGAACAGACCTGCTATGAAAAAGAAAATTTGTATAATGCTCGCAGCCCTTATGCTCAGCTGCACGGCTCTTACAGCCTGCGGCGGCAGCGATTCCTCGGGCAGCTCCTCAAAGGCTTCGGGAACGTCGGATTCGGCTTCCGATAACAACGGCCCCGAGCAGCCTGCCGAAAACGTTGAGAAAGACGTTGCTGCTATCGCCGACAAGCTCAAGAGCGATATAACCTATGTCGATGCTCTCAACGAACTTGACCTGGCTATGGTTGAGAAGCTCATCAAGATCAAGCCCGACCTCTACACCACAGCCAAGATATATATCGGCTCCGGCGGATTCACCGCAGAGGAGATCGAGTGCTTCGAGGCAAAGGACGAGGCTTCTGCCGACGAGATATACACAGCTCTCGAAAACAGGATCGAGGCTCAGAAGAAGGCCTTCGAGAACTACCAGCCTGCCGAGATGGACAAGCTCAACGACCCCGTGCTCGTAAAGCAGGGCAAGTATGTGTTCATGTGCCTCTCCGACGACAACGCAAAGGCAAAAGAGATCATAGGCGCGTAATATAAAAAGATCAACGGACAGCGAGGATGTCGCTTCGCTGTCCGAGCTTATTATAATATAAAAGCATTGGAGATAACCGTATGCTGTTCAGTAGCACGACCTTTTTGTTTTTCTTTCTGGCTTTAGTCCTGGCGTCATATTATATAGTTCCGCGCCCCTTTAAAAACGCTGTACTGCTTTTGTTCAGCCTGGTGTTCTACGCCTGGGGCGAACCGATCTATGTTTTCCTGATGATAGCTTCGATAATCGTGGCTTACGTCACGGGACTTTTGTGCAACAGGGAACGCTTTAAAAACAAGCTGCCTCTTGTTTCGATGATCGCAGCGATCGTCTGGAACATGGGGCTTTTGCTGTTTTTTAAGTACACCGATTTCTTTATCAACAATGCTAACAATATAATGGATCTCGACATCAAACCCCTGGGACTGACCCTTCCCATAGGCATTTCCTTCTACAGCTTCCAGACCCTTTCCTACGTCATCGACGTGTATAAGGGAGAGGTGAAGTCCCAGAAGAATTTCTTAAATCTTGCGACCTACGTCACCCTGTTCCCGCAGCTAATCGCAGGTCCCATAGTCCGCTACCAGACGATAGAGGATCAGCTGGGCAGCAGGAAAGAGAGCCTTTCTCAGTTCTCGAGAGGTGCAAAGCGCTTTGCCGTGGGTCTCGGCAAAAAGGTGATACTCGCAAACAACATCGGAGCTCTTTTCACGGCCATAAGCGAAGCTCCACAGTCACAGCTCAGCGTTGCTGCAAGCTGGATGGGCATAATCGCCTACACCTTCCAGATATACTTCGACTTCTCGGGCTATTCCGACATGGCCATAGGCCTCGGAAAGATGTTCGGCTTCGACTTCCTGGAAAACTTCAACTACCCCTATATCTCGGACACCATAACCGAGTTCTGGAGACGCTGGCACATCTCCCTGTCCTCCTGGTTCCGCGATTATGTCTATATCCCCCTGGGCGGAAACCGCAAGGGCAAGGTAAGGCAGTGCGTGAACATCATGATCGTGTGGTTTTTGACCGGCTTCTGGCACGGTGCAAACTGGAACTTCATGCTCTGGGGAGTCTATTTCGGAGTGATACTCCTCTGCGAGAAGCTCTTCCTGCTGAAGGCCCTCAAAAAGCTGCCCTCGGTCATCAGGCACATCTACGCTCTGCTGCTGATAGTCATAGGCTGGGGCATCTTCGCCTTCGAGGACACCAAGGCCCTCATACAGAACTTCAAGAATATGTTCGGCTTCGGAGATCTGCCGCTCTATAACGGCACCTACGACAGACAGTGGTTCATGCAGAACATCGTGCTTTTCGCTGTGCTCATCGTGGCATCGACGCCGCTGTTCAAGCGGATAGGCGAGAAGCTCTCGGCAAAGGCGCCTGTTATCTACGGCTGTGCAGCCGAGCCCATCTGCGTGGCTTCACTTCTCGTTGTGTCGGCGGCATATCTTGCGAGCAATTCCTTCAACCCCTTTTTGTATTTCAGATTTTAGGAGGCAGAAAAAATGCAGGCAGATACCGGAAAAACCAAAAACTCGGCTGCCGAAGCTGCGGAGAAGAAAACTCCCCGGCTTGCCGACATACTGACTGCGGCTGTATTTCTGCTGTTCGTTTTCGGGATAGGGGCAGCCACCCTCTTTTCCTCCGACAGGGAATTTTCGGAAATGGAGAACCGCACACTTGCCCAGAAGCCGGAGTTTTCCCTTGAAAGCGTGAAAAAAGGCGAATACACCGACAAGCTGGAGACCTATCTCTCCGACCAGATATTCGGCAAGGACCTCTTCGTTTCGATAAAGACCGACTTCGACAGGCTGCTGGGCAAACGCTTCCAGAACGGGGTATATCTCGTTTCGGACAGCGACGGCTCTATGCGCTTCTTGCAGCAGTACACCGAGAACACCGACCAGATAGACGAGAACATCGGCTATATAAACGACTTTGCCGAGACCGTGAACATTCCCGTTGACTTTATCCTTGTGCCCAACGCACAGTCTGCCCTCGGCGACAAGCTGCCCTCCTACGCCCTCTGCGACGACCAGAACAAGAGCATCGAGAGAGTGGGCGAAAAGCTCAGCGACAAGGTCAACTTCTACCCCATGAACTTTGAAGAGGCAGGGCTTGCGGGCAAGGAGGATTCCTACTACCGCACAGACCACCACTGGACATCCCTGGGAGCCTGGAACGTGGTGAACGCTTATCTTGCCCTTTCGGGACAGAAGAACATCCTTCCCGAATACGAGAGCGAGACTATCCCCGATTTCTACGGGACCCTTTATTCAAAAGCGCCCTCCGCTGCGGCAGAGCCCGATCCCCTCTGGCTATACACCAACCCCGACGGAAAATACAGCGTGACATGGCTGCCTGCCGGCAACACCTCCGACAGCATCATCGACCGCTCCTTCTTCGACAAAAAGGACAAATACGCCGGCTTCTTCGGCGGCAACTTCACAAGAGTGGATATAACCTCGCAGAACGAGGGAGAGAAGGTCCTGATAATCAAGGACAGCTACGCAAACGCCGCCATGCAGTTTTTGATAGACCAGTACAGCGAGATAACGATGATCGACCTGAGATACTACCATATGCAGATGCAGACCATTGCCGAGCTGTGCGAGGAAAAGAAGATAGACAGGATCATCCTGCTCTATAACATGGATTTCGTAAACGAGGATCAGAATTTCATATGGCTGATGTGATAACCATAGGCGGCATCGAGATCAGCCGCAGGGCAGCTCTTGCTCCCATGGCATCCGTCGCCGACAGAGCCTACAGGCTCATGTGCAAAAACTTCGGAGCTTCCTATCTTGTGAGCGAGATGATCTCGGCAAAGGGTCTCGTTTACGGCGACAAAAAGACAGCGGAGCTTTGCAGGATAACCGCCGAGGAAAGACCCATGGCTCTCCAGCTTTTCGGCAGCGAGCCGGAATATATGGCGAGGGCGGCAGAGATGCTGGCAAAGTTCGAGCCCGATATTATCGACATAAACATGGGGTGTCCCGTGCCTAAAGTAGTGCAGACGGGCGCAGGCTCGGCTCTGATGAAAAATCCCGAGACGGCTTTTCTTGTGACGGAAGCAGCCGTAAAACACGCACCTTGCCCTGTGACGGTGAAGATACGGGCAGGCTGGGATAACGAAAGCGTGAATGCTCCCGAGCTTGCGAAAAGGCTGGAGCAGGCAGGAGCAGCCGCAATAGCCGTCCACGGAAGGACCAGGACGCAGTATTATTCCGGAAAAGCAGACCGGGAGATAATAAGGAAAGTCAAGGAAGCAGTGAGCTGTCCTGTCATCGGCAACGGCGATGTTTTTACTCCGCAGGACTGCAAGGCTATGTATGACGAAACGGGCTGCGATCTTGTGATGATAGGAAGAGGCAGCTGCGGAAGACCCTGGGTCTTCAAAGAGACAGAGCATTTCATCAAAACGGGAGAGCTTCTTCCCGAACCGACCCTTGAGGAAAAGATGAAGATAATGCTTGAGCACGCAAGGCTTGCGTGCAGCTTCAAAGGCGAGAGACAGGGCGTCAAGGAAATGCGCCATAATATCATCTGGTACGTCAAGGGTATGCCGGGAGCAGCAAGATTCAGAGCTGCCGCAGGCGAGCTTTTCACCCTTGCCGATATTGAAAGCATGGCTGAAAAGATATTACAGACAAGCAGATAAGAAAGCAGGATATAAATGGGAAATATGGGAGTGCTCGAAGCGGGGATGCTCATAGGCAGGCAGATAGCGATAATGTTCATCATCCTGCTTATCGGTGCAGGCTGCTATATGAAAGGCATCATAAGCAAAGACGGCACAAAGCAGCTTTCAAAGATAGCGCTGTATATCGTCAATCCGGTGCTGATCTTTATGTCCTACCAGACCGAATACAGCAGCAGGCTCCTGAAAGGGCTGGCGTGGTCGTTCCTGCTGTCGGCAGTGACCTTTGCCCTGGCGATATCCCTGTCGATGATAGCCGTTCACAAAAACAGAGAGGACGCATCTCTTGAAAGATTTTCGGCGGTGTATTCAAACTGCGGCTTCATCGGGATACCCCTTATAAACGGCATCTTCGGAACAGAGGGAGTTCTCTACCTCACGGCTTATGTGACGCTTTTCAACATCCTGGTGTGGACCCACGGGCTCATGCAGATGAAGGGAGAGAAGGATTTCACCTCTCTGCTGAAGGCTCTGCGTTCGCCCTCGGTTATCGCGGTCTTTCTGGGACTTGCAACATACCTTACGCAGATACATCTGCCGGAAGTGCCTCTGAGCTCTCTCAAATACATATCGGATATGAACACCCCTCTGGCAATGCTTATCGCTGGAGCTTCCGCCGCACAGACGAATTTCTTCAAGGCCATGAAGAACCCGGGACTGTATATCGTCAGCGCTTTGAAGCTGCTGGTGATACCCCTTATCTGCTGCGTTGCCATGAGCTTTATCCCCGCACCTCCGCTGGTCATCATGGTGGTGACTATCGCCTGTGCCTGTCCCGTTGCAACAACGGGCACCATGTTTGCGATAATGTTCGACCGCAAGCCTCTGCGCTGTGCCGAATTTTTCGCGTTCACGACTTTGCTCAGCGCTTTTACACTGCCTGTGGTCACAATGGCTGCGGCAGGCATCGTAAGATAAAAACAGCGATCACGGTTACTTAGGCAACACCGCACAACCCGCGGCTAACGCCTCTGCACGCCATCTGCTTGCCAGTTTTCCGTCATATCACCCAAATTTTCCTTGACTGGCGCCAGCCAGTCTGCGTCAAATTTAAGTGATCTGACAAAAAACTGGCGAGCTCAATCTTGATTGAGTTTTTGCATCCTGACGCACAGGGGTTGAGCGGTATTGCCTTACTGAAAGGAACTGATAGAATGGACGGCAGATATTATTGCTTTGCCGACTTTGAATTCACCTGCGGCTATATGATAACAAGAAACAAGAGCGAAGTGCTGTCTGTGGGGCTCGTTATCTGCGACAGCGATTTCGAGCTGTGCGAGACTTTCTACGAGACCGCCTGCCCCAACCGCTACCCCAAGCTCACAAAGCAGTGCCGCAGCCTTACAAAGCTGGATCAGGACGAGATATACCGCTCGCCGGACAGCGATGCTGTCATGGCGCAGGCTGTGGCTTTGCTGAAAAAATACGGTATTGACCGCATCTGCGTCTGGGGGAATTTCGATGCTCCGGGGCTGGAGGCAGATATATTGCAGCACGAAAGGCTTCGCCGGGGTGCAGGGAATGTGAGGAAGATACGCTCTCTCGTCACAGACATACAGGCCGAGCTCACAAGGAAAATGGAGCTGCCTCAGGCTGTGAACATCAAAGAGCTGGCGGATGCCTTCGGCTACGTGCCGGAGCAAGGTACCTTCCACAATGCCCTGAACGACGCCATGGCTCTGTACTCGGTCTGCAAGGCTGTTTATACCACGGATTTCGCAAGCTGTCCGGGCTTTGCAAAAATGAAGCAGCAGCGTGTCGAAAAGATAGAAGCCGAGAAGAAAGCCGCCGAGGAACGCCGGCGTCTGATAGCCCAGAAATATCCGCTGTCTGAGGAGGAGAAGGCTTTCATCGAGCAGCTGAAATCCACCCACGAAGGCAGGAGGGTCCAGGACTATATGCGGCTGCGTATGCGGATAATCAACGCCTTTGAAGCACACCCCGAGGAGGAGCAGTTCTACGCCCTGACCTTCCGCTCCTACAAGGACGAATACAAGGTGCTGACGGGCAAGCAGTATTCAAAGAAGACCTACCCCGGCAACGTGGAGGTAAGGCTGGTGGAAAGGCTGCCCAAGGACGATAAAGTCTACATAAGGATACAGCGCAATCTTTAAGGAGAAGCTATGGACGGATATATTATGGAGCTTCGGAAGCTTGTGGGGCACAGGCCTCTGATACAGTGTGCGGCAAGCGTTATCGCTCTGGACGGCAGCAGGGTACTGCTGGGGAAAAGATCGGACAACGGCTGCTGGGGCTATTCCGGCGGCTCGGTGGAGATCGACGAAAAAGTTGAGGACTGCGCAAAGCGGGAGCTTTTCGAGGAAATGGGGATAGAGGCGCAGGAGCTTGAGTTCTTTATGATAAACTCCGGCCCCGAAGCACATTACATCTACCCCAACGGCGACGAGGTCTCGAACGTTGAGATCGTATATCTCTGCCGGAAATTTACCGGCACACCCACAGCCCGTGACGGCGAGATGACAGAGCTTCGCTTCTTTGAAGCCGACGCTCTTCCGGAGAACATCTCTCCGCCAATAAGAGCCGTCACCGATGCGCTTGTAAAAAAACTAAAGAAAGAATAAAAGAAAGGGATCATCTATGGATATCAATTCAATGCTTGCAAAGGAGTTCGGGCTGCGGAAGGAGCAGATCGACAATACCGTTGCACTTATCGACGATGACAAGACCATACCGTTTATCGCACGTTACCGCAAGGAGGTCACGGGCTCTCTCGACGACCAGACCCTGCGCCTTATCTTCGACAGGCTCACATATCTGCGGAACCTGGAAAAGCGCAAGGCAGAAGTAACTGCTTCCATAACCGAACAGGGCAAGATGACTGACGAGCTTGCCGCGGCTATCGAAAAGGCGACGGTGCTGGTCGAGGTGGAGGACATTTACCGTCCCTACAAGCAGAAACGCCGCACAAGGGCTTCCGTTGCAAAGGAAAAGGGACTCGAGCCCCTTGCCGAGCTCATCCTTGCTCAGGAGAAGGACTCCGACCCGGCAGCTGCCGCTGAGGGCTTTGTGGATGCCGAAAAAGGCGTTGAGACCGCCGAGGATGCGGTTCAGGGAGCAAAGGATATAATCGCCGAGACAGTTTCGGACGATGCAGACCTCAGAAAAGAGCTGAGGACATATTTCGAGCAGAGCAGCGTGCTCGTATCAAAAGCCGCAAAGGATGCCGAGAGCAGCGTTTACGACAACTACTACGACTTCTCGGAGGGTGCTGCAAAGATAGCAGGGCACAGAGTGCTTGCCATCGACCGCGGCGAGAGAGAAGAGATGCTCAAGGTAAGCGTGACAGTTCCCGAGGGTGCAGGCGAGAGCTACTGCATAAGAAAATACCTCAAGGGCAAATCCCCCTGTGCCGAGCTGGTGGCAGAAGCCTGCGAAGACGGCTACAAGAGGCTCATCTACCCCTCTATCGAGAGAGAGATAAGAAGCGAGCTCTCCGAAAAAGCCCAGGAGGGTGCAATAAAAGTTTTCAAGGAAAATCTCCGCCAGCTGCTCATGCAGCCCCCTGTTAAGGGCAAGATAACACTGGGGCTCGATCCCGGCTATGCCCACGGCTGCAAGCTTGCGGTCACAGACGAGACAGGCAAGGTGCTGGACACCGGCATCGTATATATAAACACACCGGCTCAGGCTGCGAAAGCCAAGATCGGCCTCAAAGCCATGATAAAGAAAAACAAGGTCAACGCCATAGCTATAGGCAACGGCACAGCCTCGAGAGAAAGCGAAGCCCTTGTTGCCGAGATCGTCAGGGAGATAGATATGCCCGTGAGCTACATGGTGGTCTCCGAGGCAGGAGCTTCGGTATATTCGGCTTCAAAGCTTGCGGCTGAGGAATTCCCGGACTACGACGTTTCTCTGCGTTCGGCGGTATCTATCGCAAGGAGACTGCAGGATCCTCTTGCAGAGCTTGTGAAGATCGACCCCAAGGCCATCGGCGTGGGCCAGTATCAGCACGATATGCCTCCCAAGAGAATGGACGAGGCTCTTTCGGGAGTCGTTGAAGACTGCGTGAACAGCGTGGGAGTTGACCTCAACACGGCTTCCTACTCCCTGCTCTCCTACATCGCAGGCATAAATGCGGCTGTTGCGAAGAACATCGTGGCCTACCGCGAGGAGAACGGAGCTTTCACCGACAGACGCCAGCTCATGAAAGTTCCGAAGCTGGGAGCTAAGGCCTTCGAGCAGTGCGCAGGCTTTTTGCGTGTAAGAGGAGGAAAGGACCCCCTCGACAACACGGCTGTTCACCCTGAATCCTACAAGGCTGCAAAGGAGCTGCTGGATAAATGCGGCTACAAGCCTGCCGACATCGGAAAGCTCTCCGACCTGGGGGACAGATGCTCGGCTATCGGCATGAAGAAGCTCGCAGAGGAGCTGGGGACAGGCATCCCCACCCTCAAGGACATGATCTCGGAGCTGCAGAAGCCCGGCCGCGATCCCAGAGACGAGCTGCCTCCTCCGCTGATGAGAAGCGGCGATGTCATGGAGCTCAAGGACCTGACCGAGGGCATGGAGCTTATGGGAACGGTGAGAAACGTCATCGACTTCGGCGCTTTCGTTGACATCGGAGTCCACGAGGACGGTCTTGTGCACATCTCCCAGCTGAGCAATAAATTCGTAAAGCATCCTCTCGACGTGGTAAAGGTCGGGCAGGTAGTAAAAGTTAAAGTGCTGAGCGTCGATCTCAAAAAGAACCGCATCTCCCTTAGCATGAAGGGGTTAAACTGATCGTTTTTGGAGGAAATATAAGAGCAAAAAAATATCGCAGAATACGGCACACAGTTCTGCGATAACAGTTCGACCGATACAAGGAGGTTAATATGAAGGATTTTCTGACACTCTCTAAGGAAAGATATTCCGTCCGCAAGTTCTCGGACAAGCCCGTTGAGGAAGAAAAGATAGACGCTGTCATCGAAGCGGCTCTTGCAGCTCCCACAGCCGTGAATTTCCAGCCCGTAAGGCTCTGGTCTCTGAGAAGTCAGGACGCGATAGATAAATTCCTCGGCTGCACGAAATTCGAGTTCTTCAAGAACGTTGAGGCTATAATCGTTGTCGGCGGAAAGATAAGCGAGGCTTGGGAACGTCCCAGCGATAAAAGACGCTTCGCCGACGTTGACGCAACTATCGTGGCAACACATATAATGCTGGAGATCGCCGACCTCGGCCTGGGGACCACCTGGATAGGACATTTCGATGCTCCGAAGCTCGCTTCTCTCTTCCCCGAGATGTCGGGCTGCGAGCTGGTGGCTGCATTCCCCATAGGCTATGCCGCCGAGGACTGCGAACCCTCTCCCCGTCATTCCCAGAGAAGAAGCCGGGATGAGATCGTCAAGGAGCTTTGATATGAAGCGTCTGGTCTTTGTCCTGGTCTGCGCTGCGGTCTGTGTGCTTTGTCTCTCGGGCTGCAAAAGCAAACTTGTGGGAAACTGGGAAAGCACCGTCTATGAGTTCGACGGAGCAACTGTCACCGAAGGCAGCAACCCCAATATCCGCGACTTTATGAAGCTCGAGCTGGAAGATGACGGCAAGGGCACGGTCTCAATGAACGGGACGAAATACTCGCTGAAATGGGAAGAGGACGGCAGCTCCGTGACCGTCAAATACGCCGACTCAAAGGCCGAGGGAACTCTCTCCGACGACGGAAAGAGCATGAAGCTCACTATCGTCTCCGGCGAAGGTATGGGCATAAAAGTCACCCTCGAAAAGAAAGAATAGGAGCCTGTTTATAATGCAGAGCAGCGAAAACGAACGCAGGCCGGATATCTTCGACAAGATAATGCACCTGCCGGTGCTGAGGATATTCGAGCCCTTTTACAAAAAAAATAAAGAGGTGCTTATGTACCTCTTCTTCGGTGTGCTGACAACAGCCGTCAGCTTTGTCACGGCAGGCATCGCAAAATCCCTGCTTGAATCGGCAGGCTGCGGCAAGGGCGTGGTCTCGACGGTCAGCACCGTTATCTCGTGGATATGCGCCGTGACCTTCGCCTATGTCACCAACAGGATATGGGTGTTCAGCTCCCAGGCAAAGGGCGCAAAGGCCATAACAGCCGAGGCTGCATCCTTCTACGGCGGCAGGATATTCACCCTGCTTGTGGAGATGTTCATGATGTGGCTGGGATATAAAGTCATCGGCATGGGCTACTGGGTGACCAAGATAATCGCAAACGTTGTGGTGCTGATACTCAATTACGTTATCAGCAAACTTCTGGTTTTCAGGAAGAAAAAAGAGGAGGAACAGGCATGAAGATAGCCATAGGAAACGACCACGCAGCACCCGAGCTCAAGCTCGCGGTGAAAGCTCACCTCGAGGAACAGGGCATAGAAGTTGTGGATGTGGGATGTGCTCCGGGAGAACGCTGCGACTACCCCGACTCTGCGGAAGCTGTGTGCAAAAAGATAACGAGCGGCGAGTGCGGGATGGGGATCCTCATCTGCGGCACAGGGCTCGGGATGTCCTACGCTGCAAATAAAGTCCGTGGGATAAGGGCAGCCTGCTGCTCGGATTACTTCTCGGCAAGGCTTTCGAGAGAGCATAACGACGCAAACGTTCTGTGCTTCGGGGCAAGAGTCGTGGGAGAGGGAACAGCCCTCGACCTTGTGGATGTCTTCGTTTCGACGCCCTTCTCGGGAGACGAGAGACACCAGCGGAGGATAGACAAGATCACGGCGATAGAGGATAGACAATGAACATTTTTCTTATACTTGCATTTCTGTTTTTCATCGGCTCGGTAATAGGCTGGTGCATAGAACTGATATTCAGGCGCTTCTTTTCGGATGCGAACCCTGAGCGCAAGTGGATAAACCCGGGCTTCTGCACAGGGCCTTATCTTCCGCTGTACGGAAGCGGACTCTGCATACTTTATATCATCGCCCTGTTTGAAAAATACGACCCCTTCAGCAGCGACGCGGCAAACAGGATAGTGCTCTTTGCCGCTATGGCAGTGTTCATGACGCTTATCGAGTACATTGCCGGCATAGTCTGCCTGAAATATTTCAAGGTTAGGCTGTGGGACTACACCAACGAGTGGGGCAATATAAACGGCCTTATCTGCCCGAAGTTTTCGTTTTTCTGGGCAGTGCTCGGAGCTGTTTACTATTTCTTCATCCACCCGCAGGTGCTGGATTCTCTCGAGTGGCTGGCGAACAATCTTGCATTCTCCTTTGTTATCGGAATGTTCTACGGTGTATTCATCATCGACGTTGTACATTCCGCGCAGCTTATCTCGAAGCTCAGAGCCTATGCCGAAGAGAACCGGGTGGTATTGCGCTACGAGATGCTGAAATCGGAGATACGTTCGCGTTACGACGAGGCTTCAAAGAAATACCATTTCTTCCGGCCTTTCCGCACCGAGCGCAATCTTGCAGAACATATCAAAGGGATGCTGGAGCAATTTGAAGTAAAATACGGTATAGAGAGCAAGAAGAAAAGCAGGTAGAAAAAAGTCTCCCCTGAAAGGGGAGATGCCCGAAGGGCAGAGGGGTTCCTCACCGCAAGGAAAATCGCTCACGCTCTTTCCTGCTTCATCTGACATATAACTTTAAACGGCATCGCAACAGTGAGTCCACCCCAGCTTTGCGATGCCGTTTCATTTGTGCTGTTTTATTTTGCCCTGCGATGCCGTTTATTGCGGCTATGCCGCAACCTGAGGCTCTGCCTCAGACTCCGCAAGGGACGCTGTCCCTTGACCCTGCCAAGGGCTAACGCCGCCCTTGGAACCGGCGAATGCCGCTGCGCGGTTTTAGCTGTGCACTTCTGCTTTCACCGGGTGATACGTACTCACCATATCCTGCACCCTGTCCGTGATGTTCTTCTCATTGTTGTACGCCGCAAACATCAGCTCTTCAAGCTTGCCGAGGAATTCCTCTGTGTCAAAGGGTATCGGACACCCGATATGGATAAGATCGTTGTCCGTCTTCTTCAAGCCCTCTTCTGCCATCAGCTTCTCTTCGTAAAGCTTCTCGCCCGGGCGAAGTCCTGTGTACTGTATCTTGATGTCAACATCCGGCTTGTACCCCGAGAGCCTTATCAGGTTTCTCGCAAGGTCGGCGATCTTCACCGGGCTTCCCATGTCAAGGACGAATATCTCTCCGCCCTTTGCAAAGGTACCGGCAAGCATTACAAGGCTCACAGCCTCGGGTATGGTCATAAAGTAGCGGATAATGTCAGGATGCGTTACCGTAACAGGTCCGCCCTGCTCGATCTGCTTCTTGAATATCGGTATAACCGAGCCGTTGCTGCCCAGAACATTTCCGAATCTTACCGCCACGAACTCTGTCTTCACGTTCTCGAAAACTTCTCCCGTGCCGTCCTTGTCGGCGTTCTCGATGCCTTCGTGGGTGAACAGCTGAGGTATCTCCGCCGCCTTGCCCTCCTTAATCTTGCGGTCGAAGCTCTGGATTATCATTTCGCACAGGCGCTTTGAAGCTCCCATTATATTCGTGGGATTGACCGCCTTGTCGGTGCTGATAAGCACAAATCTCTCGCAGCCGTTGGCCATTGCGGCGTATGCTGTTTTATAGGTTCCGATAGCGTTGTTCTTGATAGCCTCGCAGGGGCTGTCCTCCATAAGCGGAACGTGCTTATGCGCGGCTGCGTGATAGACGATCTCGGGTCTGTACTCGGAGAACACGTCGAACATCTTCCGGCTGTCGCGTACCGAGCCGATGAGTGCTATGAGATTGAGCTCGGGGTATTTTTCTCTCAGCTCAAGCTGTATCGAATAGGCGTTGTTCTCGTAGATATCGAAGATTATCAGCTTCTTCGGCGAATGTCCTGCGATCTGACGGCAGAGCTCCGAACCGATAGAACCGCCGCCGCCTGTAACGAGGACGGTCTTGCCGGTGATGAAGTTGAACACATCCTGCATATCCGGGCGGATAGGGTCTCTGCCCAGCAGGTCCTCGACGGAAACGCTTCTCAGCTTGCTTACCTTGACCTCGTCGTTCATGAGCTGGTACAGGCCGGGCAGCTGCTTGAGCTCGCAGTCTGTTTCCTTGCAGATGCTCAGGATGTCTCTTCTCTGCTCGGCTGTTGCGCTGGGTATTGCGAGGAAGATCTTGCTGACCTTATATTTCTCCACAGCCTCCATTATGGATTCTCTTCCGCCGACAACAGGCACACCGTCGATAAAGCGGTTCCACTTATTGGGGTTGTCGTCGATTATGCAGACGATCTTATCGCGGACAGCGGCAGCACCGTTGGTATCTCTGAGGATCATCTGCCCTGCCGCACCTGCGCCGATGAGCATAGCTCTTGCACCGGAGTGATCTCCCCCCTGCGTCTGCTTATTGCTCTTTCGCACAAGCAGAGCCAGTCTGTAGGAAAATCTTGCTCCGCAGACAAAGATGAACTGGAACATACAGCCGATGATATAATAGAAGATCGGCATATGCCCGAAAATTATCTCCATTCCGACGATATGCAGAAAGCCTGTTATCAGCGTTGCAAAAACCGTTCTTATAAGCTCCGAGGCACTTGCGAACCGCCATATACTCATATAGAGCCTGAGCACCCAGAAGACCGCCACGCAGACAAGGGCATAAAAGCCCGAGAAATGCAGCCAGTTATCTATATACGATCTGGGGATAGTATTGAACTTGCAGTCGAACCGCAGCCACAGCGCAAGCATATACGAGCCGTTGACCATGACGACGTCATATATGATGAGCAGCGAGGCCATTATCTGCCAATGCTCCCAATCGAGCAGCCAGTTCTTTTTCTTCGGCTCTTTTTTAACATTCTTACCGTTCATATTTTCCAATCCGGCTAACTCCTTTATATTATCTGTTTCATCTTTTGACTTTTTTCATCATACACAACACATTATAACACAAATCTCTCCCCAAATCAACCCCCTTCCCCTTTTTTTAATTCACCCACCAGCTTTCAATAGAAGGATGAGGCAACCTTCGCCAGGCCTCCCTCTAAGGGAGGCGGTTTCACTTTGCGTATGAGTTCGCGTTGACACCGTTGGGAGGGGCTTGTTGCGAGGTGTTCTATCAAGGCTTTTGCTCGCGTGGGAAACGTCCCCTTTTATTCAACGTAAGCATGCGAAGCTTGC